>DASXOV010000220.1:0-22463 GCA_036494005.1 Pseudonocardiaceae bacterium | reverse complement strand
CTAGGGTCCGGCCCATGATCGACACTGTGATTGCCACACTGACGCTGTCCGGCGGTGAGCTGCGATGACCGGGAGCATTCGCGACGAGACGTTTCGCGGGACGATGCGGGGTCGCACGCCGGACGGCGAGTTCACCACGCTGATCGTGACGCGGCAGGGTTCGGGGAGCAGCGGGAGGGTGTGGTTGACGTTCGAGGGGGCGATCAAGACCACGTTCGTGATGACCAATGGTGTGACTGGGCAGCTGGGTGAGCTGCTCGACGAGGCAACCGTGGCCCGGTGATGCCACCGCTCACAGACGGTGTGTGACGTCAGCTCATCGCACTGTGTGGGGTTGGCGTGGTACCGCCGATGGCGTCAGCGTTCTCGGCTTGAGGGGAAGTCATGTTCGCCGTCGAACCTGGTGCCGATGGGCTCGTTGTGCCCGTAGACGAAGGGGGCGAAGACGACCTCTCGGTCGTCGGGATCGCGATAGGTCACCGCGCCGGTCGCTTCCCAGTATGGGTGTGACTGGACTGGCTGAAGGCCCGCTGCCAGAAGTCGGTGTCGGGCGTCGTCTCGCGCCCGTTGGCTGGGGAAGTACAGGCACAGCTGATCATGGGCATCGACCGGAACGGGTTCTTCGGAGCGCACGATCTCGAGCGTGACCGAGGTTCCGGGAAGGCCGAAGATGACACCATCGGTTCCGTAGCTGCCGTGGAAGGTCTCTTGAATCGGCAGACCAACCAGGTCGCGGTAGAAGGCAACGGATTGATCGAAGTGCTGACTGCGGCGTCCGAACCGGACAGCTCCGATGGTGGCGAGGTGAGCTGGCCACGCTCCGGTGACCGTTGGCGCCGTCGTATGCGCGTCTTCTATCATGACACCGCCGTCTCGTGGGGTGCGCTGCGATGACCGGGAGCACTCGCGACGAGACGTTTCCCGGAACGCTGGGCCGAACTCTCGCAGAGTTGTGGTTCTCCTGCCGTGCGACCCGGCCTGCAGCGAGGGTGTGGGTCTGTGCGCAGACAGGATCAACATTGTCGGCTGGCGCCGACGTCTCGCGCTCACCCCCGGCGTCTTCGGCTTCCGCACCCTCGACGACACCACTGCGATGGTGCAGTACGCCACGCAGCACCGCGCCGCCGTCGTGATCGGCGGGGGCCTGCTCGGTCTCGAGGCGGCGTACGGGTTGCAGCAGCACGGACTCGAGGTGCACGTGGTGCAGTCCGGGTCGGTCCTGATGAACCAGCAGCTCGATGAGGAGGCGGTTGCCATCCTCCGCAAGGTTGTCGAGCGGTTGGGGATCACCGTGCACACCGGCAAGCGGACGAGCGTGGTGCGCAGTCACGGTGTTGTCGGTAACGGTGCCGTGAGCGGCGTGGTGTTCGGACGACGACAGCGTGATCGACGCTGACATGGTGGTGGTGACCGCGGGCATCCGGCCCAACGTCGGACTCGGGGTGGTCTCTGGGTTGACGGTGGAGCGGGCGATCGTGGTCGATGACCAGATGCGCTCGGTCGACGATCCCGCCATCTATGCGGTCGGTGAGTGCGCGTAGCACCGCGGAGCGGTGTGGCCCGGTCGCGCCGCTGTGGGAGCAGGCGAGTGTGCTGGCCGACCACATCACCGGAGCCGACCCGAAGGCGGCGTACCACGGGTCGCGGATGGCGACCAAGCTCAAGGTGGCCGGGGTGGATCTGGCGGCTATGGGCATCAAATACCCGCAGCGCGAGGACGACGAGGGCCGGGCCTTCGCCGCCGGCGGGCGGCAGATCGCGGTGTTCTGGTTGCGTGACGGCGCGCTGCGCGCGATGGACGCGGTCTGCCCTCATGCTGGCGGCCCGCTGGCAGATGGGCAGGCCGACCCACGTCAAGATCGTCTGCTCGCTGCACAACCACATGTTCTCCGTCGCCGACGGCTCCTGCCTCAACGGCGACTTCTTGGTTCAGGTCCACCCGGTCCGCGAGGAGAACCGGGAGATCGTCGTCGACCTCTGACTGCTGATCAAAGGCGGTCGCGCCCCCGCTCACCCCGCGCCGAGGCCCGCACTCCCGTCTTCACCCCGAGCGCCGGACCGGGTGCGGGCCGGGTCGACCTCCCGTTCGGGATGACGCCGGAGGTATTCCTCCTCGAGCTGTGCGGTGCGGCTGCTGTGTTCGCGCAGCGCCTCAGGTGCGCCGTGCAGGAAAGTGCCGTGGCGAGTCGTGTGGAGATGCTCCAGTTCGCGGAGCAAGTCTGTCTCTGCAAGATTCTCGGGGGGCACACCTGGCACGTTGTCCTCCTACGGTCGGATGGTGCGAGGCATACCGTGCAGCAGCAGGGCGGATCACTGCCCCTGGTTGGCGGCTGACAGCCGGCCTGGTCAGAGTGCTCTTGCCGGCCTGGCGAGCGCCGTTGATAAGGACCACACGCCTGTCCGCCAGCGCCTCGGTCACCGCCGACTCGGCGCGTCGCGGCACCAGGCCAGCTAGCACGATCACGGCTTGATTCTGCCGCACAAATAAGATCAACAGTCAGATGGGCGGGGGGTCCGTCGAGCTCGGGTGTGATCACGACGGTGAAGTCTCCGGGTTCTCTGCCGAGGTCGAGGGCGAGGTAGTCGCGCGCCATGCGCTCCGCACTGGCGAGGGTTCGGCACTGGGTGACACCGACCTCGATCTCCCCGTCGAAGAGGTGCAACTCCCAGCCATGAGCCCAACGCCGTGCTGCCACACCGTAAGTGCTCACTGCAACCACCCCTTCGGTAAGCACGACAGGCGCGTGTCAATGTTTCGAACCACTCCGGCGAGACGATGCTATGTCGCGGGGGATCGTCAGGTTGGGTGGTGACGCGGCGCGCCGTCAAGGCGCGCGCTGCCGCGCGCGGTAAAACGCCTACCTGTTGAAGCTCGTCAACCGTGAGGTGGCGAGGCCGACGGTCGGTGAGGTCCTCGATCGTGCTGCTCGGCGCGCTGAGCGTGTCGACGTGTCGGCGCTCGACATCGTCGCGGCAGGCCGGGCGGAACGCGAGGAACAACTTCGCCGCCGGTCCGGCCATTGATCGTCGTGGACAGCGCCGCGCTGGTCGACGCACTCACCACGATCGAGGGAACTGAGGAGTTGCGCGCCTATCTGGCGGCCGAGGAACTGCACGGTCCAACCCTGCTCGATGTCGAGGTCGTCTCGACGCTACGTGGGCTGACTCTGGGTGGGGCACGTCAGCGCGGCCAGGGCCGGGGACTTGCTCACCGATTTCGAGGATCTGCCGGTACAGCGTTGGCCGTTCGGGGACGGCCTACGCCGCCGGGCGTTTCAGCTGCGCGACAACGTCCCCGCCTACGACGCTGCCTACGTTGCCCTTGCGGAGGCGCTGGAATGCCCACTGCTGACCCGCGACTCCCGGCTGGCGCGCTCGAGCGGGCACGCTGCTCACATCGAAGTCCGCTGACGGGTACAGCGACACGATCCTTCATGGTCGGGCATGCGTCGGTGCCGGGGCGGGGGCGGGAGACCGGTTCTGTCAGACCGGGCGCATAGCATGGACGACGCTTCGGCTTCGGCCGCTGTGCGCGCTCGGATCGGGCCGCGCCGGCGGGCTGACCGGGCCCCAGACACACCGGATCCGAACGGATCGCGAGTTCCGAAGGGAACACCGTGGCAGACCGCCTCGTCGTCCGCGGCGCGCGCGAGCACAACCTGCGCAGCGTCGACCTCGACCTGCCGAGGGACAGCCTCATCGTCTTCACCGGCCTGTCCGGCTCCGGCAAGTCCAGCTTGGCCTTCGACACGATCTTCGCCGAGGGCCAGCGCCGATACGTGGAATCGCTGTCCGCCTACGCCCGGCAGTTCCTCGGCCAGATGGACAAGCCCGACGTCGACTTCATCGAGGGCCTCTCGCCGGCCGTGTCGATCGACCAGAAGTCGACCAGCCGCAATCCCCGCTCCACTGTCGGCACCATCACCGAGGTGCACGACTACCTGCGGTTGCTGTACGCACGGGCCGGCGAGCCGCACTGCCCGGTCTGCGATGAGCCGATCTCCCGGCAGACCCCGCAGCAGATCGTCGACCAGGTGCTCGCCCTGGAGCCGGGCACCCGGTTCCAAGTGCTGGCGCCCGTGGTCCGCACCCGCAAGGGCGAGTTCGTCGACCTGTTCGCCGAACTGCAGTCCGAGGGTTACTCCCGGGTACGCGTGGACGGCACCGTGCACCCGCTCACCGACCCGCCCAAGCTCAAGAAGCAGGACAAGCACGACATCTCCGTGGTGGTCGACCGGCTGTCGGTCAAGGACAGCGCCAAGCAGCGGCTCACCGACTCGGTGGAGACCGCGCTGCGACTCGCCGACGGGTTGGTGGTGCTCGATTTCGTCGACCGTGACGAGCGCGACCCACACCGGGAGCGCCGGTTCTCCGAGCGGATGGCCTGCCCGAACGGCCACCCGATCGGCGTCGACGATCTGGAACCGCGATCCTTCTCCTTCAACTCGCCCTACGGCGCGTGCCCGGAGTGCACCGGTATCGGGGTGCGCAAGGAGGTCGACCCCGAACTCGTGGTGCCCGACGCGGAACTGTCACTGGCGGAAGGCGCCATCGCGCCGTGGGCCACCGGGCAGACCGCCGACTACTTCGAACGGCTGCTGGAAGCGCTGGCCGAGACCATCGGATTCCGGACGGACACCCCGTGGCGACGACTGCCGGTCGGCGCACAGAAGGCCGTGCTGCACGGCGCCGACCAGCAGGTGCACGTGCGTTACCGCAACCGCTACGGTCGCGAGCGGTCTTACTACGCCGCCTTCGAGGGGGTCATTCCGTTCCTCGAACGGCGGATGAGTCAGACCGAATCGGAGTACATGCGGGAGAAATACGACGGCTATATGCGGGACGTGCCCTGCCCCGCCTGCCATGGCACCCGGCTCAAACCCGAGATCCTAGCGGTGACCCTTCCACACACCACGGAAGGCAAGAAGTCCATCGCTGACGTCTCCGCGCTATCCGTCCGGGATGCCGCGGAGTTTCTGGACGGGCTGCACCTCGACACCCGGCAGGCGATGATCGCCGGGGCGGTGCTCAAGGAGATTCAGGCTCGGCTGCGGTTCCTGCTCGACGTCGGTCTGGACTACCTGTCGCTGGACCGGGCCTCGGCCACGCTGTCCGGAGGTGAGGCGCAGCGGATCCGGCTGGCCACCCAGATCGGCTCCGGCCTGGTCGGGGTGCTCTACGTGCTGGACGAGCCGTCGATCGGGCTGCACCACCGGGACAACCACCGGCTGCTGGGGACCCTCACCCGGCTGCGCGACCTGGGTAACACGCTCATCGTGGTCGAGCACGACGAGGACACCATCCGCAGCTCCGACTGGGTGGTGGACATCGGCCCCGGGGCGGGGGAGCACGGTGGTCAGGTGGTCTACAGCGGTCCGTACACCGGGCTGGAGCGCCACGACACCTCGCTCACCGGGGCCTACCTGTCGGGTCGGCGCAGCATTCCGACGCCGTCCGCCCGGCGCAAGGTGGACCGTTCACGGCGGCTGACCGTGATCGGGGCGCGCGAGCACAACCTGCGCGGGATCGACGTGGCCTTTCCGCTCGGCACCCTGGTCGCGGTCACCGGAGTATCCGGCTCGGGAAAGTCGACACTGGTCAACGACATCCTGGCCACCGTGCTGGCGAACCGGCTCAACGGCGCCCGGCAGGTACCCGGCAGGCACACCCGGGTCACCGGGCTGGATCACGTCGACAAGCTGGTCCAGGTCGACCAGTCACCGATCGGGCGGACCCCGAGATCCAACCCGGCCACCTACACCGGGGTGTTCGACCGGATCCGCAAGCTGTTCGCCGCCACCACCGAGGCCAAGGTGCGCGGCTACCAGCCCGGCCGGTTCTCGTTCAACGTCAAGGGCGGGCGCTGCGAGGCCTGCGCGGGCGACGGCACCATCAAGATCGAGATGAACTTCCTGCCCGACGTGTACGTGCCCTGCGAGGTGTGCCAGGGCGCCCGGTACAACCGGGAGACCCTGGAGGTGCACTACAAGGGCAAGACCATCGCGGAAGTGCTCGACATGCCGATCGAGGAGGCGGCCGCGTTCTTCGAGCCGATCTCAGCGATTCACCGGCACCTGAAGACCCTGGTGGACGTCGGGCTGGGTTATGTCCGGCTCGGCCAGCCCGCGCCGACGCTGTCCGGTGGGGAGGCTCAGCGGGTCAAGCTGGCCAGCGAGCTGCAGAAGCGCTCCACCGGCCGTACCGTCTATGTGCTCGACGAGCCCACCACCGGGCTGCACTTCGAGGACATCCGCAAACTGCTCGGCGTCATCAACGGCCTGGTCGACAAGGGCAACACCGTGATCGTCATCGAGCACAACCTCGATGTGATCAAGACGTCCGACTGGGTGATCGACATGGGTCCCGAGGGCGGCGCCGCCGGTGGCATGGTGATCACCGAGGGCACCCCCGAGCAGGTCGCGGCCGTCGACACCAGCTACACAGGACAGTTCCTGCGCACCGTCGTCGACACAGAGTCCGCACCGGTGCGGCGTCGCCGTGTCACCGCAGCTGCCGGCTCGTAGCGACTCTTCCGGCTGAGCAGTGCCGGGCGACGGGCTGGGGGGCGACTGGCACCCCTTCCGGTCCTGGCGACGGGGGAGCACAGCGTGCGAGACTGTGCGCTATGACTGTCCCGGGCAGATGCTAATCTGTCCGGCGCGACCAGTTTCTGCCTCGGCGGAAGCCGCAAGAGGAGCCCCGCTCCCACCCGCGCTGCCGTGAGGCGGACGGGTCCGGTCACCGGAATCCTCAGCTGGATTCCGGCGTTATGTCGTGCGGTGTCGACCAGACACCGGCGGCGTCGGCCGGTCGGATGTGGGCCCCGCATGCCACCAGGCAGCGGGGCCGTCCTGCGTCCGGGGGGTGCATCACCGGGCAGGGCCATCACGCTGGGTCGCACCGCAGGATGCATGACGACCCGAGGAGGCCACATCACCGTCGAAACGCGCATTAACGAACGCATTCGCGTTCCCGAGGTCCGGCTGGTCGGACCGAACGGCGAGCAGGTCGGTATCGTCCGGATCGAGGACGCACTGCGGCTGGCTCAAGAGGCGGACCTCGATCTTGTCGAGGTCGCAGCGCAGGCCCGGCCGCCGGTCTGCAAGCTCATGGACTTCGGTAAATTCAAGTACGAGACAGCGCAGAAGGCTCGTGAGTCCCGCCGCAACCAGCAGTTGACGGTCATCAAGGAGCAGAAGCTCCGCCCCAAGATTGATACGCACGACTACGAGACGAAGAGGGGCCATGTGTCGCGGTTCCTGACCGCAGGTCACAAGGTCAAGGTCACCATCATGTTCCGTGGCCGCGAGCAGTCCCGCCCCGAGTTGGGCTTTAGGCTGTTGCAGCGGCTGGCTCACGATGTCGAGGAACTGGGCTTCGTGGAGACCTCCGCGAAGCAGGACGGCCGGAACATGACGATGGTGCTGGCCCCGCACCGCAGCAAGCCGCGCGGGGTGCGGGCCGATCGGGGTGCGGCCCAGCCTGCTGACGCCGAGGCAGCCCAGTCGCAGCCAACTGAGTGACACCGGGGCGGCCTGCCGCGGCCGCCCATCCGGTGCGTCGGCCAGACCGGCGTACCTCCTGCAGCACGCCCTGGCGAGCAGCGCAGATGAGCAGGACGACGGCCACCTCTTCGGGTGGCAGGACGAGGACGGACATGCCGAAGAACAAGACCCACCAGGGCACCGCGAAACGCGTGAAGCTCTCTGCCACCGGCAAGCTGCTCCGGCAACGAGCCGGGAAGCGCCACCTGCTGGAGAAGAAGTCCTCACGGCTCACCCGCCGTCTGGACGGGGTGGTCGAAGTCGCCCCACCGGACGCCAAGCGGATTCGCCGGCTGCTCGGTCGCTGAGCATCCGCCTCTCCCGACTCCGGCTCTGACTCTGACCCTGGGCGGCTACCGCCGCCCCGAGATCGACAGGATGAACCAGTGGCACGCGTCAAGCGGGCGGTCAACGCCCAGAAGAAGCGCCGCATCACGCTGGAGGCCGCCAGCGGCTACCGCGGCCAGCGCTCCCGGCTCTACCGCAAGGCCAAGGAGCAGATCCTCCACTCGATGCAGTACGCCTATCGGGACCGGCGGGCGCGCAAGGGTGACTTCCGGCAACTGTGGATCACCCGGATCAACGCCGCCGCGCGTCAGAACGGGATGACCTACAACCGGCTCATCCAGGGCCTGCGCATCGCCGAGGTCGAGGTGGACCGCAAGAACCTCGCCGAGCTCGCCGTCTCAGACCCCGCCGCGTTCACCGCGTTGGTCGAGGTCGCCAAGGCGAATCTGCCGGCCGGCCGTGGGGCGAGCGCCCCCGAGCCGCAGGACGGCGACGCCGCCTGAGCCACGCGATTCCCGCCCAGCCGCGATCCGGGGAGGGTCTGTTCACTGAGCGGACCCCTCGGGTCAGCGCGGCGCGGACGCTGTTGCGCAGGCGTGACCGGGAACGGTCCGGGCGTTTTCTCGCAGAGGGTGCCCAGGCCGTGCGGGAAGCACTGGCCTTCGGGTCGGTGGAGGAGCTGTTTCTCACCGAACGTGCCGCGGCCCGGCATCCGGATCTGCTCGGCTCGGCCGACGCCGTGGTGTCGCTGATCACCGAACGAGCCGCCGCAGGCTTGTCGGACACGGCGACTCCGCAGGGCATCGTGGCGGTCTGCGCCACCGTCGGGCTAGTGGCGCAGGACGCGCTGCGCGGCACCCGGTTGGTGGCGGTCCTCGCCGGGGTCGCCGATCCGGGCAATGCAGGCACCGTCATCCGGGTCGCCGACGCCGCCGGGGCCGGCGCGGTGTTGTTCACCGGGGACAGTGTCGATCCGCACAACGGCAAGTGCGTACGAGCGTCGACCGGCAGCCTGTTCCACCTCGCGCTGGGGCTCGAGCCCGATCCGTTCCGTGCGGTCGCTGCCTGCCGGGAGGCCGGGTTGCAGGTGCTGGCCACCGACGGTGCAGCCGGCCGCGACCTCGACGACGTGATCGACTGCGGGGCGCTGGCCGCGCCCACCGCGTGGCTGTTGGGCAGCGAGGCGCACGGGCTGGACCCGGTGCTGCGCGCTGCCGCCGACGACGCCGTCGCCATCCCGCTGCACGGGCGGGCGGAGAGCCTCAACCTGGCCACCGCCGCGGCGGTCTGTCTGTACGCCAGTGCGCGGGCGCACCGCCGGCCCGTGCCGTCTGAGCAGGCAGTCGAAGACCGCTGAACCGATCACCTAGGATCTGAGCACGACCCGTCTACCGTCACGGCAGGTCCCCGGCATCGCCGGCCAGCCGGAGGCCCAGGAGCTTCTCATCACATGTCCGCAACCAACGAATCCTACGATCCCAAGCAGGTTGCCGTCCTGGCTCCTGAGGCGCTGGCCGGCGCCGTCGAGGACGCCGAGCGAGCGTTCGCCGCGGCCACCGACCTCGACGCGCTGGCCGTGGTGAAACCCGCGCACCTGGGCGACCGGTCGCCGCTGTTGATCGCCCGCAGGGAGATCGGCGCGCTTCCTCCGAAGGCCAGGGCCGAGGCGGGCAGGCGCCTCAACGAGAGCCGGGCCGCCGCCCAGACGGCCTTCGATCGGCGCCGGGCACAGTTGCAGGCCGATCGGGACGCGCGGGTGCTGCTCGATGAGGCCGTCGACGTCACGCTGCCCTGGGACCGTGTTCCGCCCGGCGCCCGGCACCCGATCACCACGCTCAGCGAGCGCATCGCCGACGTGTTCGTCGCAATGGGCTATGAGGTCGCCGAGGGCCCCGAGCTCGAGGCGGAGTGGTTCAACTTCGATGCGCTCAACTTCGGCAAGGACCACCCGGCCCGCACCATGCAGGACAGCTTCTACGTGGCCCCGGAGGGTTCCGGTCAGGTGCTGCGCACGCACACCTCTCCGGTCCAGGTGCGCACCCTGCTGGAGCGAGACCCCCCGGTGTATGTGGTGTGCCCTGGCCGGACGTTCCGCACCGACACACTGGACGCCACCCACACCCCGGTCTTCCACCAGGTCGAGGGGCTCGCGGTGGACAAGCGCATCACCATGGCGCATCTGAAGGGCACCCTGGACGCATTCGCCCGGGCGATGTTCGGTGCGACGTCGCGCACCCGGCTGCGGCCCTCGTTCTTCCCCTTCACCGAGCCCTCCGCCGAGGTCGACGTGTGGTTTCCGGAGAAGAAGGGTGGCCCCGGCTGGGTGGAATGGGGCGGCTGTGGGATGGTGAATCCCAACGTTCTACGCGCCTGCGGCGTGGACACCGAGGTCTACTCCGGCTTCGCATTCGGCATGGGCATCGAACGCACCCTGCAGTTCCGCAACGGTATCTCCGATATGCGAGACATGGTCGAGGGCGACGTCCGATTCACCAGTGCGTTCGGAATGGAGGCCTGAGCAGTGCGCGTTCCGGTGTCGTGGCTGCGCGATCACGTTGCGCTGCCCGAAGGCATCGCTGCCCCCACCGCGACCGAGATCGCGGATGCTTTCGTGCGCGCCGGGCTGGAGGTCGAGGAGGTACATCAGCTCGAACCGGTGACCGGGCCACTCGTGGTGGCCCGGATCCTGGAGATCGAGGAGCTGATCGGTTTCAAGAAGCCCATCCGCTACTGCCTGGTCGACGACGGAGAGCTGGAACCTCGCGGGGTCGTCTGCGGTGCCACCAACTTCGCCGTGGAGGATCTGGTGGTGGTGGCTCGCCCCGGCACGGTGCTGCCGGGCGACTTCACGATCGCGGCACGCACCGCCTACGGGCGGAGCTCCGATGGGATGATCTGCTCGGTCGCCGAACTCGGGCTCGGTGTCGACCACACCGGGATCATGGTGCTCGCCCCGGGCGACGCCACCCCCGGGGAAGACGCCGTTGAACTGCTGGGGCTGGATGACGCGGTGATCGAACTGGCGATCACCCCCGACCGCGGATACTGCCTGTCCGTGCGGGGACTGGCTCGTGAGCTGGCGATCGCCTTCGACGTCCCCTACGGCGACCCCGCGCAGCTGGAGCTGTCCAGAGCCGGTGCCGCCACCTGGCCGGTGCGGATCGAGGACCCGAAGGGTTGCCTGCGGTTCGTGACCCGCCGGGTGTCCGGCGTCGACCCGGCAGCCGCCTCTCCCTGGTGGATGCGCAGGCGGTTGCAGCTGGCCGGGATGCGCCCGATCTCCCTGGCCGTCGACATCACCAACTACGTGATGCTCGAGCTGGGCCAGCCGCTGCATGCCTACGACGCCACGAAACTGGATGGCGACCTGGTGGTGCGCCGCGCCGCCGAAGGCGAGAAGCTCACCACGCTCGACGGGGTGAGCCGGGACCTCGACCCGGACGACATGGTGGTCGCCGACGCCAGCGGTCCGATCGGGCTGGCGGCCGTGATGGGTGGGGAGAGCACCGAGATCGGCCCGAGGACCACCAACCTGGTGCTGGAGGCGGCGACCTGGGACCCGCCATCGGTGGCTCGCTCGGCTCGTCGGCACAAACTGCCCAGCGAGGCGTCCCGGCGTTTCGAGCGCGGGGTTGATCCCGCCCTGCCACCGGTCGCCGCCGAGCTCGCGGCGACGCTGCTGGTCCGCTACGGCGGCGGGGAGATCCGGCCGGGAACCACTGACCTGGGAACCCCCCCGCGGCAGGCACCGGTGACCATGCCGATCGATCTGCCGGATCGGGTGGCCGGGCGGCGATTCGAACGCGGAGCCACTGTCCGCAGGCTCACCCAGATCGGCTGCGCGGTCGAGGTCGGTGGTACTGACGGCGTCACCACGGTGACCGCCATTCCGCCGTCCTGGCGGCCTGACCTGACCCAGCCCGCTGATCTCGTCGAGGAGGTGCTGCGGCTGGAGGGCTACGACAGCATTCCTTCCGAACTGCCGCCTGCACCACCCGGACGTGGCCTGACCCTCGCACAACGCCGCCGCAGGCTGGTGTCCCGCACCCTGGCCGGGGCGGGCTACGTCGAGGTGGTGCCCAGTCCGTTCGTCTCCGCCGACACCTGGGACGCCTTCGGCCTGCCGGAGGACGACCCGCGACGGCACACCACCGCGCTGCTCAACCCGCTGGAATCCAGCCGCGACCAGCTGGCCACCACCCTGTTGCCGGCCCTGCTCGATGCGCTGGTCCGCAACGTCGCCCGCGGGCAGCGCGACGTGGCGCTCTACGGGGTGGCGCAGGTCGTGCAGCCGCGGCCCGACGCGGGGCCGTTGCCCGAACTCGGGGTACTGCACCGGCCGGACGATGCGGAGCTCACCGCGCTGAAGAACGCGTTGCCCGACCAGCCGCTTCATGTGGCTGTCGTGCTCGCCGGGCAGCGGGAGCGCCGTGGCTGGTGGGGCCCGGGCCGTCAGGCTGTCTGGGCGGACGCCGCACAGGCCGCGCGGTTGATCGGGGAAGCGGCCGGAGTCGATCTCGAGTTGCGTGCCACCGAGGCGGCCCCGTGGCATCCCGGCCGCTGTGCGCAGCTGCTGGTTGCCGGTGTACCGGTAGGGCATGCGGGTGAGCTGCACCCGGCGGTGATCGAAGCGCTGGGGTTGCCCGCACGTAGCTGTGCGATGGAGCTCGACCTGGATGCTCTTCCGCTGACCGAGCACCGCCCCGCCCCTTTGGTATCGCCGTATCCGCCGGTCCTGCAGGACGTGGCACTGGTCGTCGAGGTGACCGTGCCGGTCGCGGACCTGACCGCCACGCTGCGCCGGGGCGCCGGGGAGCTGCTCGAAGACGTGCGCCTCTTCGATGTCTACACCGGAGATCAGGTGGGCACCGGAAAGCGGTCGATGGCCTTCGCCCTGCGGTTCCGGGCACCGGATCGCACCCTCACCGCCACTGAGGCCACCGCAGCCCGCGACGCCGCCGTTGCCGCTGCCATCGAGGCACACGGCGCCACGCTGCGCGCCTGACTCTGCCTCTGCGCGGGTGGCCGCACCCGACCACTGGGTGTTGAATGAGGTTGCATCAAAGTGCATAATCATTCAATGGTGTTCAGGGTCGCGGTGGCGGGGGCGAGTGGATACGCGGGCGGCGAGCTGCTCCGGCTGCTGCTCGGCCATCCGGAGTGTGAGATCGGTGAGCTCACCGCCGGTGGCAATGCGGGCAGCACACTCGGCGAACACCATCCGAATCTGATCCCGCTGGCCGGACGAGTGCTGTCGGACACCACCGTCGAGCGGCTGGCCGGCCACGACGCGGTGTTTCTCGCGCTGCCGCACGGCCACTCCGCAGCCCTGGCCGCCGCCCTGCCGGGCGACCCGGTGGTGATCGACTGCGGTGCTGACCACCGGCTCGCTGATCCAGCCGCCTGGCAGCGCTGGTACGGCACCGGCCATGCCGGCACCTGGCCCTACGGACTGCCCGAGCTGCCGGGCGCGCGGGAGAAGCTGCGCGGGGCGCGCCGGGTCGCGGTGCCCGGCTGCTACCCGACGGTGGTCAGCCTCGCGCTGGCCCCAGCACTCGCGGCCGGGCTCATCGCACCCGAGGTCGTGGTCACCGCGGTATCTGGAACGTCCGGTGCCGGGCGGGCACTCACCCCGCACCTGCTGGGATCAGAGGTGATGGGATCGGCCAGCGCCTACGGGGTGGCGGGCGCACATCGGCACAATCCGGAGATGGTTCAGAACCTCTCCGGTGTGGCGGGCGAGCCGGTCTCGGTGTCGTTCACCCCGGTGCTGGCACCGATGCCGCGCGGGATACTGGCCACCTGCTCGGCGAAGCTGCGCCCGCAGGCCGGACAGCTGGCCGACCAGGCCCTGGTCCGCCAGTGCTTCGACGCCGCGTACGCCGCGGAACCGTTCGTGCACCTGCTGCCCGCGCAGCGGTGGCCGGCCACCGGTGCGGTTCAGGGCTCCAATTCTGTGCAGCTCCAGGTCGCGGTCGATACCGATGCCGCCCGGCTGGTCGCCGTCGGAGCTGTCGACAACCTCACCAAGGGCACCGCTGGAGCGGCCGTGCAATGCCTCAACCTGGCACTGGGCCTGCCCGAGACCAGTGGCCTGCCCAGCTGGGGGATCGCTCCGTGACGGCGCAACCTTCAGCGTCACTCGCGTCAGCACCACATGCAGCGAATCCGGGGAGGACACCGCAATGAGCATCACCGCACCCAAGGGATTCCGGGCTGCCGGGATCGCGGCGGGAATCAAGGCCAGTGCGGGCCCTGATCTGGCGCTGGTGGTCAACGACGGACCGTCGCACGCGGCCGCGGGGGTGTTCACCCGCAATCAGGTCAAGGCCGCCCCGGTGCTGTGGACGGCACAGGTGCTCACCGGCAGGCGACTGCGCGCGGTGGTGCTGAACTCCGGCGGGGCCAACGCCTGCACCGGACCCGGCGGTTTCCAGGACACCCACACCACCGCCGAGCGGGTCGCGAAGGTGCTGGACTGCGGGGCGATCGAGGTCGCGGTCTGCTCCACCGGGCTGATCGGCGAGCGGCTGCCGCTGGACGCGGTGCTCTCCGGAGTGGACGCCGCCGCGGCGGCGCTCGCCGCAACCCCGGAAGCCGGCCTGACCGCCGCCACCGCGGTGCTCACCACCGACACCGTGCCCAAGCAGGCCGTTGCCCCGGGTGCCGGCTGGACCGTCGCGGGCTTCGCCAAGGGCGCAGGCATGATCGCCCCCGGTCTGGCCACCATGCTCTGCGTACTCAGCACCGACGCACTCGTCGACGAGTCCACTCTCGACGAGGTGCTGCGCGCCGCCACCACCGCGACGTTCGAGCGGCTGGACATCGACGGCAGCTGCTCGACCAATGACACGGTGCTGTTGCTCGCGTCCGGAGCATCCGGGATCGCCCCCGACCCGGACCGGTTCGCCGCCGCGGTGCAGCAGGTGTGCCACGAGCTGGTCCGCGGTCTGCAGGCCGACGCCGAGGGGGTCACCAAGGAGATCGCCGTCCACGTCCGGGGCGCGGCCACCGAAGCCGATGCACTCGCCGCGGCGCGCGCGGTCGCCCGGGACAGCCTGGTCAAGACGGCTTTCTTCGGGTCTGATCCCAACTGGGGCCGGATCGCCGCCGCGGTGGGTGCCTCATCGGCAACTGTGCAGCCCGAAAGGCTGAACATCCAGATCAACGGGGTCCTGCTCTGCAAGGGCGGTGCGGCGGCGGCGGATCGTTCGAAGGCGGATCTGTCCGGCCGGGAGATCACCGTGGAGGTGGACCTGCACCTCGGCTCCGGTGAGGTCACCGTTCTCACCACCGACCTGTCGCACGGCTATGTCGACGAGAACAGCGCGTACTCGTCATGACTTCCAACGAGGTGCTGGTCGGGGCGGCGGCGCAGAAAGCCGCGGTACTCGCGGAGGCGTTGCCCTGGCTGCAGCGCTTCCACGGGTCGACCGTAGTGATTAAGTACGGCGGCAACGCGATGCTGGACGACGGGCTGAAGAAGGCGTTCGCCCAGGACATGGTGTTCCTGCGGCTGGCCGGGTTGCGCCCGGTCGTTGTGCACGGCGGTGGCCCTCAGATCACCGCCATGCTGGACCGGCTGGGCATCGCGGGGGAGTTCCGCGGCGGACTGCGGGTCACGACGCCGGAGACCATGGATGTGGTGCGCATGGTGCTGTTCGGCCAGGTGGGCCGCGAGCTCGTGGGGTTGATCAACGCGCACGGCCCGTTCGCCGTGGGCATCTCGGGGGAGGACGCTCATCTGTTCACCGCGGCCCGGCGGACGGCCACGGTGGACGGAGCTCCGGTCGACGTCGGGCTGGTCGGCGACGTGGTGGCGGTCAACCCCGAAGCGGTCGTCGACATCGTCGACGCGGGCCGCATCCCGGTGGTGTCCACGGTGGCCCCGGACGCCGCGGGTGTGGTGCACAACGTCAACGCCGACACCGCCGCGGCGGCGCTGGCGGTTGCGCTGGGTGCGGAGAAGCTGGTGGTGCTCACCGACGTGGAGGGCCTCTACACCGACTGGCCGGACCGGTCGAGTCTGGTGTCGCATGTGACCGCGGATGTGCTGGCGGGGTTGTTGCCCGGACTGTCAGCGGGGATGGTGCCGAAGATGGAGGCCTGCCTGCGAGCGGTCCGGGGCGGAGTGCCACGGGCGCACGTCATCGACGGCAGGCTGGCGCATTCGGTGTTGCTGGAGGTTTTCACCACTGAAGGTGTCGGGACGATGGTGCTGCCCGAGAAGGAGGACGGTTGATGTCCACCGCGGAATTCCAGCAGCGCTGGCAGGCGGCGCTGATGAACAACTACGGCACGCCGCCCCTGGCGCTGGCTCGTGGCGCTGGTGCCGAGGTGTGGGATGTCGACGGCCGCCGATACCTGGACCTGCTGGGCGGAATCGCGGTCAACGTGCTGGGTCACGCACATCCAGCCGTCGTGCGCGCTGTCACCGACCAGGTGGGCACCCTGGGGCACGTGTCGAATCTCTATATCACCGAGCCGGCCCTCACCCTCGCCGAGACGCTGCTCGACCTGCTCGGCGGCAACGGATCGGGCCGGGTGCTGTTCTGCAACTCCGGCGCCGAGGCCAATGAAGCCGCGTTCAAGATCGCGCGGCGCACCGGCCGGCGCACGATCGTCTCCGCGGAGGGCGCCTTCCACGGCCGCACCATGGGAGCGCTCGCGCTCACCGGTCAGCCCGCCAAACGGGAACCGTTCGAGCCGATGCCACCGGGGGTGACGTTCATCCCGTACGGGGACACTGCCGCGCTGCGAGCAGTGGTGGACTCCGACACCGCCGCGGTGTTCCTCGAACCCGTCCAGGGCGAGAACGGCGTGGTGTTCCCTCCGGTGGGGTATCTGCAGGCCGCGCGGGAGATCACCGCGGCGCACGGGGCGCTGCTGGTGCTCGACGAGATCCAGACCGGCATCGGCCGGACCGGCACCTGGTTCGCCCACCAGGCGGTAGGGGTGAACCCTGACGTGGTGACGCTCGCCAAGGGGCTCGGCGGCGGTCTCCCGATCGGTGCCTGCATCGCGCTCGGTCCGTCGGGTATGCTGCTCGAACCCGGCCAGCACGGCACCACGTTCGGCGGTAACCCGGTCTGCTGTGCGGCGGCGCTGGCGGTGCTGCGCACCATCGCATCCGACGGATTGATCGACCACGCCGCGCGGCTGGGTAAGGAGATCGCCACCGAGGTGGCGGCGCTGCACCATCCACTCGTCGGGTCGGTCAGCGAGGCGGGCCTGCTCATCGGGATCGCGCTGACGGCCCCGGCCTCCGCCAAGCTCGCTACCGTCGCGCGTGAGGCCGGCTTCCTGGTCAACCCGGCGACGCCGACCCGGGTCCGGCTGGCTCCGCCGCTCGTGCTCACCGAGAGCCAGGCGCGGGAGTTCCTCACCGGCCTGCCCGCCATCCTCGACGAGGCGCAGTGATGGCCGTCGCAAGGGCGATCAAGCATTTCCTCCGCGACGATGACGTGACGCCGGCCGAGCAGTGGCAGATCCTCGACCTGGCCGATCGGTTCAAGGTGGACCCGTTCGGATTCGCCCCGCTGGCGGGCCCGAAATCCGTTGCGGTGATCTTCGAGAAGAGCTCGACCCGGACCCGGCTCTCTTTCGAGATCGGCATCGCCCAACTCGGTGGTCACCCGGTGATCATCGATGGGCGCGCTATGCAGCTGGGCCGCGAGGAGACCATCGAGGACACGTCGCGAGTCCTGTCGCGTTACGCCGATGCCGTGGTGTGGCGTACCTTTGCGCAACGCCGGATCGAGGCGATGGCCAGCGTTTCCCGGGTACCTGTGATCAACGCGCTCACCGATGAGTTCCACCCGTGCCAGGTGCTCGCCGACCTGCAGACCATCCGGGAGCGCCACGGTCGCCTCGCCGGACTCACGCTGACTTATCTGGGCGACGGAGCCAATAACATGGCGCATTCACTGCTGCTCGGCGCAACCACCGCCGGACTGCACGTCCGGGTGGCGGCTCCCGAGGGGTTCCAGCCGCTGCCCGAGGTACTGCTGGCGTCCAAGCACCGAGCCCAAGACACCGGAGGGAGTGCGACCGTGCTGAGCGATCCGCACGCCGCCGTCGACGGGGCCGATGTGCTGGTCACCGACACCTGGACATCGATGGGGCAGGAGAGCGACGGGCTCGATCGGACCAGGCCGTTTCGTCCGCTGCAGATCAACGCCGATTTGCTCGCCCGGGCCGCACCCGGCGCCATCGTGCTGCACTGTCTGCCCGCGCACCGGGGCGTGGAGATCACCGACGACGTGCTCGACGGCCCGGCCAGCGCGGTGTGGGACGAGGCGGAGAACCGGCTGCATGCGCAGAAGGCCCTGCTGGCCTGGTTGCTCGAACCGGAGCGCGCGAGATGACCCCCAGCCGGGCGGGACGGCAGGCTCGTATCCTCGACCTCGTCGCGCGCGGTGCGGTGCGTAGCCAGACCGAGCTGCTCACCCAGCTGGCCGCGGAGGGCATCTCGGTCACCCAGGCCACGCTGTCCCGCGACCTCGACGAGCTCGGTGCGGTCAAACTGCGTGGCGTGCACGGTGGCGCCCCGGTCTATGTGATCCCCGAGGACGGCAGCCCGGTTCGAGCCGTCGAGGGGGGTACCGCTCGGCTCGGGCGGCTGTTGTCCGAATTGCTGGTGTCCGCCGAGGCCAGCGCGAATCTTGCCGTGCTGCGTACACCACCGGGTGCGGCACATTTCCTGGCCAGTGCGCTTGATCGGGCAGCGCTGGCCGATGTGGTCGGCACCATCGCTGGAGACGACACGATCATGGTCGTGGCCCGCGAACCCCACAGCGGGGCACAACTCGCCGACCGCCTCACGGCACTGGCTCGCCCGAGTGGCAACGACGGCGAGCCCCGTCCAGCCGGCGAGCAGTCCGTCAACCACCAGGGCCGGTCTGTGGACACGGCTGCGAAGGGAGAACAGGAATGAGCGAGCGGGTGGTACTGGCCTACTCCGGGGGCCTGGACACCTCGGTGGCGATCGGGTGGATCGCCGAGGAGACCGGAGCCGAGGTGGTGGCCGTCGCGGTGGACGTCGGCCAGGGCGGCGAGGATCTGCAGTCGATCCGCAAGCGGGCACTGGCGTGTGGCGCGGTGGAGGCCGTCGTGGCCGATGCCCGCACCGAGTACGCCGAGCAGTACTGCCTGCCCGCGTTGCAGGCCAACGCGCTCTACATGGATCGCTACCCACTGGTGTCGGCGCTGTCGCGGCCACTGATCGTCAAGCATCTCGTGGAGGCCGCGATGTATCACGGCGCCTCCACGGTGGCGCACGGGTGCACCGGCAAGGGTAACGACCAGGTTCGTTTCGAGGTGGGTATCGGCGCGCTCGCGCCGGATCTGCGAGTGATCGCTCCGGTCCGGGACTACGCCTGGACCAGGGAGAAGGCGATCGCCTACGCGGAGGATCGGGACCTGCCGATCGACGTCACGAAGCGCTCACCGTTCTCCGTCGATCAGAACGTGTGGGGCCGAGCGGTGGAGACCGGGTTTCTGGAGGACCTGTGGAATGCCCCGACCAAGGACGTGTACTCCTACACGAGCGACCCGACTGAGTGGAAGGCGCCGGATGAGCTGGTGATCACCTTCGAGTCCGGCGTCCCGGTCGCCATCGACGGCAGAAGAATGACCGTGCTCGAAGTGATCCAGCAGCTCAACGCGCGAGCCGGGGAACACGGCGTCGGCCGGTTGGACATGGTCGAGGACCGGCTGGTGGGCATCAAGAGCCGTGAGGTCTACGAGGCGCCCGGCGCGATCGCGCTGATCACCGCACACCAGGAACTGGAGAACGTGACCATCGAGCGTGACCTGGCCCGGTACAAGCGAAACGTTGAGCAGCGCTGGACCGAACTGGTCTACGACGGGCTGTGGTTCTCCCCGCTCAAGCGAGCGCTCGATGCGTTCGTCGCCGACTCCCAGCGCCAGGTCAGCGGGGAGATCCGCCTGGAGCTGGCCGGCGGCCGGGCAACCGTGACCGGGCGGCGTAGCACGCAATCGCTCTACGACTTCAACCTGGCCACCTACGACGAGGGCGACACCTTCGACCAGTCCCTGGCCAAGGGTTTCGTGCAATTGTGGGGACTGCCCTCGAGGACCGCTGCCAAGCGAGACCTGCTCGCAGGGTCGAGCCATCCGACGCGAGACCTGCTCGCAGGGTCGAGCCATCAGTTCCCGGACGGGCAGTCGTGAGCACGGCTCTGTGGGGTGGCCGATTCAGTGGGAAACCGGCCCCCGCGCTGTCCGCGCTGAGTCTGTCGACACACTTCGACTGGCGGCTGGCGCGGTACGACATTCGTGGTTCGCGGGCGCATGCCCGGGTGCTGCACGCCGCCGGCCTGCTCGACGACGGTGAACTGGACGACATGTTCGCCGCGCTCGACGAACTCAGTGCCGACGTCACCTCCGGTGCCTTTACTCCGGTTCCCGAGGACGAGGACGTGCACACCGCGCTGGAACGCGGCCTGATCGAGCGGGCCGGGCCCCATCTCGGCGGCAAGTTACGCGCCGGGCGTTCTCGCAACGACCAGGTGGCGACGCTGCTGAGGATGTGGTTGCGGGACGCGGTGCGCCGCGTAGCGTCCGGCACGCTCGACGTGGTCGACGCGTTGCTCGAACAGGCCGATGCTCACCCGGACGTGCCGATGCCGGGCCGAACTCACCTGCAGCACGCCCAGCCCGTGCTGCTCGCCCACCACCTCGGAGCTCACGTCCAGGCGTTGCTGCGCGACGTGGCCCGGATGCGGGACTGGGATACCCGGACCGCCGTCTCGCCCTATGGCTCCGGCGCGCTGGCCGGCTCGTCGCTCGGGCTGGATCCCGCCGCTGTGGCCGCTGAACTCGGCTTCGACGCGCCGGTGGAGAACTCCATCGACGGCACCGCGTCCCGTGACTTCGCGGCCGAGGCCGCGTTCGTACTGGCGATGCTCGGTATCAATTTGTCCCGGATTTCCGAGGAGATCATCCTGTGGGCCACGGCCGAGTTCGGTTACGTCAGGCTCGACGATGCCTACTCGACGGGCAGCTCGATCATGCCGCAGAAGAAGAATCCGGACGTGGCCGAGCTGACCCGGGGCAAGGCAGGGCGGCTGGTGGGCAATCTCACGGGGTTGCTCGCCACGCTCAAGGCGCAGCCGCTGGCATACAACCGGGATCTGCAGGAGGACAAGGAGCCGCTGTTCGACTCGGTCGAGCAGCTCGAACTGGTGCTGCCTGCGATGGCGGGACTGATCTGCACCCTCGTCTTCGACACCGACCGGCTCGCCGAGCTGGCTCCGGCCGGCTACACCCTGGCCACCGATGTTGCGGAATGGCTGGTCCGCCAGGGGGTGCCGTTTCGGTCTGCCCACAACGCGGCCGGGGCCTGCGTGCGACTGGCTGAATCGCGCGGAGCGGGTCTTGCGGAGCTGTCCGAGGGTGAGCTCAACGCCATCCATCCCGACCTGACCAGCGACGTCCAGCGCGTGCTCAGCGTCGCCGGATCGATCGGTTCCCGCAATGCCTACGGCGGCACTGCGCCCGAACGCGTCGCCGAACAGCTGCAGCGGGCCCGGCATTCAGTCACCGACCACCGGACGTGGGCCGCCGGGTGAGCAGGGAGGGCGCACCACTACCGAGGGCGCAGCTCGCTGTGGATGTCCTCCCGGCCGCTCGGCTGCTGCTGGGCTGCCGGCTCGTGGCCGATCGGCCAGGGGGCGACGTGATGGTTCGTCTCGTGGAGCTCGAGGCCTACCGTGGGGCGGACGACCCGGCGGCGCATTCGTACCGTGGTCGTACTGCTCGCAACGCGGTGATGTTCGGCCCGCCGGGCCACCTCTACGTGTACTTCGTGTATGGCATGCACTTCTGCGCGAACGTTTCCTGTCTGCCCGACGGGGAACCCGGTGCCGTGCTGTTGCGCGCCGCCGAGGTGCTGTCGGACCCTCAGATGGCTCGTCGGCACCGGCCCACCGCCCGATCGGACGCTGAGCTGGCCCGTGGTCCCGCCCGGCTGGCTACGCTGCTCGGACTGGGACGTGAGCACAACGGCCTGGACCTCACGGATCCGGGGTCGCCGGTGCAGCTTCTGCCCGGCGACCCGGTGCCCCCCGAACAGGTAAATACCGGACCACGGGTGGGCGTCGCCGCTGCACCTGAGCGACCATGGCGGTTCTGGGTGAACGGCAGTCCGGCGGTGTCGGCGTATCGTCCGGGCCGACGACCTGTTCCGGAGAGTGCTGCGGAAAACCATGCTTGACCTGCGACGACACCGTGCCGGCACGCCGATTTGACTTCCACCCGGCGCACCGCGTAACTTTCTCCTCGCCCCACGGGGGGCAGGTGAGACGGCCAGAGCGAAGCGAGCTGGGCAGTCAGCCGGAGTCCCGTGGACGTCGGCCTGGACAGCTGCTAAACTGGACGGGTTGCTGGGCCCGCCGCGAATCTCTCACAAGATTTCGATCGAGCTGGGACCGGGTCAGTCGGAAGTGATCACCCTGGATCGGGCCATTGTGGTGGTCTGTGATGGTGTGTGTTTGTTCTTTGAGAACTCAACAGTGTGCCGAATGTTAGTGCCATGTTTGTTTTGTGACCCTGTGGCCTGGCTGGATGTGTGTCTGGTTGGGTTGGGGTTTCTTTGAGTGGTTTTTT
>DASXOV010000219.1:0-30700 GCA_036494005.1 Pseudonocardiaceae bacterium | reverse complement strand
GGCTGCTGGCGATCTAGGATCCGGCGCATGCGCCGCAGGTCGGCGATCGTGTAGGCCGAGCCGGTGTCCAGCGCGATCGACAGTGCCTGCAGTCCAGCGGTCAGGGCGCCGGCCGGGTCACCGTCGTTCGCGCGGGACAGGGCCAGTCTGGCGGCCCACCGGCCGTGGTCGCGACGGTAGGAGGCTGGGAGCGTGGCTTGTGCCTTCTCAAGCAGGTCACCGGCCTCCTGGTGTCGGCCCAGGTCCACGTAGGCGACTCCGCGTTGGAACAGCACCCGTTCCGGGGTCTGGAAATACATCCACCACGGCTCGTCCTCGGGGTGCGTGTGTGCCTGGTCGGTGAGCCCCTCCGTGGTGTCGATGAGCTGATCTGCGACCGCACCCTGGCTGTGCAGCGCGTGTCCGCGGGCTTGCATCTGGGCGAGGCACCCCAGAACGGCAGGGCTGAGCCGGTGCGAGTCCCGCTGCCCGGCTTGAGCCATGTCGACCACACCGACCGCGTCCCCGCTCCCCCAGGCCAGGTGCGATCTGAGCCCGAACATCGAGGCCACCAGGTTGGCTCCGTCGATCTCCTGGGCTGCCTGCATGCCCCGGTCGATGTGGCGCAGCGCCGCGTGGGAATCGCCGCTGTCCTCGGACATCCACCCGGCGAGCTGGTGGTGTTCCGCCAGCAAGGCCACCAGGGAGGACCACACCTCGCCGCAGGCCTGCCGGATCAGGTGCTCCACGAGTTCGATCTCAGCCAATGTCGCGGGCAACACCCGCGACGACCCGATCGTCTCCTCGATGTGCCGCTGCGCGGTAGCCACCTCGGCCAGATGAGTCACGATGGTCTTGTCCACTCGGCACCGGCCCGCGAGCACATCGGCCAGCCGCTCCCGCTCGGTCTCGTTCCCGGCCAACACCGTCGACGTGCGCGGTGGCGCGGTGGCGGCGCCCCTGCGGGGCGGGCGGAAGCCGAGTTCAGAGTCAGCGGCCGCGCCCAGCACCTCCCGTAGCGCACGCCGATAGTCACTCCCGGGCCAGCGGATCGCTCCGCGCTCGAGCTTCGCGACGTAATGTCCGTCGAGGGCGGCGACCCGGCCGGTGTGACGGTAGATGGCGGCGCCGGCCAACTCGGCGAGCTCGGACCGGCTCAACACGAAGGCCGGGCTTGCCGGCGAGGACATGGCCTGCCGGGCGGCACGCAGCCGCTGGTTCACTTCGGCCATCAACCTCCCCCGATCCTGGGGCCGTTCCCAGCCTGGCACACCTAGCCGCCGGACGCGTCTCACTCGCCACCCGCTATCCGCCCGGTCATCAGGTCTGTCCATCCCGGGCTGCTCCGTCCGATACTTCGAGGGCCACGCCACAGCGCACGGATGGCAACGAGCGCCCGGGTCGGCCGGAGGATCACCAGCCGCCCGGTGGCCACCCTCTCCGGCAGCTGGCGTGAGGGCCGTTGACTGGGTCACCCGCCCCCCGTTACCCAGTCAACGGCCACCAGCCCGGCCTTTCGCCCTGCGCCGGCGGCACAGCGTGTCGTCTGGGTTCCGACGATCCCTCCGAGTGCCCCTACCCCGGCTCTCGGACCATGCAGGCAGAGCCCCCACCTCACCGCGCGACCCATACCCCAGCGGACTGTCCGATCTTCTCGTACCGACCAGATGCCCGGGCGGGTCGTACCGGGTGTCAATGAAGGCCCTAAGTAGAGAAAGTCCTTTCGTCTGGACCAAGCCGGCGGACGTGATTGTCACCAAGGCGACCAGTAAGCGCGCACGGTCTTTATGAAGAAATAAACTTCAATTACGGGACACAGTGAGGCCAACGCGGAGGCGTCGAGGAACTTCCCGATCACGCGGCGGTGTCAGGCGCGACCGGGTGGCGTCGGCGGATCTCGTCATCACCGGGCCACTCGGCGCCGCAACTGGCGTAGGCACGCCGGTAGTCCTCCAGGGACGGGGCTCCGTGCCGGGCCACCATCCGTGCCTCGATCGCCCGCCCGCGCTCGTCATCGCTGGCCGGGTGGCGCCAACGGCGGCAGGCTCTCCACGAGCTGGGGTTGTTGCGGGGGCACGCGACGTACGGGAGCGCGTTTCCGCCAGCCGATGACTGCAGCCATCGCGGTCACCACGCGATCTTCACTGCGCAACTCAGGAATCGAGCATGTTCACACCCCGCCCAACGGTGTTCATGCGGCGGCACCGCGACCCATCTGAGCCGACGCGAGCCGGACAACAACTTTGGACATTCCGGACCCATCCGGGGGTACGGGTGTATGGAAGTGGCCGCGTACGGTGCTGCGGGTGTCTTGGTCGACGAGGACCGATGCCGCTCAGAGCTTCGGCCGTTATGATCATGTGTGCTGGGCTTACGACGAGCCCGGCGAGTTCCACTCGGCGGTTGGCGAGTTTCTGACTGAGGGTCTCACGCAGGGGTTGCGGGTCTGCTATGTCGCCGACGGCGACACCCGGGCACTGTGGGACGACCTGGGGGATCTCGACAGGACGAATCAGTCCGCTGTGCAGGTCCGGTCCCTCGGGGAGCGGTACCCGCCCGGCGCGGTGGTGGAGCCGGTTGGTCGGATGCGGGCGGTGGCGGTGGCGACGGAGGAGGCGCTGGCGGCCGGATTTGCAGGCCTGCGGGTCGCCGTCGAGACAACCTCTCTGGTGCGCACCCCACGCCAACTCGACGGGGTGGCCCGCTTTGAGCACCTTGTCGACCGGTACATGATCGAGCAGCCGTTGTCCGTGCTGTGCGGCTTCAACCGGGTCGAGCTGGGCGAGGCCACAATCGCGCAGCTCGCCTCCCTGCACCCGTTCGTGAACGAGAGCACGCCACTGTTCCGGCTGTACGCCTCGGCCTACGCCGCGGCCTCGCTCAGCGGAGAGCTCGACGCCACCAACGACAGCCTGTTCACCACAGCTCTGCAGCACGCAGATCTGCGACCCACCGCAGGCGAGCTGGTGATCGACGCGTCAGAACTCAGCTTCATCGATCACCGAAGCCTGCTCTCGCTGGCCAACCACGCCCGGCGCTGCGACGCGACCACCGTGCTGCTGGGCGACCTGCCCAGCGCGGTGAAGCTGATCGACATACTCGATCTCACAGAGGTACGGATAGAAGCACCGACATGAGATCCAGTGGAGCTCCAGATCATCGCGGGTTACGCCACGAGGCCGCGCTCTACAACTCGGAGGACGAACTCCTCTCAGTCGCGGTTCCGTTCCTCACCGGCGGAGCCGAGGCAGGCGAGCCGACCATCGCAGTATTCGGTGAGAAGAACGCGGAGCTGATCCACGCGGCGCTGGGCGACACCGTAAACATTTCGTTCCTCGACGCAACTGCGCACTACTCGCGACCGGCGACCACCATCAAGACCTACCGGAAACTTCTGGCCCAGTACGTGGCCGAGGGTGCCCAGCAGATCCGGGTCACCGGCGAGATACCCCGTGCCGGGACCGGCCTGCCATGGGAGTGGTGGGCCCGCTACGAAGCCACAGCCAACCACGCCTACGAGGATTTCCCGCTCTGGGTCATCTGCGCCTACGACACCCGCACCACCCCCGCCAGGGTGCTCACCGACGTCACGCGGACCCATCCTCACCTCGTGACCGCTGATGGGGAGCGCGTCGCCAACGACCGATTCGAGGACCCAGCGGCGTTCCTCACCCGCAGCCCGGCCTCCGGAGCCGACCCGCTCGAAGCCACACCACCGATGATCAACCTGCCCCACCCCACACCGGCCGACGCTCGCCGCGCCGTCCGGGCGGCCAGCCAAGCCAGCCTCCTGGACCACGCCGAAGTCGCCGACATGGTTTATGCCGTGAACGAGGCCGTCACCAACGCCATCCACCACGGCCGGCCACCGGTCCACCTGCGGATCTGGCCACGCCTCGACCACATGGTCGCCACCGTCACCGACCGCGGCCACGGACCCCCCGACCCCTACGCCGGCCTGCTTCCACCCACCCCCGCTTCCCCCGCCGGCGTCGGCCTGTGGCTCATCCACCAGACCTGCAGCCACGTAACACTCGGCACCGACCACGAAGGATTCACCATCCGCCTCACCGCCGGCGTCCCGGACCTCACAGCTTGACCGGGACGACCCTCGGCACATCTTCCTCAGGCGCCCACCTCCCCCAGGCTCGAACTGCAAACCGCGGCACGGTGCCCACAGCCTCGTTGCGGGAACGGCTGCGGGAACGAAACAACGGTAGAGGGAGGGGTCAGAGATGCTTCTGAGCCCAAACCGGGGACCTAAATGTGCTGGTGAGGGCCTGTCAATCGGGTCGGCAGTCCTCCTAAAGCGGGTGCCACAGCCTCGGGATCCTGGCTGGCGCTCCGCTGGCCACCCAGCGTGATCCTACTAGAGAATGGCTATTGTTATCGTCGAAGTTAGCGCCGTCATGCCTGCATTCTTCTAATACGCTCCTGTAGTTCTTCGTGCGCCACCCTGATCATTCTAAGCTGCAGCGCCTGATATCTAAGACTATCCCACGTCTCACCGCCCGCGTCGCGATATCGTTTCGTGGCGCGATCTAGATAGAATAAGAGATCCCAGTCTTGGAGTTCATCGAGATGCTCGCCGATACATTTAATCCGCCCATTCTTGAACCACGCATTCGTCTCGTCGTAGAGACAATCGCCGCCCCTCCTTTGTCTCTGGGTGGCCGCACTTTCAACCGGGGGATCCTTAAGCTTAGCTCGATCACGATTGATAGCAGCTACGCGAACCTGCAGTCTCTCCTCGGAGTCCTCGATCTCCTGCCGCAGACTGCGATCGCGATCACGCAACGTTTGCAGTAGCTCCGAGGGACGGGGAGGATCTTTTTGTTTCATTACTACAGTTACTCCTATCACGAGTTTCAAGGCGTCGGAATCGCCAACTGATAGCATCGAGTCCGCTAGCGATCGCCTGGGTTTCTACATCAACAGCCAGCATTGCGCAAGGGTTCTTCTCAGACCATCAGCGACATCGCAGCCTTGAGCTCACGCGCTTGGGTACGCCCAAGTTGGCCCGCATTCGATCCTGGGTCTGGTTGCTAACGAGCTGACGCAACGAAGGTCATGAGTACTTCCTGCCGCCCTGGAAGCCGTATGTCCATTTCATACTCTGTAATCCGAGAGTTATGCTGACCATCGCGTCTGATGGCGTCGACGAGAACCTGGCGCAACTCGTTGGGGTCGTCCAGGTTCGCCTCGGTGGTGAGCTTCTTGACCACTTGCCCCAGTCGCCGGAGCTCGATGTTGAGCAGTTGCCTGCCAGCATCGGCTGTTGCGGTTTCCGAGCCCTCGGCCCTCGGCAGCGCCGCCCGCTTCTGGACCTCGGTGTTTGTCGAGCGGACAGGCGGCAAGACGACAACGGCTCGTCGGCCACGGCTTGATGAGACGAGGCCTCAGGTCTTGAGTAGTTCCATCGCTCGATGGGCCGTGCCAGCCGAAACGCAGTGCCCAGCGGCGAGCTCCTTTATGGATGGCGCGTGGTCGCCATCGGCGAGAACTCCCGTGAGGATGTCGTGGCGGAGCTGGGCAGCGATCCGCTCGTAGGGACTCTGAGGATCAGTCTTCAATCGGGTCCAGGGACGGTCGCTCGGGCATGCGGCCGCCTATGTTCTTCGCGGCCCGCTGATCCGCTTCGGAGACCCAGGCGGTGTAAGCGCGCAGGGTCGTGGTTCCTCCCCCGCCGTGACCGAGCCGACCGGCGACGGTGCGGATGTCCACACCAGCGGCGATCAGCTCAGTGGCGGAGTAGTGGCGCAGCTTGTGGAAAGTGGTGTCGATGCCCAGCCGTTCCGCGAGCCGGTCATAGCGCTGGGTCAGCGAACTCGGCGCGAGGAACCGGCTGCCATCGACCTCAGGGGAGAAGACATAGGCGTCCTCGGCGAGGTGGAGACTGAGCGCCTCGGCGCGTTCCTGGCATCGCTCTCGGTGCTCGACCAGCACAGCGACAGTCTCCGGGTCGAGTGCCACGCGGCGCTGCTGATGGGTTTTGAGATCAGCCTCAATCCAGCCGCTCTCCGTGTGACTGATCGCCCGACGCAGCCACAGCACTGCGCGTTCAGGGTCTAGGTCGACGAGTGACCAGCGGAGTGCGCACAGCTCTCCTCGCCGCGTCCCGGTCGTCATGGCAACCCACACGAGAGTGCCCCAGTCCGGATCCCGCCAGGCCTCGCTCACGACCCGGGCTGCATCCACTGCGCTCGGCGGTTTCGGGGTTGGGTGTTGGTGCCGCTGGCGGCTCGGCCTGGCTGACCGGGCTGACGCTAACCCACTTCCACTTCACCGCACGTCGATACGCGCCAGAGAGAATGGAGTGCATGTGGCGGACCGTGGTCGGGCCCAATGGCCGACAGACATGCGGCCGGCACCGCTGGTCGCACCGATGCTCCCGGGGAGTGCGATGCTGCACGTCTCCTCGCCTGCCGGTGCAGTGATCCCGGCAACGCCGAAGCTCCGCATAAAACGAGTCGAGGATCTCCGCATCCAACGCAGCGACCTTCACCTCACCGATCAAGGGACCGATGTGCTTGCGCACATAACCTCGGTACAGCTCCAGAGTTCTGGGCGCCCCGTCGAACTGATCCAGGTATCGGTCGAGCCACTGGCTGACCGTGGCCGCGGTACGCGGATTGCGCCGCTCCTCGACCTCACAGACGAGCCGATCCCGGGCTGCACGAGCTTCGCGCTGCGCCTTCGGCCCGGCTGGGATGACTTCGACGAGGTCGTGTCGGCGCTTGGTCACCGGGTCGATCCCGGCGTACACACGACCCTCAACGCGCCGCTGGGCAGCTCATCGATGCTGCCTCGCTCACGCCGTGGTCGGCCTCCCGTGTAGGTCCCACAGAGCAGAGCGTAGCCAACTCGCGTCATGTGCGGTGTCACGTCACAAGATCCACCAGGCAGATGCGAACCATAACGCGTGGTCAGACTGGTGGGCGCAGCAGGATTTGAACCTGCGACCGCTCGCTTGTAAGGCGAGTGCTCTCCCGCTGAGCTATGCGCCCGACGCCGCGCGGAGACCGCGCGGCGCGTGATCATGCCGGTAGTGCTGCCAGCGCCTTTTTCCAGACAATCTGGTCACGAGGTTCGCCCGGCTGGTTCATCTCAGCGAAGCGAATCGTGCCGTCAGTGTCCACCAGGACGGTGCCCCGGTTGGCTATCCCAGCCGTGTCGTTGAACACTCCGTAGTCCTGCGCCACCTTGCCGTGCGGCCAGAAGTCGGAGAGCAGCGGGAAATCGTATCCCTTCTGCTCCGACCATGCCTTGAGCGTGAACACGGAGTCCACCGAGACCGCCATCACCTGAACGTCGGCGTTCTGGTACGCGTCCAAGTCGTCCCGGATCTGGTCCAGCTCACCGGTGCAGATCCCGCTGAAGGCGAGCGGGTAGAACACCAGGAGGACGTTCTTGGTCCCCCGGAATTCCGAGAGCGTCCACTCCTGGTTGTTCTGGTCCTTCAACGTGAGGTCCGGTGCATTGTCTCCCACCTCGAGCGCCATCAGATCAGCTCTCCCCTCGACTGGGTAGGCGGCGCCCACCGGCTGGTGCGCACCAGGGCCGAGCGTATCCGCCCGGCATCGGGCCGGGCGGTCAGCGCTTGGACTTGGCCGCCTTGGGTGAGGCCAGCCGGGTGCTCGCCCAGTCCTCGCTCACGCTGACGTTGGAGGTCTGCGCGAGACCGGCGGTGGGGGCGGCTTCGGCGATGTCCGACGGCGCCACGTGCCCGACGCGACCCGTCTTGGGGGTGAAGACCCAGATCACGCCGTTGTCCGCGAGCGGGGTCCTGGCGTCCATCAGCGTATCGACGAGATCACCGTCCTGATCACGCCACCACAGCAGCACGACGTCCACGATCTCGTCCGACTCCTCGTCGAGTAGATCGCCGCCGGTCACCTCCTCGACCGCGGCGCGCACGTCGTCGTCGACGTCATCATCCCAGCCGAGTTCCTGTACGACCATGTCCGATTGGATCCCGAGCTTCTCGGCAACACCGAGCCTGCTGGTGTCTCCCGCCGCGGCGGCGACCACGGTTTCACCCCTCCACAACGTTGAGCCCGGCAGGTGGACCGCCTGGCGATCTAATACTCGATGGCGTCCAAGCGAACACTGAGGTCCACCTGAAGCGCAACAGCCAGCGGCAGGACACGCCGGGCCAGGATTGCTCCGAAGGGTTACCTGCAGGTAGGTGACAGCCGGAGCGAGGCCGACGACCATGGAGCACGATGGTCACGGTAAGCCGCCCGCACGACCGCGGGCCGGCCATCGAACCGCACCCTCCGACCAGCTCTAGGCGAGGAGATCCCTTGGCCACGAAGAACGATCGGACACCCGCTCGCGTGCGGGTCATCCGCGACGGGATGGCGGCGCACCTGCCCGACATCGACTCGGACGAGACGGCCGAGTGGCTGGAGTCATTCGACTCCGCCGTACTGTCCGGTGGCAAGCAGCGGGCGCGCTACCTCATGCTGCGCCTGCTCGAACGGGCCCGCGAGACCGGCGTCGGCGTCCCGTCGCTCACCAGCACCGACTACGTCAATACGATCCCCACCGAGAACGAGCCGTGGTTCCCTGGCGACGAGGACACCGAGCGGCGCTACCGCGCCTGGATCCGGTGGAACGCGGCGGTGATGGTGCACCGTGCGCAGCGTCCCGGGGTGGGCGTCGGCGGGCACATCTCGACCTACGCGTCGTCGGCGGCACTCTACGAAGTCGGCTTCAACCACTTCTTCCGCGGCAAGGATCATCCCGGCGGCGGCGACCACCTCTACATCCAGGGCCATGCCTCGCCCGGCATCTACGCCCGCGCGTTCCTCGAAGGCAGGCTTTCCGCCGGCCAGCTCGACGGGTTCCGCCAGGAGCTCTCGCACGCGGGCCCGGGCGGTGGCCTGCCCTCCTACCCGCACCCCCGGCTGATGCCGGACTTCTGGGAGTTCCCCACCGTCTCGATGGGCCTGGGTCCGATCAACGCCATCTTCCAGGCACGGCTCAACCGGTACCTGCGCGACCGGGGCCTCAAGGACACCTCCGGCCAGCACGTATGGGCCTTCCTCGGCGACGGCGAGATGGATGAGCCGGAGTCCCGCGGGCAGATCCAGGTCGCCGCGCAGGAGGGTCTGGACAACCTGACCTTCGTGGTGAACTGCAACCTGCAGCGCCTCGACGGCCCGGTGCGGGGCAACGGAAAGATCATTCAGGAGCTGGAGGCGTTCTTCCGCGGGGCCGGCTGGAACGTCATCAAGGTGATCTGGGGCCGTGAGTGGGACGCGCTGCTGCACGCCGACCGCCAGGGCGCCCTGGTGAACCTGATGAACACCACCCCCGACGGCGACTACCAGACCTACAAGGCCAACGACGGTGGTTACGTCCGGGAGCACTTCTTCGGCCGCGATCCCCGGACGAAGGACCTGGTCAAGGAGCTCTCCGACACCGACATCTGGAACCTCAAGCGAGGCGGCCACGACTACCGCAAGGTCTACGCCGCGTACAAGGCCGCCACTGAACACCACGGCCAGCCGACGGTGATCCTGGCCAAGACCATCAAGGGCTACGGCCTCGGCCCGCACTTCGAGGGCCGCAACGCCACGCACCAGATGAAGAAGCTCACCCTCGACGACCTGAAACTCCTGCGCGACGCCCAGCGCATCCCGATCAGTGACGCCGCGCTCGAACAGGACCCGAAACTACCGCCGTACTACCACCCGGGGCCGGACGCGCCCGAGATCCAGTACCTCCAGGAGCGGCGCCGGACGCTCGGCGGGTTCCTGCCCGAGCGGCGCACCAAGTCCAGGACGCTCGTCCTGCCCGGCGAGAAGGCCTACGACGTGCTGCGCCGCGGGTCGGGCAAACAGGAAGTCGCCACGACAATGGCGTTCGTCCGGCAACTCCGCGAGCTGATCAAGGATCCGGAGATCGGGCCGCGCTTCGTGCCGATCATCCCGGACGAGGCCCGCACGTTCGGGATGGACTCGATGTTCCCGACCCAGAAGATCTACAACCCGCACGGACAGCTCTACACCTCGGTGGACGCCGACCTGATGCTGGCCTACCGGGAGAGCGAGCACGGCCAGATCCTGCACGAGGGCATCAACGAGGCGGGCTCCACCGCGTCGTTCACCGCGGCAGGCACCTCCTACGCCACGCACAACGAGCCGCTGATCCCGATCTACATCTTCTACTCGATGTTCGGCTTCCAGCGCACCGGAGACGCGCTGTGGGCGGCGGGCGACCAGATGGCCCGCGGGTTCCTGCTCGGCGCGACCGCCGGGCGCACCACACTGGTCGGCGAGGGACTGCAGCACAACGACGGGCACTCCCACCTGCTGGCGGCCTCCAACCCCGCGGTGGTCGCCTACGATCCCGCGTTCGGATACGAGATCGCGCACATCGTCCGTGCCGGGTTGCACCGGATGTACAGCGGCGACGACACCATCGATCCGAACGTCTTCTACTACCTCACCATCTACAACGAGCCGTACCGCCAGCCCAAGGAGCCGGAGCACCTCGACGTCGACGACCTGCTGCGCGGGCTGTACCGCTTCGCGGCGGCACCCGCTGGGGACGGCGATGGCGGGGATGACGACCCGGCGCCCCGTGTGCAGCTGGCCGCCTCCGGCGTCGCGGTGCCGTGGGCGCTGCGAGCTCAGGAGTTGCTCGCGCATGAGTGGGGCGTGCTCGCCGACGTGTGGTCGGCGACGTCGTGGACCGAGCTGCGCCACGAGGCGGTCGAGATCGACCGGCACAACCTGCTGCATCCCCAGGCCGAACCACGAGTACCGCACGTCACCCGGTTGCTGTCCACCGCCCAGGGCCCGCTGGTGGCCGTGTCGGATTGGATGCGCGCGGTGCCCGACCTCATCCGGCCGTGGGTGCCCGCCGACATGGTCACCCTCGGCACCGACGGCTTCGGTTTCTCCGACACCCGCCCCGCGGCGCGGCGGCACTTCCTGGTCGACTCCGAGTCGATCGTCGTCGGCGCACTGGCAGCGTTGGCTCGCCGTGGTGAGGTGGAACCGTCGGCGGTCGCCGAGGCCACCCGCCGGTACCGGATCGACGATCCCCAGGCGGCCGGTCCGCAGACCTCAGATCCGGGGGTCGCTTAAGAATCGGAGAACACCACCACCAGCGCCACGCACACTTCTTGTGGACACACCCCACTCTGACAATCTGTCCCGATGACTTCGGATTGCGGGAGGGTAGCGGGGCAGTGGTGGTATCAGTTCCACACTGGAAACAAGCCTATTAGTGAATATCGGAGCGTGATGGAACTGTTTTCGGAACGCTTGGCCCGCAGCACGATTCCGGTAAGAACTATCGATCGGCTCAGACGCGACAGCATCTGCTTTGCGCCGGGGGAAGCCTACGCACCCGGACCACAGTTCACCTGGACTCGGCAGATCAACCAGGTCCGGTAGGAATCGCTCTCGATCATCTCGGTGCACCCCGACTGCATCAGTCAGATGGCGGTGACCCCAGACGGGCAGCCATCTCCCAGACCAGGATCTCGGCGCCGTCGCGCCCGGCGGTGACCCGGCGGCCGTCGGAAAGCGTGATCCGGGCCGCGTCACCGATAACGAGCAGGCCGCTGCCCTCCAGTTCCACCGAGCCGCGGGCGAGGAACAGGTGCACGAAGGGTGCCGTCGGCAGGTCGACTACAGCGCCCGGTTGCAACCGCGCGGCATACAGCGCGGCGCACTGCTGCCGGATCGAGATGGCCCGGCGGTCGCGATGGCCCGGCATTCCGGACGCAACCACGACAAGCTCGCCTGACCCGGCGTCGACCGGGCCCAGTTCTTGACTTATGTCCAGTTGCTGGTAGCTGGGTTCGATCGCCCGGGTGTCCGGTGGCACCCACATCTGCACGAAATGCACGTCCCGGTCATGTGGCTGCACGTCGGGCCCCTCGGCAACCAACCGCCAGGAGTCGTTCTTCTCCGAGTGCAGAATCCCGGTTCCAGCGCTCATTCGCTGGGCGAGCCCGGGGTAGATCAGCCCGGAATTGCCCTCGGAATCCTGATGCACCAGCGACCCGTCCAGCACCCATGTCACGATCTCCATGTCACGATGCGGGTGCGTCTCGAACCCCATCCCGGCGTGCACCACATCGTCGTTGTTCACCAGGAGCAGGCCGAAATGGGTATTTCGAGGGTCGTAATGGCGCCCGAAGGAGAAGCTGTGCCGGGATCGGAGCCAGTCGATATCAGTGTGTCTGCGGTCCTCGGCCCTGCGCACATCGACCTCGGATACGAGCTTGGCTGGCGAGCTCACAGATCATCCTTCCTCGGGCGCCGGGTGAGGCGGCGGACCCACCGGTTCTTGCGTTGTCAACGAGTATCCCGTTCCGGTCATTCCCCGGTGTCACCGCATCCCCGTGCCATGCTGGCCGTCATGACCACCCAGGCCGGCACCCATCCGTTGCCGACCAGCACGCTACGCAGGCTGGAAAGGGCGTCCGGCGGCCTCGCCACGGCGAGCGTGGCCGAAATGGAGCAGCGCTACCCCTGGTTCCTGCGGTTACCCGCCGACCAGCGGGCCGGAGTCCTGCTGGTCACCCAGACCAGCGTGGCGAACTTCGTCGAGTGGCTCAAGGACCCGCAGCACTCGATCAAGCTCACGGTGGAGGCCTTCCGCACGGCGCCACGCGACCTGGCCCGCTGGGTCAGCCTGCGGCAGACCGTCGAACTGGTCCGCGTCGCCACCCTGGTGTTCGAGCAACGACTGCCCGACCTGGCCGCCGACGACGCCGAACGTGCGGTGCTCACCGAGGCCTCGTTGCGCTACGGCCGCGAGGTCGCCTTCGCCGCCGCCATCACCTACGCCGGTGCCGCTGAGGCCCGCGGCGCCTGGGACGCCCGGCTGGAGGCGCTGGTGGTGGACGGCATCGTGCGCGGGGACGGTGAGGAATCCCTGTTGTCCCGTGCCGCGGCACTGGGGCTGGATCCCGCGGCACCGGCCACCGTGATGGTCGGCAACCCGCCGCCCGACGAGCCACCCGGGTTGTTGTCCGATATCCGAGGAATGGCCATGCGCACCGGACGGGGGATGCTCGTGGGCGTGCAGGGATCGCGCCTGGTGCTGGTGGTCAGCGGGCCCACCGAGCTACCCGAGGACTCCGACCGGATGCTCGACGCCTTCGGTAGCGGGCCGGTGGTGGTGGGGCCGACAGTCCCCTCGCTGGCCGACGCGCATCGCAGTGCCGGCGACGCGTTGTCCGGGTTGCGCGCCGTCGCGGCGTGGCCGGCGGCGCCTCGCCCGGTACCGTCCGCCGAGTTGCTGCCCGAGCGCGCGCTGGCCGGCGACCCGGAGGCGGAACGGTTGCTGGTCGACCAGGTGATGCGACCGCTGACCTCGGCGGGCGGCGGGTTGGAGGAGACCCTGGACGCCTTCTTCGACGCGGGCGGCGTGTTGGAGAGCTGCGCCCGGCGACTGTTCGTACACCCCAATACGGTTCGGTACCGGCTTCGCCGGATCACCGACATTACCGGGCGCGCACCCGGCAACCCGCGAGACGCTCTGGTGCTGCGGGTGGGCCTGGCGGTCGGACGGTTGGCCAGGTCCCGGGGATTGTGGTGACCGTCACGATGCAGCGAGTGCCGATGTTGGGGTGGGGTCAAGAGGGTCGCACATCTGACAACGCGAACCAACCTCCACCGCCCAGACGGGTCTGGTGGACATCAAGACTTGTAGGGATCTCACAAGAATGCGCAACGGACTTGGTGCCCGGCGGCATCACCGCGGCCGTCGTTCAGGGTGTTCAGTGGGAGAGTGATCGCGCTACTGGCACCCGGACAAGGTTCGCAGTCCGCCGGCATGCTCGAACCCTGGCTCGCGCTGGAGGGCGCCGAGGATCGGGTGGCGGCGTGGTCCGAGGTCGCCGGGCTCGACCTGCTGCGGCTGGGCACCACGGCGGGAGCCGAGGAGATCAAGGACACCGCCGTGACCCAGCCGCTGGTGGTGGCGCTGTCCCTGCTCGCCGCCGACGAACTGGGCCGCAGGCTGGAACTGCCTGCCGACGCCCCGGTCGTCGGGCACTCCGTCGGTGAACTCACCGCGGCGGCAGTCGCCGGGGTGCTCACTGCTGACGAGGCGCTCGCGTTCGCAGCGATCCGGGGCCGGGAGATGGCCGCCGCGTGTGCACGTGAACCGACCGGCATGTCGGCGGTGCTCGGCGGTGATCCCGATCAGGTGCTGGCGGCACTGGAGACATGGGGGCTGGACCCGGCGAACCGCAACGGCGCGGGCCAGGTCGTCGCCGCGGGCCCGGTCGACGCCCTGGCAGCGCTGGCCGAGAACAAGCCCGACCGGACGCGGGTCGCGGCACTGGCGGTCGCCGGTGCGTTCCACACCCGGTTCATGGCGCCCGCCGAGCAGGCGCTGGCCCGCTACGCCACCCGGTTCACCGCGAAGGATCCGTCGCACCCACTGCTCTCCAACGCCGACGGCGAGGTGGTGACCGACGGCGCCGAGTTGCTGCACCGGCTGGTCGCTCAGGTGACCAGGCCGGTGCGCTGGGACTCCTGCATGGCAACGCTGTCCGCCCTCGGCGTCACCGCCACCGTCGAATTTCCTCCCGCCGGTACGCTGTCCAGTCTGGTCAAACGCGACATGAAGGGCACGATCACGCTGCCACTCAAGGAACCGGCCGATCTGGACAAGGTGGCCGGCGTCGTCGCCGACCACTCGGGAGGCGCTGCATGAGGCCCCGGCTGCGACGACTCACCCCGGCAGACGGTGCCCGCATTCTGGGTCTGGGCAGCGCCCAGCCCGAGCAGATCGTCACCAACCACGACATCGCCGCGCGCGGCGTCGATACCAACGACGAGTGGGTGCGCGACCGGGTGGGCATCGTGGAACGGCGCTTCGCCCGTGCCGACGAGTCGGTGGTCGACATGGCGGTCGACGCGGGCGCGAAGGCCGTCGCGGACGCCGGTCTGGCCCCCGCGGACATCGACGCGGTCCTGGTCGCGACCTGCACCATGCCGACCTACATCCCCAACGCGGCCGGACAGACCGCCGATCGCATCGGCGTGCGCGCCGCTCCGGCCTTCGACATCAACGCCGCGTGCGCAGGTTTCTGTTACGGGCTCGGGTCCGCTGCCGACATGATCCAGGCGGGTTCCGCACGGCACGTGCTGGTGATCGGGGCGGAGAAGCTGTCCGACTGGGTGGACCCGATGGACCGCTCCACGTGCATCATCTTCGCCGACGGCGCGGGCGCAGCCGTGGTCGGCGCGGTAGGCTCGGGAGAACAGCCCGGAATCGGCCCGATCGCCGCAGGTACCGCCGGGGACCTCGTCGACACCATCGTGGTTGCCGACCGCAACTCCTTCATCCACCAAGAGGGCCAGGCGGTTTTCCGCTGGGCCACCACCAAGATCGCACCAGTGGCGTTGCGGGCGCTGGAAGTCGCCGGTCTCACCCCGGCCGATGTCGACGTCCTGGTGCCGCATCAGGCCAATCTGCGCATCGTCGAGGCGATCGCCAAGCGGCTACAGGCGGCCGGGGCGCGCGCGGACATGGTGGTAGCCGACGACATCGTCCGCTCGGGGAACACCTCCTCGGCGTCGATACCACTCGCGCTGGACCACATGCGGGCCGAAGGCAGGGTCCGGTCCGGCGACCTGGCGCTGCTGGTCGGCTTCGGCGCTGGACTTTCCTATGCCGGGCAGGCGGTGATCCTGCCGTGAACACCGACAAGACCTGCCGTGAACAACACGGCACCGGCCGACGAACAGTGGGCACCCCCGCACGCTGGGACGCGTCGGCGCGCAGCGCCGACGACCGACAGAAAGGGACATCGAGTGACGACTGAGGAGATTCTGGGTGGCCTCGCCGAGATCGTGAACGAGGTAGCGGGCGTCGAGACCAGCGAGATCACCCTGGACAAGTCCTTCGTGGACGATCTGGACATCGACTCGCTGTCCATGGTGGAGATCGCGGTCCAGGTGGAGGACCGCTTCGGCGTCAAGGTTCCCGACGAGGAACTCGCCAACCTCAAGACCGTCGGTGACGCGGTGGACTACGTCACCAAGACCGCATGACCGAGCGCCCCGATGGGCTGCACTGCGCGGAGGCACCATGACGATCGATGTCGTCGTCACCGGGCTCGGCGCGACCACCCCGCTGGGCGGGGACATCGCGTCCACCTGGGACGCCATGCGATCAGGCAAGAGCGGCGTGACCACCATCTCCGAGGACTGGGTGGACCGGTTCGACCTGCCCGTCCGGATCGCGGCGAAGCTGGCGGTGGAACCGGCCGACTGTCTCAAACGAGTGGAAGCCCGCCGCTGGGACCGTTGTGAACAGGTCGCGATCATCGCCGCACGGGAGGCCTGGCAGCACGCCGGCGCACCCGAGGTCGAACCGGAGCGGCTCGCCGTGGTGGTCGGCACCGGTATCGGCGGCGCGCTGACCCTGCTCGGGCAGGACGATCTGCTGGAGAACCAGGGGATGCGCAAGGTGTCCCCGTTGACCATCCCGATGCTGATGCCCAACGGGCCTGCCGCGCATGTCGGCCTGGACGTCGGTGCCCGGGGCGGCGTGCACGCCCCGGTCGCCGCCTGCGCTTCCGGTGCCGAGGCGCTGGCCATCGCCTGGCGGATGCTGCGGGCCGGGGAGGTCGATGTCGTGCTGGCCGGAGGGGCCGAGGCGTGCATCCTCCCGATCACGATGGCCGGTTTCGCCCAGATGCGAGCCATGAGCACCCGCAATGACGAACCCGAACGGGCCTCCCGCCCGTTCGACATGTCGCGGGACGGGTTCGTGCTCGGCGAGGGCGCCGGAATGATGGTGCTCGAACGCCGGGAGTTCGCCGCGGCGCGGGGTGCCCCGATGTACGGCCGGCTGGCCGGTATCGGCACCAGCTCCGATGCACACCACATCACCGCACCGGAACCGGAGGGCATCGGAGCCGGCCGGGCGATCACTGCCGCGCTGCGCACCGCAGGGCTGGACAAATCGGATATCGGGCACGTCAGCGCACACGCCACCGCCACGGCGGTCGGGGATGTCGCGGAGGCGGCGGCCATCCGTACCTCAGTGGGCGACCATGCGGTGGTCACCGCGCCCAAGTCGGCACTCGGTCACCTGCTCGGCGCCGCGGGTGCCGTGGAAGGGCTCGCCTGCCTGCTGGCGATACGGGACGGCGTCGTGCCACCGACGCTGAACCTGGAGGACCCCGACCCTGGCGTGCAGCTCGACGTAGCGACGGGTTCCGCCCGCGAGGTGCAGGTGCACGCCGCTGTCAACGACTCGTTCGGATTCGGCGGGCACAACGTAGCGCTCGCCTTCACCTCGGCCTGACCGGCCGCAGGTAAGGCCACCACCGCTCCCTTACCCGAGGAGACCCAATGACCACTCTGGCTGACCGCCCCCGAAGCGACGTCGCATCGAACGACGCCGAGTTCACCGATCCCAGAGATCCGGAACTTCGCCTCGCCGGGCTGTTCGATCCCGGCATGATGGCTCCGCTGTGGCCGCGCGACACCAGCGGGGTCTTCGCCGCGCGGGGCCGCATTGATGGCGCCAAGGTGATCGCCTACTGCACCGACGCCACCAAGATGGGCGGGGCGATGGGCTCGGAGGGCTGCCAGCACATCGTCCAGGCCATCGACACCGCGATCCGGGACCGCTGCCCGGTGATCGGGTTGTGGCACTCCGGTGGTGCCCGGCTGGCCGAGGGTGTGGAAGCCCTCGACGCGGTCGGCCAGGTGTTCGCGGCGATGGTCCGGGCCTCCGGGCGGGTACCACAGATCTCGGTGGTGCTGGGCGCCGCCGCGGGTGGGGCGGCCTACGGCCCGGCTCTCACCGATGTGGTGATCATGGCGCCGGAGGGCCGGGTGTTCGTCACAGGCCCGGACGTGGTCCGCAGCGTCACCGGCGAGCAGATCGATATGGAGGCGCTCGGCGGCCCCAGTGCGCACGGCAAGAAGTCCGGGGTCGTGCACATGGTGGCCAAGTCCGAGCCCGACGCGTTGCAGCAGGCCCGCTACATCGCCGGCCTGTTCGCCCAGCCCGGGATGTTCGATGTGCAGTCGGTGCGCGAGGACGTGGACCTCGCCGAATACCTGCCCGAGGAGTTGCAGCGCGCCTACGACGTCCGGCCACTTGTGCACGCCGTGCTGGACGATCCCGCACCTGACGACCCGGATCGGGCCGCGGGCTTCGCCGAGTTGCAGCCCAAGTGGGCGCCCAACATCGTGGTGGGCCTGGGCAGGTTCGCCGGGCGCACCGTGGGAGTGATCGCCAACAACCCGTTGCGCCTCGGGGGCTGCCTCGACTCGGCGTCGGCGGAGAAGGCGGCTCGCTTCGTGCGGATGTGCGACTCCTTCGGGGTGCCCCTCCTGGTCCTCGTCGACGTGCCGGGTTACCTGCCCGGGGTCGGCCAGGAGTGGGAGGGCGTGGTGCGGCGCGGCGCCAAGCTCCTGCACGCCTTCGCCGAGGCGATCGTGCCCCGGGTCACACTGGTGACCCGTAAAGCCTTCGGAGGCGCCTACATCGCGATGAACTCCAGCTCGCTGGGTGCCACCCAGGTGTTCGCGTGGCCGGACGCCCAGGTCGCCGTGATGGGCGCCAAAGCGGCGGTAGGCATCCTGCACCGCAAGACGCTGGCCGCGGCGCCGGAGGACGAACGGGAGGCGTTGCACGCCAAACTCGCCGAGCACCACGAGCGAATCGCGGGCGGGGTCGACCGGGCGGTGACCATCGGGGTGGTGGATGACGTCATCAAGCCGGCCCAGACCCGGCGGCGTCTCGCCGAGGCACTCGCCGCCGCCCCGGCAGGCCGCGGCTCACACGGCAACATCCCGCTGTGACGGGGATCACCGCCGTTGGTCAGCAGAGCCGTTGGTCAGCAGGGTTCGCGCAGGCTCGTGTTCGGCGAAGCCATCCCGATTCGGAGCTGCCCGGCCTCGGTGACCAGGGGGTAGGACACCCGCCACCGTAGACATCGGACCCGCAGGTCGGGTGGCGCGTCCGCGGGATCCTGCACGCTGGTGAACGAGATAAGTGCGAGGAGCCCGCCGCCGGGCCAGGCCTCCAGCCGGTGCACCACGATGCTCGTGTCCACCGTGGAGCGGTACTGGGTGAGAAAGTCGTTCTTGTTGGTGTCCCGGGTCCGCTGGGCGAGGACTGTGCTGCTCCACAGCTGATAGTTACCCTGGTTGATCGCGTCGAAGTAGTTCTGCAGCAGCACACGCACCCGGGCGGCGTCGGGATGCGCCGCGGCATCGGCCACGAACACCACGGTCTTCGCACCCGGCTGCTGCGAAGCGGCCACTGCTGCCGTGGTGCTCGTAGCCGGGTCGGTGCCGCCCGCGGCGGAAGCCTGCCGCACGTCACGCAGCACCACTCCGATCGCCGCGGCGGCGACCAGCACCACTACGGCCACCACTGATATCGCCCACCGGCGCCGGCGTTGGGACACCCCGGCAGGCTACGCCGGAGCACCGGCCACCCGTGGCCTGATGACGCGTGGGCAGGCGATGGGTCGGTGCGGACCAGCGCGGCGACCGGCGGTCTCAGCCGACCCGGTGCAGCCAGGTCACCGGTGCGCCGTCACCGGCCCGGCGGAACGGTTCCAGCGCGTCGTCCCATGCCGCGCCGAGGAGCTGATCGATCTGGTGCGCGAAGGCCTCCCGGCCGCGTGCGGTGGCCGCCAGGGTACGGAGCTGATCCTCACCGACCACGATGTCCCCGTTCGCGCTCGTACCAGCCCGCCACAGCCCGAGCCCGGGCACGTAGCAGAACCGCTCCCCGTCGACGCCGGGGCTGGGCTCCTCGGTGACCTCGAAGCGCAGCATGGGCCAGGCCCGCAGCGCGCTCACCACCGCAGCGGCGGTGCCCGCCTCTCCGGACCATTCGCATTCGGCGCGCAACTGACCCGGCGCCGCCTGCTGAGCGGTCCATTGCAGATCCACCCGAGCCGCGACAACACCCGCGATCGCCCACTCAACGTGCGGACAGACCGCGGACGGCGACGAGTGGACGTAGATCGTCCCACTGGTGCTCATCTGTTGACCTCCGCTGATCGGTGAGGAGCGTCTTCCCCGACGTCCTCGTGATCACGTGGGAGATCGGTGCACATTGTGCACTGTGGGTCGGCCGGGGCGCCAGTGACCGGCGTGTCGCGTCACAACGAACTGCTGCGAACGACCCCGGTTCTCGATCAGGAAGCGTGCGCCCCCAATGCCTTCGCCGCTGCCACGACATCGACCAACCCGGCACCCTTGTCGAACGAGCTCTCGTACCCACCCATCTGCTGGTACGGCGCTCCGTTCGAGTATCGCCACGCGGTCGACTTCACCGCGTTCTCGATCTGCGCCGGTGTCGCGGTCGGATCAGCCTGGAAGAGCTGTGCCACCACGCCGGCAATACCGGGTGCCGCCATCGATGTACCGCTGATCGTGTTGTAGGAACCCACATCAAGGACTCCGGGCCCGCTTTGTGGTTTGAGGCCGGTGGAACAGATCAGCAGGTAGGGCCGGCAGGCTCCGACGATGTTCTCACCGGGAGCGGAGATGTCCGGCCAGGTCGACGGATCGGACTGCGCCCCACGGGAGGAGAAGGCCGACACGGCTCCGTCGTGGGTTCCGGTACCCAGGTCGTTGTAGGACCCGACCGACAGGATCCCGCCGGTCGGGTCCTGCGCGGGCGGGTTGGTGAGGCTGGCCGAGCCGTCACCGCCGTTGTTGCCTGCCGCCCATACCGTGACCACACCCTCCGCCGCGAGCCGCCGCTGGAGCGCGACGGTCGCCGAGTTCGGGTCGAACGCCCCACCGTTGTCCGGCCCGAAGGAGTTGTTGATCACCTTGATCGGGGGGCACTGCGCGGCGCTCACCGCCGGGCCGCACGGTGCGTTGTGGTTCTCCAGCACCCAGTTCATCGCCGCGTCCGAGTCCAGGATCATCACCGCGGCACCGGTGGACAACGAGACGATCTTGGCCCCAGGCGCCGCACCGGACACCTGGGTGCCGTCGGTGAGTGTGACGGGGTTGCCGGCGGCGATGCTGGCCACGTGCGTGCCGTGACCGCCCAGGGACGCGGTGTCGGTGTCGACGATGGTGGGCAGGTCGACGATGCAGTTGGTCGCCGTGTTGGAATCGTCGAGGCAGACGCTCTTCAGGCTGCGCTCCACCTTTCCACCGCCGAAGGCGGGATGGTTCGGGTCGATCCCGGTGTCGATCAGCGCGATGCTGACGCCGGAGCCGTCCAGTTTCGCGCCGTTCGCTCCGGACAGGGTCTGTCGTGCCTCCAGGCTGCGGGTGGCCACATTCGCCAGCGCGCCGCTGGGAGCCACGGGCTGGTCGCCCTCGAGATAGGTCACGCCCGCCGCGGCGCGGGCCGCGTGCACCTGGTCCGGGGTCGCTCGTGCGACAACAACACCGATCTTGCGGAAGGTGCTCACCTGCGTCATCCCGGTGCTCTCGACCGCCCGCTGAGCATCGGCCAGAGTCGCGCCGTGCACCATCACCGGTACCTGGCCACTGGTCGCCGTGAGCAGTTCCTGCACCAGGGACGGCGACACCGGGACCTGCGGGGCGTCCGCAGTGGCCGGCAGGGCCACCAACGCACCGGTGATGACCAGGCCGGAGGTGGCCAGAGCGAACAGCAAACCCTGGCGCGTGCGAGACGCAACCACTGGAGCCTCCAAATTGCTGGTACCTACGACTACGACGCTGACTACCTACGACGCTGTGGAAGCGCGGTCCCCCGACCCAAGGAGGTCACCGACCGTGGCGCCCACGAAGAGTGAACACGTAGTGCTGCCGACCGTCAACGCTCTGCCAGCAGCCCGCCCGCTCAGCCGGTTCGCCCGCCCGGCTTTCCAAGTGCGCCCACGCGAGTATCGGGCGCGCCGGTAGCGTCACAGCATGCACAGCCCCACCCGCGCGCTCGGCATCCCGGACCGCAGCACAGCTCGCCACTGTCACGAGGTCACCGACCGGCTCCGGGAGACCCGGTGACCGAGCCCGGCTACGAAGTCTCCCCCTGGGAGTTGCGGTGGCGCGGCCTCGACCTCGATGCGCTGCGGAGAACCGAATCGACCTTCGCGTTGTCCAATGGCCATATCGGGCTGCGCGGCACCCTGGAGGAGGGCGAGCCGCGGGCGTTGCCGGGCACCTACCTCAACGGTTTCTACGAGCAACGCCCGCTACCGCATGCCGAGACCGCATACGGCTATCCGGAAGCCAGCGAGACCATCGTCAACGTGACCGACGGCAAGATCATCCGACTGCTGGTGGCCGATGAGCCGCTGGATCTGCGCTACGGCAGCGCGGAAGAGCACGACCGGGTACTGGACTTCCGCTCGGGCACGCTGCGCCGTCACACCGTCTGGGTGACCCCGGCCGGGCGCCGGGTACGGATCAGGTCGGAGCGGCTGGTTTCCTTCAGCCAGCGGGCCGTCGCGGCGATTCGATACGAGGTGGAGCCGCTGGACGGGCAGTTGCAGATGGTGCTGCAGTCCGACCTGCTGGCCAACGAGCCGGTCGAGGCACGTACCGGCGACCCGCGGCTGGCCGCCGCACTCGACGCGCCGCTGATTGCGGACTTCGCGGCTGCCAGCCGCTACCGGGCCGTGCTCGGGCACCACACCCGCGCTTCCGAGCTGCGGATGGCCGCCGGGATGGACCACGAACTCGAGGTGCCGGACGGCCTGCGGACCGACATTCACGCCGAAGGCGACATGGCCCGGCTCACCGCAGCCGTGGACGTGCCCAAGGGGGGCCTGCTGCGGTTGACCAAGTTCCTCGCCTACGGATGGTCCAGTCAGCGCTCCACCCCGGCGCTGCGGGCCCAGGTGGACGCCGCGCTGGCCGGCGCGTTGCAGACCGGCTGGGACGGTCTGCTCACCGAGCAGCGCGCCTACCTCGAGGACTTCTGGGAGGCCGCCGACGTCGAGATCGACGGGGATGCCGAACTGCAGCAGGCGCTGCGGTTCGGGCTGTTCCACGTGCTGCAGGCCGGAGCCCGCGGGGAGAGCCGGTCGATCCCCGCCAAGGGACTGACCGGCCCCGGCTACGACGGGCACGCGTTCTGGGACACCGAGAGCTTCGTGCTGCCGCTGCTGACCTACACCGTTCCCGAGGCGGCCCGCGACGCGTTGCGCTGGCGGCACTCCATCCTGGACACAGCCCGGGACCGGGCCACGGTGCTCGGGCAGCGGGGTGCGGCGTTCCCGTGGCGCACGATCAGCGGCAAGGAGTGCTCCGGTTACTGGCCGGCCGGTACGGCCGCGTTCCACATCAACGCCGACATCGCCGATGCCACCGCACGCTATCTCGCGGCCACCGGCGACACCGAGTTCGAGGCCGCCTGCGGGGTCGAGCTGCTCGTGGAGACGGCCCGGCTGTGGACCTCGCTGGGCCACCATGACATGCACGGAGGATTCCGGATCGACGGAGTCACCGGGCCCGACGAGTACAGCTCGATCGCGGACAACAACGTCTTCACCAATCTGATGGCGCAACGCAATCTCGACGAGGCGGCAGCGGCCTGTGAACGATGCCCGGACCAGGCCCGCGCGCTCGGGGTGGACGTCGAGGAGATCGCCGGCTGGCGGACCGCCGCCGAACACATGATCGTGCCCTACGACAAGGTGCTCGACGTGCACCCGCAGGCCGAGGGGTTCACCGAACACGCCGTCTGGGACTTCGCCCACACCCCCACGGATCACTACCCGCTGCTGCTGCACTACCCCTACTTCGATCTGTACCGCAAGCAAGTGGTCAAACAGTCCGACCTCGTGCTGGCGATGCACCTGCGCGGCGACGCCTTCTCCGAGGATCAGAAGGTTCGCAACGTGGCCTATTACGAGCTGCTGACCGTCCGCGACTCGTCGCTGTCGGCCTGCACCCAGGCCGTGCTCGCGGCCGAGGTCGGGCATCTGCAGCTGGCCTACGACTACCTCGCCGAAACCGCCTTCGTCGACCTGCACGACCTGCACGACAACGTGGGCAACGGCCTGCACATCGCGTCACTGGCCGGCGCGTGGATGGCCGCGGTGGCCGGGTTCGGTGGCATGCGCGACCACGGCGGGCAGCTGACCTTCGCTCCGCGGCTGCCACCCGAGCTCACCCGCCTCGCGTTCCGGATGTGCTTCGCGTCCAGCCGGCTCGCCGTGGAGATCTGCTCGGACCGGGTCGTCTACCGTCTGGTCTCCGGTGCCCCGCTGCGCACCGCCCACCACGGACAGCAGATCACAGTGGAACCCGGTGCAGCGCTGACGCTGCCCATCCCGCCCACCCCGAAACGCACAGCACCCCAACAGCCACCCGGCCGCTCCCCCGACCGGCGTCGTACCCGCCACTGAACCCTCCCCACCCTCGCGCGTGTCCGCCCGTGGTGCACGGTGTGTCCGCCCGTGGTGCACAAAACCCCTGCACGAACCGATCGTGCTGACGCTGTATGACCGGCGATCAACCGGCATACCGGCCGAGACATCACGGCACAACCAGATACCTGGCCAGCGGCGCGGTGAAGCCACGCTCCTGCGTACAGCCTCGTCGGTCCCGCTGAGCACCAAAGCCGGACACACCGAGCACCGGAGACGGACACACCGAGCACCGGAGACGGACACGCGGGGCAAGGCGGGGACGGACACGCGGGGCGGGGGGTGTGGTTAGCGGGCTGGGCGCCAGGTGGCGGCGAGCAGGAGGGTGGCACCGATGAGGCCCAGCCCGACGGTGATGGCCAGCCCGGCCGCGCCGGACAGGGCGTGGTCGATGCCGAGAAGCCGGTCCACCGAGGCGGTGCCCGGCCCGAGCAGACCGATGACCGCACACACCACGGCAATCATCAGAACGTATTCGCAGCCGTCCTTGAACACGAAGAACCCGTTGCGCCGGTGTGCAGTGACCGCGGCGACGGCCATGGTGCCGACGATGAACGCGGCGGCCAGCGGGGTGAGCAGCCCGAGGGCCAGTGCAGCCCCCGCCAGGAGTTCCCCGGCCCCGGACAGCACCGCGTGCAGTGTGGCCGGGCGCATGCCCAGCGAGGCGAACCACCGGGCCGTGCCGTTCACCCCGCCCGGGCCCCACAGGTGGTTGTAGCCGTGGGCCACCATCGTCAGCCCCACGACCAGGCGCAGCAGCAGCACCGCCGTGTCGGGCGCGGTCACAGCGCCCGGGTTCCGGTGCCGGGGCCACCCAGCGGGTTGGCCGCGCGCAGCAGGGCGTCGATCTGCGCTGGGGTGCACGGTGGGGCGAACAGGAATCCCTGCCCTGCGTCGCAGCCGAGGGCCCGCAACCGCTCGAGCTGAGCGATGGTCTCCACGCCCTCCGCGGTCACGGTCAGGTCCAGGGCGTGGGCCAGATTCACCAGGGTCGCCACGATTCGCTCGTCCACCAGGTCCGGCAGGGCCGGTCGCAGGCCTACCGCGAACGAGCCGGCCAGCTTGAGGTCGTGCAACGGCAGGCGGCGCAGATAGGGCAGATTCGAGTAGCCGGTGCCGAAGTCGTCTATCGCGATCCGCACCCCCATGTCGTACAGCTTCGCAAGGGCCTCGACCGGGCCTGCCTCGTCACCCATCAGGGCCTGCTCGGTGAGCTCGAGTTGCAGGTGCGACGGGTCGAGCCGGGTGTCGGCCAGTATCGTCAGGACGTCTCCCACCAGACCGGGCTCGCGCAACTGGCGGGGCGCCAGGTTGACGCTGATGAACGGCGCGGCGTCGCCGAAGTCGGCTCGCCAGCGGCTGGCCTGCTCGCAGGCCTGGGCCAGCACCCACCGCCCGAGTTGCACGATCGCACCGGTCTCCTCGGCCAGACCGATGAACTGCTCGGGCCCGAGCACGCCATAGGTCGGATGACGCCAGCGCACCAACGCCTCCACTCCCCGCAACGTGCAGTCCGCCAGGGCGACCAGGGGCTGGTAGTCAACGAAGAACTCGTTGCGTTCCACCGCAGCGGGCATCGTCGTGGACAGGGTGAAGCGGGCCACTTCCTGTTCGTTGCGGTGCCGGTCGAAGATGGCGTATCGGCCCTTGCCGTCTGCCTTGGCCCAGTACAGCGTGATGTCGGCGGCCTGGACCAGGTCCGCCTGGGTGGTGACGGCCACCGGTCGCTCCACGATGCCGATGCTCGCTGTCACGATCAGCTCGTAGTCACCGATCCGGATCGGCGCGGCCAGCGCAGCCAGGACGTCCTCGGCCAGCGAGATGACGTCCTCCTCGCACGAGTCCTCGACGATGATCACGAACTCGTCGCCGCCCATCCGGGCCACCAGTTGCCCACGCCCGCAGCAACCCGCCAGACGGGAGGCGACGGCGATCAGCAACTGGTCGCCGACGTCGTGGCCCAGGCTATCGTTGACCACCTTGAACCCGTCCAGGTCGAGATAGCACAGCCCGATCCGCCGCGAGCCGATCGGCCTGGCGAACACCTGCGCCAGCCGATCGGAGACCATCGCCCGGTTGGGTAACCCGGTCAGCGGGTCGTGGTAGGCCTGATAATGCAACCGGGCCTGCAGCCGGTGCCGTTCGGACACATCCTCCACCACCGCCACCTGGTAGGCGGGGGCACCGGTCTCGTCGCGCACCAGCGACACCGTCAGGTGAGTCCAGATCTCTCCGCCGTCGGCACGGTGGAACCGTTTCTCCACCCGGAAGTGGTCCCGCTCGCCGCAGATCAGTTGCTCGTATGCCTGCCACACGCTCGCGGCGTCCTCAGGATGCACCATCGAACTGACCTTGAGCGAGGTGAAATCATCGAGGGTGTAGCCGAACATCCGCAGCAGTGTCGGGTTGGCCTCCGTGATGTTGCCTTCGAGGTCGCCGATCCCGATCCCGACCGCCGCCTGGGTGAACATGGCCCGCAGCCGAGCCTCGCTGGCGGCCAGGGCCCGTTCTGCCTCCATCCGGGCCACGAGCCCGGCCCGATGGATCGCCTCCTGTTCGTCGAGCGTGCGTTCCCGCAGTGCGCTGGCGTAGCCGGCGGCTATGTTGCCTGCCAGCCGGGCGATGCGAGCGGCGAGTTCAGGGCAGTCGGTGAGGCCGTCCAGCAGGTTCGCCAGCCGGCCGGTGATCAGGGCCAGTGTCTCGCCGAGAGTCTCGGTGCCGGTGAAGTGTGCGGCGACCAGGTCGGCACCGACCTCATGGGCGACCGACGGGTCGAAATCGGGTGCGATCGCGGCGTCGATGAGGCGGTCGGTCAGCCCGAGCAGGTGCGCAGCCAGTTCATCGCGGCCCATCGACACATAACTGGTACCGGCGACCGCATCAGCCCAGAGCTGAGCAAACGATTCCCGCCGAACGCGGGTCATTCTCGTCGGCCGACCGCGGCATAGCCGGTGAACCGCTCGGGACGGTCGTCGACATCTGCCGGGGACTCCGGTCGCCACTGTGGCAGGAACACCACACCTGGCGCCACGATGTCGAAGTCGCACAGCAACTCCGCCACCTGGGACCGCGAGCGCATGGTCATCGGGGTAGTGGTGCGCTCGTAGAGCGCTGTGTGCGAGTCGGCCTGATCGGGCCTTCCCTCCTGGGTAGCGTGCGAGAGGACCAGCTGGCTACCGGGCACCATCAGCTCACGGTACCTGGAGACGATCTTCGCGGGGTCCGCGTCGTCCGGGACGAAATGCAGCAGCGCCACCATGAGCACGCCGACCGGCCGGCTGAAGTCGAGCAGCCGGGTGGCCCGCGGATCGGCGGTGATCGCGTTCACGTCGGACAGGTCCGCCTGGACGATGTCGGCCCGGTCGTTGTCCGCCAGGATCGCCCGGGTGTGCGCAACGGCCACCGGCTCGACGTCCACGTAGACCACCCGGGCCTCGGGCAATGCGTCCTGGGCCACCTCGTGCACATTGCCGACGGTGGGGATTCCGGAGCCGATGTCCAGGAACTGGGTGATCCCCTGGCTGATCAGATAGCGCACCGCGCGACGTAGGAACGCCCGGTTGGCCTGCAGCACCTGCGGCAGATCCGGCCACAGCTCGATCGCCCGGCGGGCCATTTCCCGGTCCACCGCGAAGTTGTGCGACCCGCCCAGATAGTAGTCGTAGACCCGAGCGGCGCTGGGAAGCTCCAGATCCACATCGGTCGGTGCCCAGCTCGGCCTGTCCATAACTCATCCCCTCGCCTGCCTGGTGTCCCCACCGTCGCGACGGTGTCCGCTGTCAAGCCGGACATCCAGCGACGCAGGCCCGAGCTTGCTCCGCTCTCCGTGACGTCGTGCGAGCTCTAAGTAGCAGAACTACACACATTGTGCAATAGACCCGCCCGCGACGCGCTGCGAGTAGCCCCACCAGCCGGACCTTACCGACGATCGTGCGGATGAGCGCAGCAGGCGAGTCTGCGGGTGAATCCGAGCGACCGGCCTCACCGGCGAGCCCCTGACGGCGAACCCGCGCACCGCGGCCCGCATACTGGTCCGGTGGTGGATCAGGGGGCGGGCGCACGACGGGCAGCGGTTCTGGGATCCCCGATCCGGCACTCACTATCGCCGGTGCTCCACGCGACTGCCTACGCATCGCTCGGACTGACCGAGTGGCGCTACGAGGCGATCGAATGCGCCGAGGCGGGCCTGCCAGGCCTCGTCGACGCCCTCGGGCCGGAGTGGGCCGGTCTGTCGCTGACGATGCCGCTCAAGCGGGTGGCGCTCACAGTCGCCGATGAGGTCTCTCCACTGGCAGGCGCAGTCGGCGCAGCGAACACCCTGGTACTCGGCGGGCATCGTCGCGCCGAGAACACCGACGTCGCCGGGATCGTGGCTGCGCTCCAGGAGGCAGGTCTGGGCCAGGTCGGCGCGGCGGTCGTCCTGGGCGCCGGGGGTACCGCCCAGGCGGCGCTGGCCGCGCTGCGCGCGCTCGGGGAGCGCACACCGACCGTTGTGGTCCGGGACCCGGCCCGCACCACGGAGCTGCGCACTGCGGCTGACCGGCTCGGCGTGCACCCGACGATCCGCGGCGGACTGCCCGGCGTCGAACTGCCCGACGCGGACGTCGTCATCTCCACGCTGCCCTCCGGTGCGGCCGACGCTCTGCGACCACAGCGCTGGCAGACCCGTCCCGTGGTGCTCGACGTCGTGTACGCACCATGGCCGACACCGTTGGCCACCGCCGCGCTCGCCGCGGGCTGCCGGGTCGTCAGCGGCCTGGCGATGCTGCTGCACCAGGCCGTCGCGCAGGTCGAACTGATGACCGGCCAGTCCCCACCGGTCCCGCCGATGCGCACGGCACTGGACGCCGCCGTTCGGTCCCGGACGGTCTGCTGACCGGGCGGCGGTGCAGGACTGCGGGCGGCGGTGCAGGACTGCGGGCGGCATCACTGACGCAGCCCCAGGGGCGCCGCGAACGCGGCGTCCACCTCGGCTGAGGACAGCACACCGGTCGCGACCAGGCGATCCAGCACATGCTGCTGACGTGTCTTCGCAAGGTCGAGATGTTGCAGCGGGTCGTAGGCGCTCGGAGCGGCCACGAGGCCGGCGAGCATGCTGGCCTGCGCCCAGGTCAGGTCGGCGGGATCGCGCCCGAAGTAGCCCCGCGCAGCCGCGGAGAGCCCGTAGTAGCCGTGTCCGAAGTAGACCGCCGCCAGATAGGTCCGCAGGATCTCGTTCTTGGGGTAGTCCTTGTCGATCTTCAGCGCCAGCACGAGCTGCTCGGCTTTGGCCAGGACACCCGTCTGCTCGGGGGTGTAGATCACCTTGGCCAGTTGCTGGTCCAGCGTGGCACCCCCGGCGTCCGGGTTCCCCGCCAGCGAGCCTGCCACGCCCCGCACCGCGCCGATCGGATCGATGCCGTGATGCTGGTAGAAGCGGCTGTCCTCGGTCGCGATCAGCGCCTGCACGACGCGGGACGAGTCGGAGCGGGTCTGGGGGTCCGGCGTCCCGCGCGCGGCAAGCCGGTCGGTCACCCGCTGCTGCAGGTCCCCCACCGAGGGCGTCAACTGCCAGAGCAGCGCGACGGCGGCACCGGCGAACAGCACCAGCATGGCCAGCAGTCGCAACAGCCTGCGTACCCATCGCCTGCTCGTGCCGGGCGAAGGACGCGGAACGGACACGGCGTCGTCGGTCCCGTCCGCGAGTGCACTCACGGTCACGCCGCCGCGGTTGCCATGAACCAACGGTAGCGGACCACCCCTGCCGGACCGGGTCAGGACAGCCGGGAATCCACCCGCCCGGTATCGGCCGGCGGCACCGAATCAACCAGCGGCATGAGCTGACGGCCCCTTGCCACGCCGCAGTACAGCACCCTGGCCGCCGGTTGAATCCATTCGCCGGCAGACAATCTGATGGGTGAGTGGCGTGGAAAGGGGCCGTCACCGATGCGGCACCATCGACCCTGATCAAGCCGGTAACGGCCTCGACGGTGTCCGGCATTCGGGTGTGCTCGTCACGCGCTGGCGGCCGCAGCGGGCCTGGTGGCGCCGAAATAGTCGGACAACTGGTATGACTCGATCTTCACGACCTGCCCGAAGTCGGGTGCGTCGAGCATCATTCCCGCTCCGAGGTAGATACCGACGTGATGGATGTCCGACTCATTACCGAAGAACACCAGATCACCGACGTGCAGCGGCTGTCCGGCGGGGACCTGCGGCCCGGCGCGAAACTGGGCATCGGCGGTGCGGGGCAGCTTCACACCTGCAGTGCTGTAGGCGACGCTGGTCAGGCCGCTGCAATCGAACCCTCCGTCAGACGGCCCGTTACCGCCCCACACGTAGGGCAGACCCCGCTGGTCACAGGCGTACCTGAGGGCGTTCTGCGCCACCGATCCGGCAGCCTTGATCGCG
>DASXOV010000218.1:0-11523 GCA_036494005.1 Pseudonocardiaceae bacterium | reverse complement strand
GACCCGGCCAGCACGTCCGTGTAGAACGTCGGGTCGGTCAGCGAGCCCTGGCCAGGGCTCAGCGCGTCGACGAGCGCCGGGATGTCGTTGAGCAGCACGCCCGCGACGCCGAGCACCGCCATGCCGAGCACCACCGCGCCCAGTAACTGCGCCAGGCTGTAGCCGATTTTGCGCATGATGCCACACCGGGCGGGGGCGACCCGGCGGTAGTCCACCTGGGTGGGTTCGGCCGGGTTGCCGTGCCAGTGTTCGCCCGCGGGCACTGTCTGCCCGGCTTGCAGCGCGGAGGTGTGGCCGAGCTGCGCGCCGTCGCCCATCGTGGCGCCGATGTCGAGCACCGTGTGCTCGCCGACGACAACGTCGCGCCCCAGCGTGACCGGTCCGAGCTGCAGCACGCCTGCGACGGCGCGGTATCCGGTGAAGAAGCAGTCGCGGCGGATGAGGGTGCCATCACCGATGCTGATCAGGTCGGTGGCCACCGGAACGATCCGGGACAGTACGGTCACGTCGCGGCCGATCTTCGCGCCGAGCGCCCGCAGGTACAGGGTGTAGAGCGGAGAACCGACGAAGAGCACCATCGGGTTGACCCTGATCAACACCTTCACCATCCAGAAACGCAGATAGGCCAGGCTCCACAACGGGATCTCCAGTCCCTTCCACCGCCCCACGAGCAGCCACTTCGCGAGGACCGGCAGCACGCAGGCGGCGAGCAGGGCCGAGGTGCTGAACACCGCCGCGCGGCCCAGGACGCCGAGCACCCCGACGCCCTCGGCGCCCCACCAGAATCCGTCGTCCAGCACGAGCGAGCCGAGCAGCGCGAGCGTGAGGAACAGCACCAGCTGCAGCGTCCCGCACAGCACGTACCGCGCGGTGCTCGCCCGCGTGACGGGTTGCGCTGGCGTCGGTTGCGCGGCGGGTCCCGCCACACCGATCGTCTCCGCGAGCTCGCGGATCGTCGGGTGCAGGTAGATGTCCTTCATAGACACCGGCTGCAGATCGGTCCGTTTGCGCAACCGTGCCGAGAACTGCGCCATGAGCAACGAGTTCGCGCCGAGCCCGTCGAAAAAGTTGCTCTCCACCGGGACGTGCTCAACCCGCAGGACCACGCCCAGTGCCTCGGCCAGGATCCGCTCGGTCTCGTTGGCGGCGGTCACCTCCTGGTGCGCGGGGTCCTGGACGCGCCGGATCGTGGGCGGGGGCAGGTTCGTGCGGTCCGCCTTGTCGCTCGTGGTCATCGGTATGACGGCGAGGCGCTCCAGATAGGCCGGGATCATGTACGCAGGCAGATGCTCCCGCAGCAGTCGGTAGATCTGACCCCGGTCCACGTCGGCGGTGCCGGTGTGCAGGCTGTAGTAGCCAACCAGTTCCACGACGCCGGGTGCGGGTTTGTAGGTGTCGACGACGGCCTGTGCGATCCCTGGCACCTGCAACAGCACCGACTCGATCTCGGTCAGCTCGATCCGGTAACCGCGGACCTTCACCTGGGTGTCGATCCGTCCGTGGTACTCGATCTCGCCATCGCCGTTGACCCGCCCCAGGTCACCGGTCCGGTAGATCCGCCCGGACGTGTTGCCCACAATGCCCAGGAAATCGGGGATAAAAGCCCGTTCGGTCAGGTCCGGACGGTTGAGGTAACCGTCGGCCAGCCCGATGCCCGCGATGCCGATCTCGCCCACCTCACCAGGGGGAAGAGCCCGGTGCGGGTTCTCCGGGTCGAGGATCACCGTGGCGTAACTGGGCAGCGGCACGCCGATGGTCACCGAGCGGTCTGGGTGTAGCTCGGTCCAGGTCGCGGTGACCGTGGCCTCGGTCGGTCCGTAGACGTTGAGGAACCGCCGTCCCCGCCGGTGCCAGCGCGATACCAGGTGCTGCGGGCAGGCCTCCCCGGACACCAGCAGGAAACGCAGCCCAGGCAGGTCCTCGTCCAGTGTGGACAGCAAGGTCGGCACACAGCACATCCCGGTGACCCCGCGCCTGGTGAGGAACTCGTGCAAGTCCGCACCCAGCTGCACCGTCCCGCCCGGCTTGGGTACCAGCGTCGCACCTGACATCCACGGCACCCAGATCTCTTCGACGGAGAAGTCGAACGCGATCGTCATACCCTGGTAGACCCGGTCCTCCGCCTGGATCCCGTACACCTCGGCGGCGACCCGGACGAAATTGCAGATGCTCGCGTGGCTGATCGCCACGCCCTTGGGCCACCCAGTGGAGCCCGAGGTGTAGATGACGTAGGCCAGCTCGTCAACCGGGGTCCCGCGCTCGGCGTCGGTCAACCGGCGCTCGGCCTGCCCGCCGATCTCGCCCCCGGCCGCGTCGACGGCGATCAGCTCGGTCCCGAAGTCTGCCAGGTCGGTCAGGTTCGCGCGTAGGTGCGACAACGACAGGACCATCCCTACGTCGGCGTCCTCGACGATGTAAGCCACCCGGTCGGCCGGGAAGCTGGCGTCCAGCGGGACGTACACCGCGTTGATCTTCAGCACGGCCAGCATGGCGACGTAGGAGGGTACGGCCTGGTCGAACAGCAGCGCGATCCGCTGCCCCGGCTGCGCACCGCGGGCCCGCAGGTAGCGAGCCAGCTGGTTGGCTCGTGCGTCGAGCTGGCTGAAGGTCACCGTCATGTCGCCGGTATCCACGGCCACGCGCTGCGCGATCCGGTCGCACTGCTGCTCGAACAGGTGATGCAGACGCTCTCCGTGGCGCCACCGCACCTCCTGCGCATGATCCGGCGCCATCAGCACCATATCGCGCGTGAGCGCCCCACCACCGATTACGGAAAGTGACAATCTCGCCTGGTCCGGGCCAGGGAAATGGTCGAAGTTGCGCAGCGCTGCCACAAACTCTCCTTCTGCTCCGGAAGTCAGGGGGCAGCGGGAGACGATCATGCGGATGGCGTGTTCTCGCTGCTGGAGAAGCTATCCAGTGATCGGCCACGCCGGGTTCATATCGATATTGCGCGCGCCCCCATGGCGGAGCAGCCCACGGACCGATCTAGGGCTGTTCCTCACAGTTAGTAATCCCCTGAAGCAGAGCATGCATGTTACAGCGCGTTTACGCACGGTCATCCAGCGTATTCCCAGGTTCTGTTCAGCACAGACGCAGGTGATCAACCGCCGGCCATGGCGCCGACGACCGGGAGCGACTCGGCGCCGTCGGCCACTTGTATTGCCAAAATTCAGCGCTCGCCGGCCGGCCAGGGGTTTCGCCGTCACCTCAACCGACCGCGACCCTTCTGACATCGCGTTTTTCCGAACAGCTCAGCCACAGCAGTGACCTGCGGCATGGCTCGACGGTGGCCGCCGTCGGGCATGATCGCGGGCCCGTGGCGGTACGACTGCTCTACTCATCTAGGTCTGGCAATACCCGACCACAGGGTTGAGTGCGTGGTGCTGGCGGTCGGCTTCCGTCATCGCACTCCTGACCTGACCAGCTGCTACCGGGCTAGGTGGTCCTGATCAAGCAGGACTGGTACCGGCCTCGGGCGGGCCGTCCTCATGGGGTGGGTTCTGAGCGGGCCCGGTTGCGCGAGTCCTATAACGTCGACCGCAGCCATTCCCGGTCGAGTTCGGACACGTGGGCCGACTACCGCCTGCACGTGCAGAGAGGAGACGCCGTGCCGGAGGATGCACAGTGCTTGCCCGCTGCGCTCGCCCGGGCCCTGCCGCTGCTCCGAACCGCGCCGGAAGCGCCGGATGTCAGCCGCGGCTATCTGGATCTGCTGGGCGGTCAGGACGACGCAGCGCCCGGACCGGTGCAGGCGTTGTGGGAGTCCCGAATCGGGGCCGGCCTGTACGCCCCGGCGACGGCGTTGCTCCGCAGACTGCTCACGTTCACGCGGCTGCCCGACTCGGTGGCACGGTTACCGGCGGCGGGGCGAGCCCTGGACGTCGGATGCGGGCCCGGTGATGTCACCGCCGCCCTGGGACGCGCCGCAGGGCCGAACGGGCTGGCGCTGGGCGTGGACATCTCGGTGCCGATGTTGCAGCGGGCGGTCGGCAAACAGGCCGACAACGTGGGATTCCTCCGCGCCGACGCCCAGCGCCTGCCGTTCCACGAGGCCGGCTTCGACCTGGTCACCTGTCTGGCCGCCCTGCAACTCGTCCCAGCCCCGGCCCGGGTACTCACCGAGATGGCCCGCGTCCTCGCACCCGGCGGGCATCTCGTGCTCATGATCCCGACTGTGCGCGGAGGCCTGATCGACCGGGTCGCCCACCGCGTCGGACACCGTGCCGGACTGCAATTCTTCGACCCCGACCGGCTCGCCGAGGATCTCCACAGCCGCGGTATCGCCACTGTCCACACCCACCGACACGGCCCCCTGCTCTGGGTCCTCGCCGGCAAAGCCAGCCGTGCTGCGCCACCACCGGCCCGGCGGACTCCTCCATGACACCTGTGTTTCACCGGAAGGTCACGGCAGGCGCGGGGGCAGCTCGTCCGCCATGACCCCGCCTCACCGTGGGTCGGCGAAACTGCCGGGACTGTTGGCCGTCGCGCTCCACCGCGCTGCGCGCTGCAGGCGTGCCTGCGACAGCGCGCGCCGCGCGTCGTCAGCGTCGAGGTCGGTGGTGTAGACGGGAGTGCCCGGCTGCTGGCGCCAGGACTCATCCAGGCCGCCGGTGTCGACGGCGTCGAATCCGAGCTCTTCGAGCAGTTGCATGACCACTGCCTTGGCGCCGTCGTCGTCACCGGCTACCGGCAGGGCGATGCGTCCGGGCGTCCCCGCCGGGCGGCCGTTGTCCCGCAGGTGCTCCGCGTAGATGGTGTTGAACGCTTTGATCACCGGTCGACCGAGCTGCTGGGCCACCCAGCGGCTCTCGGTCATGCCGTGCTCTATCGCCTCGATGCGGCCGTCGCGCTGCTGTGGGTAGTAGTTGCCGGTGTCCACGACAACGACGTCGCCCGACCCGGTGAACAAATCGCCCGGCAGGTCCGGAACGTTTCGCTCTGGGATCGTCACGACGACGACATCCTCGTCGCGGGCCGCTTCGATCACAGAAACCGCGCTGGCACCGGTCTCAGCCGCCAGGTCACGCAGCGTCTCAGGGCCGCGCGAGTTCGTCACCGACACTGTGTGGCCCAGTGTCGCGAAACGCCGGGTCAGCGTGGCGCCGACATTGCCTGCACCGATAATGCCGATCTTCATGGGCACTCCTCGTCGTGATGGCGATGTCCCCCCTCGCAGGACGTGTGCCCGGACCGGCCCGCACCAAACCTTGTCCGTCCTACCACCGCCTGATCGGACGGCTCGTCGTTGACGACACCGACCGTCTTGAATGCAGGCCGACCGTATCCACTGATCACCTGGGGGATATGCCGTTCCTCACGCCTTGAAATCCGCGGCGGTGGCCTGGGTCCGCGATAGCCCCACGGGGCTACTCGAACCGGGATGGGTCGCCGGCGCCCCGGCGCACGATCTCGGGTTCGGATCCGCACAAGTCGATCACGGTCGTCGGCTCGGTGCCGCAGTCGCCCGAATCGATGACCGCGTCCACCGCGCGGTCGAGCCGTTCCTTGATCTCCCAGCCATGGGTCAGCGGTTCGGGCTCCTCCGGGAGCAGCAGTGTGGAGGACAGCAGCGGCTCCTCCAGCGCGGCGAGCAGCGCCTGCACGACGGTGTGCTGAGGAATCCGTACCCCGACAGTTCTCTTCTTCGGGCGCAGCATCCGGCGCGGAACCTCCTTGGTCGCGGGCAGGATGAACGTGTAGCTGCCCGGGGTCGAGGCCTTGATCAGCCGGAACGCCCTGTTGCTGACGTAGACGAACTGGCCGAGCTGAGCGAAGTCCCGGCAGACGAGGGTGAAATGGTGTTTGTCGTCGAGATCGCGGATCTGGCGGATCCGGTGCAGGCCCTCGGAGTTGCCGAGCCGGCAGCCGAGGGCGAAGCAGGAGTCCGTGGGGTAGGCGATGAGCCCCCCGTCGCGGACCAGTTCGACCACCTGACTGATCGTGCGCCGTTGCGGGTCGAGCGGATGCACATTGAAGTACCGCGCCATACGAGGAGCTTAGAAGCCACCGTTGCGCTGGCCGAGGACCTGGGCAGGCGGCTTGGGCTGTCGCGTCGTCGCTCAGGTGTGGAGACGCTGCTGATCGAGGCCGCCTGGGCCCCACCCGGAGATCGCTGGTTCATGGACGAGGCCCGATTACCGTGCGGGGTGGCGGTTGAACAGTCTTGTCGCCCAGAGGTATGCGAGCAGGGCGATACCGCCGCACCAGGCGAGGGCGATGACCGCGCTGTTGCCGATCGAGGTACCCATGAGCAGTCCACGCAGCGTTTCGGTGACGGGTGTGAAGGGCTGGTACTCGGCGAACCAGCGCAGTCCGGTCGGCATCGAGTGCGTGGGGACGAAGCCGCTGCCGAGGAACGGCGCCGGCCTTCACCTCAGCCGAGGTGGCGCAGGTCTGTCATCAGGAGCAGGTTCTCCTCGCCGGTGAGGAGGTTGTCCACCGCCGAGAACTGGCCGGTGACACCGATCGCGGCCCGCACCGCGTCGGGATCTTTCGCCAGGTCGTGGCCGGCGACGTGCATCTCGCCACGGTCGGCGTTGATCAGGGTGGACAGGATCTGCACCATGCTGGTCTTGCCGGCGCCGTTGGGGCCGAGCAGCGAGAAGATCGTCCCTTCGGCGACGGTGAGGTCGATGCCGTCGAGGACAACCTTGTCGCCGAACGACTTCCGTAGTCCGGTTGCCGACATCGCCGGCCGGGTGGGGATAGTTGTTGTTGTCATCCCCTCCTCCTTTCGAAGAGTTTTCATTCCAGGGATTCAGGGACGGCGGATCACGATGTCGCCGTAGCTGGTGCGGGCGTGCACCTCGACGGTCTCGTCGGACGGTTCGGGACCCTCGGCGGTGTCCAGGTGGTTGTGCACCCGGCCGAACTGCGTGGAGACGTCGAGCCGGGCAGCGGTGCCGGCGTGGATGCCGATCTCGATCTCACCGCAGGTGGTCTTGAGCGAGGCCGAGCCGCGCGTGACCTCGGCGATCCGGACATCACCGTTGGCGGTGTGGGCGGTGACACCGGCGTTCGCGTTGTCGACGGAGATGTCGCCGTTGGCCGCGTTCACCCGCAGGTCGCCGGCGATCTCGCCGACCCAGCTGGCACCGTTGGAGTTCTTGATCACCGCGGTGCCGTCGATCTCGCGCAGGCGCACCCGGCCAGTCCCGGTGCTCACCTCGGCGTGACCCACCACGCGGTCGACGACGATGGCGCCACTACCGGTGTGCAGGTCAAGGGTGCCCGTGTGGTCAAGTTCCATGTTTCCGGTCCCGGTCTTCAACCGACACTCGCCGAGGCGGCCGACACAGCGGAATGCCGCTACCGAGGCGTCGCCCCGCACGTGCGAGCCCGTCGGCAGTTCGATCGTCACGTCGACCGACCCGGCCTTGCCGAACAGGCCGAGACCACGCTGCTTCGGCGACCTGACCAGCAGTCTGCCGGCCGTGTACTCGACCCGGGTCTGCTCGGCGGCCCGCGCGTCCGGCTCGTGGGCCCCGTCGGTCGGGTGTATCTCCACTACCGTGTCGTCGCGGTCGCTCGCGGTGATACGGGCGTCACCGACGACGAGGTCGATCTCGGCCGAAATGGGTTCGGGAGTGGCGAATGTGGGCATGGCGATCCTCCGGAGGTGGTTAGTTGGGCGTCCCTGCTGGTGGGACGGGTAGTGGGGGGTGGTGCCTGCCGCGGGTGCGCTAGCGCACCCAGCCGGTGTAGCGCTGCCCGCCGCGCGGGGCGCGCCGTTCGGAGCTGCGGCTGCCGCCGCCGGACTCCAGCGCGGCCGCTGCCGCCCGGACGAGCCAGGCGTTGACCGAGAGCCCTGCCCGGCCGGCGGCCTCCTCGATCCGGCCCTTGAGGTGTTCGGCAAGGCGGAAGTTGATCCGCGCTGTCGCGCCCTCCTCGGCCTCCGGTGCCACCGGCGGCGGGACACCTACCGCGGACGTGTCCGGCTCCTCGAACGAGTCGGTGGGCGGGGCCGTCACGACGAAACTGGGCTCACGCCCACGAAGGCGGAGATCCACCGAGCCCGGCGCGAGGTCGCGGGTGATCTCCTCCGCGGCCGCCGACAGCGCGTCCAACAGAGCGAGCCGCACCGCCGATTCCAGCGGTGCGGTGAGTCGCTCGGCCAGTGCACGGGCGTCGTCTCCCCCGGCCTCGGCGGCCACTGCAAGCTCCTGACGGAGAGTGTCGACATACGACGTGAGATCCATGGCACCATCATGGCACTATCATCGCGCCATCGCAAGCCAACTTGGCGCAATATGGTGTCATCGTGGCGTCCCACGTTGCGCCGTCCATCCGCAAGGCGAGGTTGAGGTCGCTGTCGACGCCCTCGACGAGTGGATGGAACTCAGCGCGCTACCGATGCACGTCGAGTCCACCCGTGGATGCGCGAGCTCCTCGGCCCCGGCCGCACCCTGCACTTCCACGCCACCGACACGGCACCGGAGTGGCTGATCGACCGGCGACGCCATCGTCTGGCGCCGCGCGCATGAGAAATGCCGCAGTCGCCGTGCGCGGCCCGCTCATCGACCTACTGCTGGTCGTCTACCAGCGGCGCCCTGCCCGTAGTGAAGGCATCGAGATCCTTGGCGATGCGCAGTTGCTCAACTTCTGGCTGGAGCGAATCAGCTTCGGGTGATCGCTTGCCGAAATGCCTGGTGCAAGCCAGCTACACCTGAAGGAACCAAGGGTTAACTCAAAGAAGGCGGCACCTCGGTAATTGATAGCCAGCGCACGGCGTCCCACCAGTCAACCAGTCGGAAGTCTTGACAGGCATCTCACATCATGATGCGCTGTTTTGGACCACATCGCCAAGGCGACAGAAAGTAATGTCAGTCTCACGGGAGGCGCAACATGAGCATGTCGGACAAGCTGAAGGGCATGGTAGCCGGTCATGAGGATCAGGCGAGAGAAGGCATCGACAAAGTTACGGAAGTCGCCGACGAGAAAACCGAGGGTAAGTACAGCGAGCAGATCAATACGGTGAAAGGAAAGGCTACCGAACAACTCGGTGGAGAGAATCCTCCGCCCGAGGGCGAGCAGCCCAGCCCCACCTGATCACCTGGTGCCGAACTGATCGATGTACAGATTCATCACAGGGCGGTATCACGGGGCGGTCGAGTATTCATGCATCAGGGAAGGAGCCACCGGTAGCAGACCTCGCCCACTCGAACGCCCCAGACGTCTTCCTCTCGTCGCTGGCCGTCAGAAACCCAGCCATCGGCACGGTAGAAGCGCTCAGCCCGTTCGTTGCCTGCGAGGACCCATAACAGCGCGTCAGTGAACCCGCTGCGGGCTGGGCACGACCGAGCATTCGTGATCAGGACCCCGTCCGATGCCCCGTCCCCAGGCTCTCGGGTCGACGCAGAAGGCGATCTCACCAACTGCCTCCGCGCCACACCGGGCCGGCCCGCACTGTCAGCACCCCTGCAGTCTTCGCCTCCGCCGAGGTCCTGCGCACGCCGATCATCGATGCGCCGGACCCCTCGTCAGGCGGCCACTCGCCAGCCGCTCAGCTGAGCAGCAGGACAGTCACCCAGATTCCTGGCCGCCCATGTACCGGCACCGATCGCTCAGTCCGCAGTTCGGCGAACGCGCGGCTGCGTGCCGATCTGTATCGTCGCCGTCTGTGTTCACTAGGTCTTCAATCACTATGGACTCCCGCCCCGCCGGGCTCACTGATGAGAACACCTGACGGCGCTCACTGGAGCGTGACTGAATCTACTGAATCGCTACTGAATCGCGTCTGGAGGCAGCAGTGGAGTTCGTCCTGCGGCGGGCGGTCGTGCGCCGCGTCGAACGGGGCGGGGCGGACCGCTCACCCGGTCCTGGTACACGTTCCGACGACACGACCGCCCAGGCCAGCAGAAAGTCGTAGCCTGAGAGCGCGTCACGACGTCCGCCGACTCATAGTTGGCCCCCCGCTGTGAGTCGGCGACCAAGGCCCACCCGGCCGCGAACCCCCATGGCGGTCGGGTGGGTGGGCGGTGCCGACTCGGCGACTTGCTGCACATCGGTGGTCTGCGCCTCCCGCTCCCGCTGCTCCCGGTCGGCTTCGGCTTCGTGGTCGGCGCGGTCGGTGGCCCCCACAGGAGTGCGTCCGGTGGTGTCTACAGCGTGGAGCCATACGGGACCCACAACAGAGCAAAGCCGACTTGCATGGCGAAGAGGTGACCTGCATGACCGAGTTGAGCAGCGCGTCGCTGGATGCGGCGTTGCGGACGATGTGTTCTGTCGCCACACGGGTGATAACCGAGCATCGCGACGACGGTGGTCGCTGCGTCGCCTGTGGCCAGGCGTGGCCCTGTGAATGCGGGGTTCTGGCCGATCACAATCTCGAAGTCGCGCTCGCTGCGGTGTCGGCTGCCCCCGGATGATGGCGATCGTCCGGGTCCGCGAAGATCGATCTCGGGCGCGCCGAGCCAACTGGTGGAGCGGCTGGCCAGTGGGCGGCGTCAGCTAACCGGAGGCCAAGCCTGCGATCTCATCCGAAGGCCAACTGTTAAGTTGAGGACGCTCCTCCACTTGATAAAGTGGTGTCATGCCAACACCCGCTCGCCCGCCAGGCAGTGCCGAGCACCGGCCGCTGCGCCGCGATGCTGAACGTAATCGGCTGCGCATCCTCGAGGCAGCTGGTGAGGTCTTCGCTCAACGGGGATTGGAGGCCAGCCTGGACGAGATCGCCGAGCATGCCGGCGTGGGTGTCGGCACGGTGTACCGTCGCTTTCCCGGCAAGGACGAACTCGTTGAAGCACTGTTCGAGCAGAAGATCGCACGAGTTGAGGCACTGGCCGAGCAGGCCGCGGCCATACCAGACGGGTGGCAGGCACTGGCGTCGTTCCTGGAGAGCGCCCTGGCCCTGCAGGTCGCCGACCTCGGACTGCGGCAGGTCCTGCTCAGTCACGGCTGCGGGAGGGATCGGGTTGCGGGAGCCAGGGCGCGACTTGCACCGTTGATCGGCAACCTCGTCTGTCGGGCCCAGTCGCAGGGCGGCATGCGAACCGACGTGGAACTGCCGGACATCCCGGCGATACTTCTTATGATCACCTCGGTGGCGGAGTATTCCCGCGGAGTGAACGAAGATCTCTGGCGACGCTACCTGGCGTTGATCCTCGACGGGCTGCGCGCAGGGCCACAGCACGGTCCCCTGCCGGCCGACGCCCTCAGCCAGAGCCAGCTCGACCAGGTGATGCGGTCCTGGGACCCGGTGCGCCGGCATCCACCGTCCTGACGCAGGCCGGTGGTGCGCGACACCGCCCAACACGCGGTCGGCGCGCTAGCGTGTGACCAGCCGGACAGGACGAGAAACGAGAGGATTCCGATGATCTTGACAGTGCTCGGGTGGATCATTTTCGGGCTGATCACAGGGTTCATCGCCCGAGCTGTCGTTCCCGGTAAGGACGACATCGGTGTCCTACGGACGATCCTGCTCGGCGTGATCGGATCCGTGGCCGGCGGTCTGATCTTCGGACTGCTGACCGTGGGCATTCGCGGTTTCCAGCCGACCGGCTGGATCGGTTCGATCATCGG
>DASXOV010000217.1:0-6230 GCA_036494005.1 Pseudonocardiaceae bacterium | reverse complement strand
GGCGCACCGGATCAGGCCGAGATGGGAGTAGGCCTGCGGGTGGTTGCCCAGTGACCGTTCGGCGACCGGGTCGTACTCCTCGGAGAGCAGGCCGGTGGGTCCGGCGACGTCGACGAGCTGCTGGAAGAGCTGCTCGGCCTCGGTGCGACGGCCGCAGGCGAGGTAGGCCTCGATCATCCAGGCGGCGCAGAGGTGGAAACCGCCCTCCCCGCCGGGCAGGCCGTCGTCGTGCTTGTACCGGTAGACGGTGGAGCCGCTGCGCAGCTCGGCCTCGATCGCGGTGACGGTGGCCGCGAAGCGCTCGTCACCGGGATCGATCAGCCCGGCCAGCCCGATGTGCAGCGACGCGGCGTCCAGGTCGGTCCCGTCGTAGGCCGTCGTGAACGCCTGCACCTCGTCGTTCCAGCCCTTGACCAGCACGTCGTCGGCGATCTCGCTGCGCAGTGCCGCCCAGCCCGGGCCCGGTTCCCGGTCGTGCGCGGCGGCCAGTGCCAGTGCCCGGTCCACGGTGACCCAGCACATCACCTTGGAGTAGACGTGGTGGCGCGGCGCGCCGCGGATCTCCCAGATGCCGTGGTCGGGCTCGTGCCAGCGGCGGGTCACCGCCTGGGTCATCGCCTGCACCAGGCCCCAGTCATGGTCGGTGATGGCACCACGCGCCGCGGCGACGTTCGCGATCAGCTCCACCACCGGCCCGAACACGTCCAGCTGGACCTGCTGGGTGGCCGCGTTGGACACCCGCACCGGGCGGGAGCCCGCGTAACCGGGCAGCGTGTCGATCACCGCTTCCGGGCCGAGTGCCGTGCCCTTCATGGTGTAGAGCGGGTGCAGCCGTTCCGGGGTGGAGACTCGTTCCAGCACCTTGTGCAGCCATTCGAGATAGCCGTTCGCCTCGGCCAGCGAGCCCAGCGAGACCAGCGCCCTGGCCGACATCGCGGCGTCGCGCAGCCAGCAGTACCGGTAGTCCCAGTTGCGCACCCCGCCGAGTTCCTCGGGCAACGAGGTGGTGGCCGCCGCCATGATCGCCCCGGTCTCGCTGTGACACAGCCCGCGCAGGGTCAGCGCTGAGCGGGCCACCAGATCGCGTTCCACCGAGGGCAGGGCCAGCCGGCCCAGCCAGTCGCTCCACCAGACCGAGGCGCGGCGGCGCTGCTCGGTCTCGCTGATCGGGGAGGGGCCCAGGTCGTAGCTACCGCAGCGCAGCTCGAAGACCACATCGGATCCGCCGGGTTCGATGATCGCCCGCGCGCTGCAGTGCCGGTCATCGCTATCGATGGTCCACTCCACCCCGGGGGAGCGCAGCACCATCGGGTCCGAGGTCCCCAGCACCCGCAGCCCGTCCGGCTCGTCCTCCAGCCGCACCGGGACCTGGCCGAACTCCGGCCGCGGCGCGAAGTCCACCACCGCCCGGGCCTGCCCGGTGACGACGCGCACCAGGTCATTGCGGCCGACCTCGTCGAGGTTCACCAGGTAGTCGGTGACCAGCAGCCGTGACCAGCGGGTCTCCACGGTCATCGTGCCCGGCACGTAGCGCTGGCCCAGGGGTAACCCGTTCTTCACGGGTTTGATCGAGAAGAAACCGGCTGCCGGTCCGCCGAGCAGGTCGGCGAAGACCGCGCCCGCGTCGGCCTCCGGGTGGCACATCCAGTTCACCCGGGCGTCCGGGGTCAGCAGGGCGACGGTGCGGCCGTTGGAGATCATGCTGTGCCGCTCGATGGGCACCGCCTGCTCGCCGTGCAGCCAGTGGTGTCGCTCCTCGACGAGGAACGCCAGCACCCTGGCGACGTCCTCGGTGGAGTCCACCCGGTACCCGGCCAGGCTCTCCCCGCTGCCGACCTTGACGCCCAGATCGGGCCCGGTCAGCCGGGCGAAGACCTTCTCATCGGTCACGTCGTCGCCGAGGAACATCGCCGCGGTCGCGCTGACCTGATGGCGTAACACGTCCAGGGCGTGCCCCTTGTCGGTCTGCACCACGGCGAGTTCGACCACCGCCTTGCCCTCGGTGACCTGGACTCCCTCCCAGGTGCACGGGCCTGCCAGGACCGTGGCTATCACCTGCTCGGCGACCTTCGCGCTGGCCCGGCGCACGTGCACCGCGACGCTGGCCGGTTTGACCTCCAGGCTCACGCCTTCGAAACTGTTCGTGAGCTGAGCCAGTTCGTCGTGCACGCGCTGCCGTAGCTGCACCGCCGCCGGTTGCATGGCGTGCACGAATCCGGCGTCGAACTCCGAGCCGTGGCTGCCGACCAGATGCACTTCGCCGGGCAGCCGCGACAACGTCGCCAGATCACGAAGTGCCCGGCCGGAGATCACCGCCACCGTGGTGTCCGTCAGCCCGGCCAGCAGTCGCAGCGCGGCCACCGACTCCTGCCGGGGGGTGGCTCGGTTGGGATCCCCCACGATGGGGGCCAGCGTGCCGTCGTAGTCGCTTGCGACCAGCAGACGCGGGCTGCGGGCCAGTTGCACCAAGGCGCGGCGCAGCTGCACAGGGAGGATTTCGGCGTTCATAACGCCGCCTCCACAGGAGGAAGCACGGTCACTCCAGCGAGTCGTTCTCGGACAGGTGACCAGATGCTACGGAACAAACGATCTTGCTGGTTGGCGGGTCCCGTTATCGTCCGTCACGGTCACTGGGCTGTAATGTTCCGGGTTCCCTTGTTATCCCGGCCAGCCCGTCTTATGTCCCCTTCAGTCCTCGCTGAGCGCATTGAGGAACAAGCGTGCCCATCGATCCACGTCGTGGGTCAGCACTTGCCTGCGCAGCGTCCGCATCCGCCGTCGCCCTTCCTCCGGATCGATCGTGACCGCCTGGTATACGGCGTTCTTGATGCCATCCAGGTCATGCGGATTGACCAGGAATGCGCTGGTCAGCTCGGCGGCTGCGCCGGCGAACTCGGAGAGCACCAGTGCGCCACCCAGATCGTCGCGGCAGGCCACGTATTCCTTGGCGACCAGGTTCATTCCGTCCCGCACGGGCGTGACCAGCATCACGTCGGCGGCCACGAAGAATGCGACCAGCTCCCGGCGCGCGATCGACTTGTGCACATAGTGCACGGCCGGGTGGCCGACCCGGCCGAACTCGCCGTTGATCCAGCCGACCGCATGTTCGATCTCGTGGCGCATTCGCTGGTAGTGCTCCACCCGTTCCCGGGAAGGGGTGGCCAGCTGCACCATGACGACGTCGTCAGCGCTGATCCGGCCCTCTGCGTAGAGCTCACGCAGCGCGTGCAGCCGCACGTCGATGCCCTTTGTGTAGTCCAGCCGGTCCACCCCGAGCACGACGGTTGCCGGGCTGCCCAGCTCGTCGCGGATCTCCCTGGCGCGGCGGCGGACCGGCTCGCTGCGAGCCAGCCGGTCCAGCGCGGCGGAATCGATCGAGATCGGGAAGGCGCCGACCCGGACGGTGCGGTCGCCGACCTCGACCCGGCCGAGGCGGGTCCCGATGCCGACCGAGCTCTTCGATGCCGACAGACCGGCCAGCCGGCGGGCCAGATACAGGAAGTTGTTGGCGCCACCGGGCAGGTGGAACCCGACCAGGTCCGCACCGAGCAGCCCACGGATCAGCTCGGTGCGCCAGGGCAGCTGCATGAACAGCTCCACCGGCGGGAACGGAATGTGCAGGAAGAATCCGATCCGAAGGTCGGGCCGGCGTTCGCGGAGCATCCGGGGCACCAGTTGCAGCTGGTAGTCCTGCACCCACACCGTCGCGCCCTCGCCGGCGATCTTAGCGGTCTCTGCCGCGAACCGCTCGTTGACGGCGACGTAGGTCTCCCACCAGCCCCGGTGGAACACCGGCGGAACGACGACGTCGTGGTAGAGCGGCCACAGCGTCGCGTTGGAGAACCCCTCGTAGTATTCGGCGACGTCCTGGCTGGACAGCGGCACCGGATGCAGGGTGAGATCGCCGTCGACGAAGGTCTCCACGTCGATGTCCGGTACGCCCGGCCAGCCGACCCAGGCCCCCCGGCGGGCCCGGAGGAACGGCTCCAGGGCGGTGACCAGGCCTCCGGGGCTCGATTTCCAGCGTCGCGTGCCGTCGGGCAGGCGCTCCAGGTCCACCGGCAATCGGTTTGCGACCACCACGAAATCCGCTTCCGTGCCGGCCGCCTCGGTGGTCTCCATTTCTGCCGTTGCAATACTGGTGCCGTCGGTCACGAGCGGTTCCCATCGTCAGCGGTCGCTATCGAGGTTAGCGGTACACTCCAATCTCCGGTCCGTGATGATCGTCTCTGGACTGATCAATCTCTCGACTGGACAATCTCTGGACTGGACAATCGAATGGGTTACTCCATCGGACCGGCCATCCGCGGTTGGACCAGCCGCCGCTCCAGGCGATTCAGTCCCTTACGGACCGGCTGGGCGAGGAACTCGCCGAGTACGACACCCGCCGCCAGCGCCAGGCCGATGCCGGCCGCGGAGAGCAGGGTGATCAGGCCGGCCGGATTGTTCTGCACCGTCAGTTCCAGCACGCCGCGGTAGGTGGTCATCCCCGGTAACAGCGGACTGATCCCCGCCACCGCCATCACCAGTGGGGGCAGCCGCAGCCGCCGGGACACCACCCGTCCCAGGAAGCCGACGAGGATCGCGGCCAGCCCGGAGGCGCCGGTGGGGCCGACGTGTGCCGCGCTGGCCAGGCCGTATGCGGCGAAGCTCACCCCGCCGGCCAGCGCTGCGCCGACCAGTGCCCGGGGCGGGGCGTAACAGGCCAGCGCGAAGAACGCCGCGGCGAGCGCCGCGGCGGGTACCTGGACCTCCAGCCGGTCCAGCTGCGGGGCGGCGAAACCGGGTGGGGTGGTCATGTCGACGACGCCGAGCTTGTATCCGGTCTGCAGTGCCAGCACCACCCCGACGACCAGCCCGGTGCTCATCATGGCCACCTCGAACGCCCGGCCCGCTGCGGTGACGTAGAAGCCGGTGATCGCGTCCTGCACGGTGCTGACCACGGACAAGCCCGAGAGCAGCACGGTCAGGCTGGCGGCCAGCACCAGCGCGGGGGAGTGCGACAGCTCCGGCGGCAGCCATTGCCGGGCGCCCGCGTAGAGCCCCACGTTGACGCTGGTGACCACGCCGGCTCCGATCACCTGCTGAAAGAAGAACGGCAGCGCTCTTCGGTTGAGCACCCGGCCGATCCGGTCGACCAGTGCGGTGACCGTGGCGGCGACCGCGGCCAGCCCGAAGACCGCGCTGAACAGCACACCGGTCAGCAGGCCCGCGCCGAAGATCACCGCCAGTGAGGCCGCCATCGCCGCCCACGCCAGCGTCGCCACCCACCGGGGATAGGTGCGGTCGCCGCCGATCAGCGCGTCCAGATCCTGATACGCCTGGCCCGGGGTCAGCTGTCCACGGACGATCCGGAGCACCAGTTGGTCCAGCGCGGCCAGCCGCGTGTAGTCCAGGCTGCGAAACCGCACCACCCGGGTCGTGGTCACCGGGGAGGCCTCCACACCGCGACGGCAGCACACCGTGATGGAGGTGAAGATCACGTCCACGTCGCATTGCGGGAGGCCGTACGCCCGGGTGACCGCCTGTAACGTCGCGGTGACGTCAGCCGCCCCCGCACCCCCGGCGAGCTGCAGTTCGCCAATCCGCAGCGCGAGATCCACCACGAGATTCACGGTGGCGTCTTCGACGACATCCGGACCCATCAGCACCGCGTTGCGGTCCAGCTCGATCGTGGCCCAGCCGTTGGCACCGAGTTCCCTGGGCGGCAAGTTGCCCGTTCGCAGTCCCCTCATGACTCCTGGGTACCACGCCGGTCACCGGTGTCCAGCCCGGAGTAGTCCACTATGGACCCAGGTATCAGGATGGGGGGCGGTGGGACCTGCCTCGACCAGGAGGGGCTTACCATGACTCGGCACGCCGGCGTAGCTCAACTGGCAGAGCGCCCGCCTTGTAAGCGGAAGGTTCGGGGTTCGAGTCCCCGCGTCGGCTCCAGTCTGACCAGCGGCGTTGAGGTCACGCCACTGGTCAGGATACCCCGAGGGTCTCAGTCGGGGTCTCATTCGGCATTCCAAAAGTACCCGTTGATCTGGTCGGCGACGTCGCGCCGGAGTCCGTCCGTGACGTGCATGTAGCGTTGCCTCATCGAGGGTGACGACCAGCCCATGAGGTCCATGACGGCTCGGTCTGGGACGCCGAGCAGCAGCAGGACTGTTGCCGCGGTGTGCCGGGCGTCGTGGAGCCGGGCGTCGCGCACGCCGGCCTCTCGCAGGATGGCCTTCCACTCGTCC
>DASXOV010000216.1:0-8850 GCA_036494005.1 Pseudonocardiaceae bacterium | reverse complement strand
GGCAGCCCGAGCCGGATGAACACCTCCTCGAAGACCCGGGAGGAGTTGTTGGTCCGGTAGAACACTGCGACGTCGCCGAACCGCGCCGCGCCGGTGTCCGCCAGCCGGTCGATCTCGGTGGCGACGAAGGCGGCCTCGTCGTGCTCGTTGTCGGCGACGTAGCCGACGATCGGCTCGCCGTCCCCCGCCGCGGACCAGAGCCGCTTGTCCCGGCGATCCGGGTTACGGGCGATCACGGCGTTGGCCGCGGACAGGATGGTCTGGGTCGACCGGTAGTTCTGCTCCAGCAGGATCGTCCGCGCGTCCGGGAAGTCCCGCTCGAACTCCTCGATGTTGCGGATGGTCGCGCCGCGGAACGCGTAGATCGACTGATCCGCGTCCCCGACCACGCACAGCTGCGCGGGCGGCTCACCCTCGGTGACCGGCGCGACCAGCTCGCGGATCAGCACGTACTGCGCGTGGTTGGTGTCCTGGTACTCGTCGACGAGGACATGGCGGAACCGGCGGCGGTAGTGCTCGGCGACGCCGGGGAAGGCCTGCAACAGCTCGACGGTGCGCATGATGAGGTCGTCGAAATCCAGTGCGTTGGACGAGGCCAGCCGCCGCTGGTAGCCGGCGTAGACCTCGGCCACCCGGCGCTGCAGGTCGTCAGCAGCGGTGGCAGCCGCGGTGGCGGGATCGACCAGCTCGTTCTTGAGGTTGGAGATCTGCGTCGCGAGGGTTCGCGCCGGGTACCGCTTGGGATCCAGGTCCAGGTCGCGGGCCACCAGCGCGATGAGCCTGCGGGTGTCGTCGGCATCGTAGATCGAGAAGTTCGACGTCAAGTTCAGATTCTTGGCCTCACGGCGCAGGATCCGCACGCACATCGAGTGGAACGTCGACACCCACATCACGGTGGCCCGCCTGCCCACCAGGGTGGCGACCCGCTCCCGCATCTCGGCCGCCGCCTTGTTGGTGAAGGTGATCGCCAGTACCTCACCCGGCTGTACGCCGCGCTCGGCGAGCAGGTAGGCGATGCGATGCGCGAGTACCCGCGTCTTGCCGGAACCGGCTCCGGCGACGATGAGCAGCGGAGAGCCGACGTGCTCCACTGCCGCGCGCTGGTGTGCGTTCAGTCCGGCGAGCAGGTCTGTCGGGGGGGCGGTGGGGGAGGCACTCATTGTGGCGACCACCGTACCGGGGGGCGGTGACATCTCAGCGGAGGTGACATCTCAGCAGAGGTGAAATCCGTGTGGCGAACCTGCTGCGGACCAGGCAGAGTGCACGTCAGGCCCCGCCCTCGGTGGGCGGCCGCCGGAGGAGTGCCTGTGGATCCCGTCAGCTGGCTCGAGCACGTGGCGGACGGTTCTCCTGTCGTGTTGCTGTTCGTGGTGATGCTCGCGCTCTTCCTGGACAGCCTGGCGGTGGTCGGGGCGCTGCTACCCGGGGATATGTTGCTGCTGGTGCCTTCCGCCGCTGCCGCGGGACCCGCCGAGGTGCTGCTCGTGATAGCGGGCGGCATCACCGGGACCATGCTCGGCTACACCGCCAGCTACCTGGTGGGCCGCTGGACCGGGCCGGCCATCCGGGGCAGCTGGATGGGCAGGCGGGTCGGTGAGCACCGCTGGAGCCAGGCCGAGCAGCTGCTGCGCGGACCGGCGGGCCGCACGCTGGCCCTGGTTCAGTTCATGCCGGTGCTCAACTACCTGGTCCCGCTGCTGTCCGGCACCCTCGACGTGCCGCTGAAGCGTTTCCTGCGGCTCACCGGGATCGGCGCGGTGGCCTACTCCACCTTCTACGTCACCCTGGGAGCGCTGGCGGGCGGCACCGGCGAGGTACTCGGCGACGCCACCGGCCGGCTGATCGGGCTGCTGGTGGTGGCGGTGGGCGTCGCCGGACTCGGCGTGACCGTCATGGCCAGGGCGGCACGCCGGATGGCTCAGCCGCAGCCGAGCGTCCTGGCCGACGAGCCGGACCCGGTCGTCGCCGGACAGGTGGACGTCGCAGCACGTAACATGGCAGACTCAGCCTCGTGCTCAACTGCCGCTTTTTCTACGGGTACCGGATGCCGGTGCCCGTGATGGGGTAGCGCACGACGCAGACCACCACGACGCCCCGGAGTCCACGGACCCGGGGCGTTTCTGCTGCCGGGGGACTCCGAGCCCCAGCCAGGACCAGGAGACCACCGACATGTCCGAGCACGCGACCACCGAAGCCGCACCGGCGGCCGAGGACAGCCAACCCATCGACCTGAACACCCTGCGCCACGAGATCGACCACCTGGACGCCGAGATCCTGAGGTTGGTGCAACGGCGAACCGCCGTGTCCAAGGCGATCGGATCAGCCCGGATGGCCGCGGGTGGCCCCCGGGTGGTGCATGGCCGCGAGATGGCGGTGCTGGACCGCTACCGCGATCTGGGTGACGAGGGCCGTGAACTGGCGATGCTGCTGCTGAGGCTGGGTCGCGGCCGGCTGGGCCGGTAAATCCGGCAGGGCCAGCTGGGCCGGTAAATCCGGTACGGCCGGCTGGGCCGATACAGGGCACACTGGTGTCATGGCGTTCCTGCTGCAACTGCTCGCCGTTCTCACCGCGCTCGGCGGGTTGGCGGCCGGCCTGGCTCATGGTGGATACCTGGCCATGCTGGGGTCGGCGGCCAAGCAGCGAGCCGGTGGGGAACCGGTCAGCGGGTATGTCCGCAGCCGCGTCCCGATCGCCGCGGTGACCCTCGGCGTGGCGCTGTTCGCGCTGCTCCTTTCGGCCGGCGGCCCGGTCTCCGATGTATTCGCCATCGTGGCGGGAGCCGGGAGTGGCGTGCTGGGCTACCAGGCACTGCAGGACACCCGCGCGCGGTATCGCGACGGTGGGTGACTCCGGCGCCCGGCCGGGTGCCCACCCTGAGCGCGGCCCGTACTGAGAGGGAACGTGCTGGATGCGGTGTACGTCACCCCGGTAGTGCCGTCCAGCCCACCGGACGGTCCGGACACCGACGCGATCCGGAGATAGCCCGGCTTCGGCTGGATTTCCCCCAGTTCATCCGGTATTCCTGACCGCCGTCCCGCACGTGGAGCGGAAGGGTGCGCATTGTCGGAGGAGGGGATCACGCCGGGTGACGGCGAGCGTGATCCGGTGAGCGTCGCCGAACTGCTGGCCAGGTATCAGGGTAAGCAGGGCCGCTTGCAGAGCGGTACCCCGGTTGAGCGGGTACCTCGCCACCCCGAGCCTGCGCTGCTGCCGATCCCGAGTCCGTCGTCCACCAGCGACACCGGCCAGATGTTCGTCACCGAGTTGCTGCGCAGGGAAGGCCAGGACGACGAGCCATCACCAACGCCACCAGCACCAGCCCGGGCCCCCGAGCTGTACCGGCTGTTCGCCGTGCTCTGCGGGTTGGCGCTGCTCATCGGCGCGATAGCCGCCAGCACCGCGGCGTTGTCCGGTCCGAGGGCGCAGCGCGCGGTACCGAGCTCCGCTGCCGCCTCCTTCGCGGGTGCCCAGGCGCTGCGTCCGGATCTGATCGGTGAGTCGGTCCGGCTCCCGCCACTGGCCACCCCGTCGCCGCGGGCCGGAGCAGACGGCCAGGATCCGGCCGCTCCCCGGTCCGGCGCCACCGCAGAACCCCAGCCCGAACCGGGGGCGGGACGAAACGACCCGGGCCGGGACGATCGGCAGCCGTCCCGAGCCGCCCCTTCACCTTCCCCCACCCCATCCGGGGACGTGGTGGACCCGCAGCTGGGCTCAACCCTCGGCACCGTGCAATCGTTCTTCCAGTCCGTGGCGACATCACCTCGGCAAGCATTCGGATTGCTCGGTCCCCAGATGCAGGGGCCGGGGTGGCCGGAGTTCCGGGACGCATGGGCGGACGTCGAGCGGGTGATAGTGGACGAGATTCACCCGGATGGCCCGGACGCCGTGCTGGTGACCGCGAGCCTGGAACGAAAGGACGGGAAGGTGCTGCACACCATGCAGCGGGTGCTGGTCATCCCCGGTGCGCAGCCGCGGATCACCGACGCCCGGCTGCTCTCGGCGTCACGGAGCTGAACCATCGGCGGCTGGAACTGTGTCTCGAAGCGCCTAACCTGGGTAGGCGAGCGAGGGGAGCACCAGGTGACTGCCGACGCCCGGCTCATCGCAGGCCGCTACCGCTTGGAGCAGCAGATCGGTGCTGGCGCTATGGGGGTGGTGTGGCGAGCACACGACATCCGGCTGGACCGCTCGGTCGCCGTCAAGCAGCTGCTGATGCAGCCCGGCCTCGGCGAGTCCGAGACGGACGCGGCCACGGCACGAGCCATGCGGGAGGGTCGCATCGCGGCCCGGCTGCAGCATCCGCACGCCATCAGCGTCTACGACGTCGCGCTCGACCACATCGACAGCTCCTCCACCGGTGGCCGCGCCGTGCCTTGGCTGATCATGGAATACCTGCCGTCGCGCAGTCTGGCCGCCGTCCTCGCCGAACGGGGGACGCTACCGCCGCGCGACGTGGCCCGAATCGGCCGCCAGGTGGCCGCCGCGCTCGCCGCCGCCCACCGCGCCGGGATCGTGCACCGCGACGTCAAACCGGGCAATGTACTGCTCGGCGACGACGGGATCGTCAAGATCACCGACTTCGGGATATCCCGGGCGTCCTGGGAAGCGGCTGTGACCCGCACCGGTGTCGTGGCGGGCACGCCGGCGTACTTCGCTCCCGAGGTCGCTCGCGGCGAACCCCGCGACCCGGCGGCCGACGTGTTCTCGCTCGGCTCGACGCTGTATGCCGCGGTGGAGGGCGCGCCGCCGTTCGGGCTGGACGACAACACCCTCGCGCTGCTGCGGACCGTGGCCGAGGGCCAGATCAGGCCCCCGCAGCAGGCGGGGCCACTGTCCGCGTTGCTGATGAAGATGCTCCGGGACGATCCACGGCGACGGCCCTCGATGCCCGATGCCGTGGTGGCGCTCGGCCTGGTGGCCAACGGCGGCAGCCGGGCCCGCCCGGTGCGGCGCGCTTCCCCCGCCGTCACCCCGACGGCGGTGGATCTGCCTGCCATCCCGGTGCAGCAGATCCCGCTCCGGGAACGGACGAAACAGTCCACCCCCGTACGGGCCGGTGCGGTACCCGTCCGGCAGATCTCCCTGCAGGCAGGCACGAAGCAGACCGACCTGGTGCTCGACACCCCGGTGCCGTCCGACCCACCGCGCTCCGCCGCACCGGATGCCGAAGGGCAGGCTCACCCTGGGCAGCGCCGCACCTTGCTGCTCGGGGTGAGCGCCGGCTTGGTGATCGTGCTCGCAGTGGTGGCGTTCGCTCTGGCGGGCAACGACGGCAGCCAGGTCCAGGGCGGCCGGGGTTCGTCCGCCTCGACGTCGGTCACCCAGCCGGCTGCACCACCACCGGCGACCCTGCCCGGACCTGCTGTGCTGGAACAGGCCGTCCGCAACTACTACGGCCTGCTGCCGCAGAACACCGCCGCGGCCTGGGAGATCCTCGCCGCGCCGCAGCGAGCCAGGTCCAACGGGTTCGCGGCGTACGTCGCCTTCTGGAACGGGATCAGTGCGGTCAGCGTCCGCGGCCCGGTGACGGTCCAGGGCAACACCGTGTTGGTGGACCTGCAGTTCGAACCGAAAGACCGAGGCCCCACTCTGGAGCGTTACCAACTCACCATGGGAACGGCTCCGGACGGGCGGGTGCTCATCGAGTCCGCCTCGCTGCGCAGCAGCTCGGCAGCGGATCCGGACCTCCAGAGCCGCGGCGGGGGACGCTAGACCAGGCGGCGGTCGGATGCCCAGCGGGACAGCTCGTAGCGGTTGGACAGCTGAGTCTTGCGCAGCACCGACGACACGTGCGTCTCCACGGTCTTGATGGAGATGAACAGCTCAGCGGCGATCTCCTTGTAGGCGTAACCGCGGGCCAGCAGACGCAGCACGTCACGCTCCCGTGGGGTCAGCAGATCCAGCTCCGGGTCACCGACCGGGGCCGTTCCGGGACGCTGCGCGAACGCGTCGAGCACGAAACCGGCCAGCCGCGGGGAGAACACCGGATCACCCGTGTGCACCCGGCGCACCGCGTCCACCAGCTCTCGGACGGAGATCGTCTTGGTCACGTACCCCCTGGCCCCGGCCCGGATGACCGCGATGACGTCCTCAGCGGCGTCGGACACCGACAGCGCGAGAAAGACCACCTCGGGAAGCTCGGGCCGGATGCGGCGCAGCACCTCCGCGCCACCGCCGGACGGCATGTGCACATCGAGCAGCACGACGTCGGGACGCAGATGAGCGATGCCGGCCACCGCCTCCTCGACCGAACCACCCTCACCGATCACGACCACCGGTGATCCATCCGGCTCGGCCGATCCGGCTCTGGCGAGCTCCGCCTTCACCCCGCTGCGGAACAGCGCGTGGTCGTCGACCAGAAAAACGCGGATATCTTCATGTCCGGTCATGTTCCTCTCCTCCGGTCCGGCGAGTCATCGCGAGCTGCACCTCGGTGCCCTCGCCGGGTGCGGTACGGACCGTCACCGTCCCGCCATGTCGTTCCATCCGGCCCCGAATCGAGCCGGCCAGGCCGTGCCGGTCACCAGGAACCACCGCCGGGTCGAATCCGCCGCCCCGGTCCCGGACGAACACGTGTACCTGTCCGAGCTCGACCTCGGCGTAAGCACTGATCTCGGCCACCCCGGCGTGCTTGGCCGCATTGACCATCGCCTCCCGGCTGGCCTGTATCAGTGCAGGCAGCGGCTCGGCGAGAGCGCAGTCGCCCACCACGACGACCTGAACGCTCACCGCATAGGTGTCCTCCACCTCACCGGCCGCGCCGTGCAGCGCCGCGGCGAGCGTCGCCACCGCCGGTGTGCCGTCAGCGGGTACCTCGGCGGCCCGGCCGTAGCCCTGCGGGCCGTAGAGCCAGGACCGCAGCTCACGTTCCTGGCCCCTGGCCAGGCGCCGCACCTCCCGGCTGAAATCGGACTGCTGCTGGATCAGTACCAGGGTCTGCAGCACCGAGTCGTGCAGATGCGCGGCGATCTCGGCCCGCTCCTCGGTGCGGATCCGGGCCCTGCGTTCCTCACCCAGTGCCTGCATCAACCGCAGCCACCACGGCACGGTGAGCACGGCCACCCCGACCAGCGTGGCGACGACGGCCAGCAGCGCGAACCGCAGCTGACCCAGGTTGCCCTGGTTGAGCAGGAACACGGTGATCCCGCTGGCCACCAGCCCGATCCCGGCCAGCACCCGCAGCAACGCCATCCGGCCCCCGCCACCGAAGACCGCGCCCGCACCGGTACGCCAGCGGGTCCGCTGCCCGGCGTCGGCCTCCCGCCACACCACCGCCGCGCCGATCAGGGCGACGCCGAGCGGACCGGTCACCCAGCCACTCCAGCCCGAGCCCAGCGTCGCGCCTGCCAGCGCCAGTCCGCCGCCCAGCGCGACCAGGCCGATCGCCTGCTGCCGCTCGCGCGCGATATCAGACCGTGGGTGGTCTGCGACCACATCGTTGTCGGCCGCCGGGACGAACGCCCAGAGCAGCGCGTATGCCATCAGGCCCGCCCCACCGAGGCCGGCGAGCGCCGCGAAGACCACCCGCACCCACAGCACCGGCACTCCGAGGTGCTCGGCGATCCCGCCCGACACCCCGGCGACCACCCGGCCGGACCGTTGCCTGCGCAGTGGCTGGAGCGCGGCAGGACGGGAATCGGTGGCCCCGGCAGGCCGGGAATCAGTGGCGGGCTCGGCATCCTCCGGTTCGGCCGGGGGTTGCCCGCGCGCCGGCTGAGCGGGCGGCGGGGTGCCGGCCGTCGACTCAGCCGGGGTACTCACACCGTCATCGTCACACGGCGCAGCGGCGCGGACCATCAGGGTCGACCCCGAAATTCCCGGCCCGGCACGAATCAGGGTGGTCCCTGATGGTGCCCGCGACGGCAGCGGGCCAGGCTCGACGGTGTGAACGGGATCAACGTCGAGGAAACGATGCGGGACTTCTGGGCCACCCGGCCCCGCAGACCCGAGGACCGCAAGGTCGCGGGCGTCGCGGCGGGCATCGGGCGCCGGTACGCGGTGGACCCGGTACTGGTGCGGGTGGCGTTCGTGGTGGCCAGCTTCTTCAGCGGAATCGGAGTGCTGCTCTACCTGCTCGGCTGGCTGCTGCTGCCCGGCGACGAGGATGAGGTCTCCGCCGCGGAGAGCCTGCTCGGCCGGGGACAAAGCTCGACGTCGGCGGCCATGACGGTGGCGAACGGTATCGCGCTGATCCTGGTGGGCAGCGTGGTCCTCGGCGGGAACGCGTTCGGGCTGATCGAACTCGTCGTGGCCGCGGGCGCGCTGTTCCTGCTGCACCGCTCCCGGTCGGCGCTGGGGGAGATCCCGCCGGCCCAGGGCGTCACCACCGGCCCAGGCCCGGCAGTCCCCGGTCCGGCCGCCTCCGGTCCGGCCGCCCCCGGTCCGGCCGCCCCCGGTCCGGCAGTCCCCGGTCCGGCCGCCCCCGCCGCAGACCCGGCGACTCAGGACAACGCAGGCTCGGACGCCCCGCCCGAGGCGCGCCGCGCCACGCCCACTCCCCCTGCGTGGGACCCGCTCAGCGCGGCACCGTTCGCCTGGGACCTGCCCGAACCCACCCCGGTGCCGCCGCAGGCGACACCACCGGCGCAGCGCCCGCACTCCAAGGTCACCCCGATCACGCTGGGGCTGGCCCTGCTGGTGGGCGGGATCGCCACGGCGTTCTGGCCCGCGCTGACGATCACTCAGATCGTCGCGCTCGTGCTCGGGGTTGTCGGGCTCGGCCTGGTCGTGGGTTCGGTGCTGCGGGGCGGCCGCGGGCTGATCATGCTCGCCATTCCGCTGGCCATGCTCACCTGGGTGCTGAACGCGGTCCCGGTGTCCGGCTTCCGGGTCGGCGATCCGGTCTGGGC
>DASXOV010000215.1:0-16465 GCA_036494005.1 Pseudonocardiaceae bacterium | reverse complement strand
GCCCGCTCGCCCGGCCAACGGCTGCGGATGACCGACCTCGCCGCCCAGACCTCGATGTCGACCAGCGGAATCACTCGGGTCGTCGACCGGCTGGAACGGGCCGGACTTGTCTCCCGCACACCGTGCACCGAGGACCGGCGCAGCTCCTTCGCCCAGCTCACCGAGGCCGGAGTCGAGCGGCTCGCCGCGGACGTACCTGACACCCTCGCCGCCATTGAGCGCTGGTTCACCGGTCTGTTCACCGCCGAACAGCTCGGCGGCTTCCTCGCCGCGTTGCACATCCTGCGCGACAACGTCCGACCCGGTGCGACGGCCGGCGCCCGGACCTCGCCGCCGCTGCCGACGTCGTGACCCGGCGCCCTCCCGAGTCGCTGACCACGCTGCTGGGCGGCGGCCGCACCGCGCTGGACGCCACCGCTCCCGCCATCGCCTTCGTGCTCGGCTGGTTGCTGTCCGGGCGCTCCCTGGGCTGGGGGGCGGGGGCCGCGCTGGTGATCGGCGCCGGGGCCGCGGTGCTGCGCTGGCGTCGCGGTGGTCGTCCGCTGGCTGCGCTGGTCGGCGTGCTGAGCGTCTCGGTGGCCGTGCTGATCGTGCTGTACACCGGGCGAGCCGCCGACTTCTTCCTGGCCCAGCTGCTCTCCAACATCGCCAGTGCGCTGGTGTGGGCGGTCAGCGTGCTGGCCCGGTGGCCGCTGCTCGGGTTGATCGTGGGCGGGCTGCTAGGCCAGCGGACGTCCTGGCGAAAGGACCCGGCCCTGCTCCGGGCGTACTGCCGGGCGTCGTGGGTGTGGGTGGGCCAGTACCTGATCCGGGTCGCGGTCTTCGCTCCACTGTGGGCGATGAACGCCGTGGTGGGCTTGGGTATCGCACGGGTGGTGCTGAGCGGGCCGCTGGCGCTGGCCTGTGTCGGGGTGAGCGGGTTGGTGCTCGTGCGCGCGTTACCTCCGGATCACCCTGGTTTGCGGCGGGTGCGTAGCTCCTAGAACACCAGCCCTGCCAAACATCGGCGCTCCCGAGATCACCGGCGTGGCCACGGTGCCCGCCGCACCCGGAACATGTGATCACGTTCACCCTTGGTAGCAGCGATATCCGCCGTAAGACGTAACGGATACCTCCGAACGGTCTCTTCAACTAAGGGTGATCGATCTTTAGCGTGGGGTGACCAATGGGGAGTCGACCCTGGATACCGATCAGACGATCAAGAGGACGTGATCCGTGCTCGCTCGAAGCCTTCCCCGTATGGCTGCTGCCGCGGGGCTTGCCGTGCTGCTCGGCATCGGCATGGTCTCGCCGGCCTCCGCGGCGCCTGTTCCCGTCGACGGGGTCGGCGCGGCGCAGCTGCAGACGTTGCTGCGTGAGGCGGGTCTGACGGCAGAGCAGGCACATCAACGGCTGGCCGAGGAGGCCGACGCGGGGGGTGTCGTCTCCACGCTGCAGGCCGAGCTCGGCAGGTCCTTCGCGGGGGCCTGGTTCGAGCCGGGAAGCACCGATCTCGTCGTGGCGACCACGGACCGCGCGGCGGCGCAGCGGGTGCGGGATGCCGGGGCGGTGCCCCGGTTGGTGTCGCTTGATCTGCTGTCACTCGATCGAGTGATGGCCACGCTGGACTCCCGCTCGGGCCACGTCCCCGATGCGGTGACCGGCTGGTACGTCGACCCGGTGAGCAACTCCGTGGTGGTCACCGCCACCGACCCGGCTGCGGCCCGAGTGTTCGCGGCCGGTCAGCCGGGTGTGCAGATCCGGCAGGCCGCCCTGCGGCCGACACCGCTCGCCGACCTGCACGGTGGTGACGGGATCGACACCAGCGCGAACGCCCGCTGCTCGGTCGGTTTCAACGTCACATCGGGTAGTGCCCGCTACATTCTCACCGCCGGGCACTGCACCCAGCTGGGCGGCACCTGGTCCACGGCGGACGGCACCCCGATCGGGCCGGTCGCCAAATCGGTGTTCCCCGACCACGACTTCGGCCTCATCGAGATGACCTCGCCGTCCTTGACCCAGACCGGCACGGTGGTCACCTCGGGGGGAACGACCCCCATCACCGGTACCGAGGTGGCACCGGTCGGGGCTTCGGTGTGCCGTTCGGGATCCACCACCGGCTACCAGTGCGGCACCGTGGAATCGATCAACGAGACCATCAACTACGGCGATGGCAACGTAGTCAACGGGCTGACCAAGACCAATGCGTGCGCCGAGGCGGGCGACTCCGGCGGCCCGTACTTCGCGGGTTCGCAGGCCCAGGGCACCCTGTCCGGCGGTTCGGGCAGCTGCTTCCTCAACCTGCTCGGCTCCGAGACCTACTTCCAGCCGGTGGGCCCGGCACTGTCCGCGCTCAACGTGGCGCTCGTGACGGCGCACTGAGCCGGTCACGCAGCCGCCGGGCGAACACCGCGGCGGCTGCCCGCGGGTCGGGTGCTTCGGTGATCGCCCGCACCACCACCACCCGATCGGCCCCGGCGGTGAGCACCTCGTCCAGCCGCTCAACGGTTTCGATGCCGCCGATGGCGAACCAGGGCCGGGCCGGGGCCGCCGCCGCGGTGGCGCGCACCAGATCCAGTCCTGCGGCCGGACGCCCCGGTTTGGTCGGGGTGATCCAGCACGGGCCGGTGCAGAAGTAGTCGACACCCGGCTGCCGCGCTGCGTCGGCCGCCTGTGCCCGGTCATGCGTGGAGCGTCCGATCACCAGATCGTCGCCGACAAGCCGGCGAGCCCAGTGGACCGGCAGATCGTCCTGACCCAGATGCAGCACGTGCGCTCCGGCGGCCAGCGCGACGTCGGCCCGGTCGTTCACCGCGAGCAGCGCGCCATGTCGCGCGCATGCCTCGGCGAGCACCTCCAACGCGGCGAGTTCGGGGCGCGCCTCCAGCGGGCCGTCGCCGCCCTTGTCCCTGAGCTGCAGGATGTCCACCCCGCCGGCCAGCGCTGCATCGGCGAAATCGGCGAGATCCCGGCGGCTGTTCCTGGCGTCGGTGCACAGGTAGAGCCGCGCGTCGGACAGCCGGGCCCGGATCTGCGCACCATCCATTCACGCACCGTATCGAGGTAGGCTGAAGGCCGGTCCGCACGGGAGCCCGGGCCACACCGGGCTGAGAGGGGGTCACGGCGACCCCGACCGTCGAACCTGATCCGGGTCATGCCGGCGCAGGGAGCGTGATGAGTGGTGGGGTCGTCGAGGGGTTCGTCCGTCGCCGTGGTCGGTGGCGGCGTCATCGGCCTGAGCTGCGCCTGGCGGGCCGCGGCCGCTGGGTTCGCTGTGACGGTGCACGATCCGGTGCCGGGGGGCGGGGCGTCCCGCGTCGCCGGGGGAATGCTGGCACCGGTCACCGAGGCAACGCCGGGTGAGCCGGACGTACTCGCCCTGGGGGCTGCGTCACTGCGCCGCTGGCCGGACTTCGCCGCTGAGCTCGCCGTCGCCGGTGCCGACCCCGGGCTCAGCCTCCGGGGCACCCTGGTGGTGGCGCTGGATCCGGGGGACCGGGCCGAGCTGGACCGGCTGGCCGGGCAACTGTCCCGGATGGGACGGCAGGTGGAGGTGCTCGCCGGCCGGGAGGTGCGCCGGGTCGAGCCCGCGCTGGGCCCCCAGGCGCGCCGCGCGCTGTCGGTGCCCGGTGATCTGTCGGTCGACAACCGGGCACTGATGGATGCTTTGCTCACGGCCTGCCGCCGCTGCGGGGTGCAGTTCCATCCGCGGTGGTGTGACCGGCTGCCGGAGGCGGACGTGGTGGTGCTGGCCGCCGGAGCGCACAGTGCCGCCCTGCACCCGGTGCTGCACCGTGCGATCCGCCCGGTGAAGGGGGAGATCCTGCGGTTGCGGTCCCGTCCGGGCACGCTGGCGCCGCCGTCGCGCACGGTCCGCGCGATCGTCGGTGGACGGCACCCCTACCTGGTGCCCCGGCCGGGCGGACGGGTGGTGCTCGGGGCCACCCAGCGGGAGACCGGCTTCGACATCGACGTCACCGCGGGCGGAGTGCTCGAGTTGCTCGCCGACGCCGAGCGTGTGCTGCCCGCGCTCGCCGAGTACACGCTGGAGGAGGCCGCGGTGGGGTTGCGCCCCGGCAGCCCGGACAACCTGCCGGTGATCGGTGAGCTCGAGCCAGGGGTGCTCGCCGCGACCGGTCATCACCGCAACGGGATCCTGCTGGCTCCGCTGACCGCGGACGCGGTGCTGGCGCTGCTGCGCGGCGAGCCCGTTCCCGAGGAGGCCGCTCCCTCCACCCCCGCCCGCCTCGCCTGTGGACAACCCGTGAGTGCGCAGGCGAGCCCTGACTCGCATGCGCACTCACGGGGCGAGCGGAGCGAGCCATGAAAATCCAGGTGAACGGGGAACACTGGGAATTGCCCGACGGCAGCCCGCTGGGCGACGTGCTGCACCGGCTCGGTGCTCCGGCCAGTGGGGTCGCGGTGGCCTTGGATGGTGCGGTGGTGCCGCGGGCATCGTGGGCGTCGACGGAATTGCGCGACGGGTCGTCGGTCGAGGTGTTCACCGCGGTGCAGGGAGGTTGATGCAGGTGGCGGACGATCCGCTGGTCATAGCAGGCCGGGAGTTCGGTTCCCGGCTGATCCTGGGAACCGGGGGCGCGGGCAATCTCGCGATCCTGGAGCGGGCGCTGCTCGCCGCGCAGACCGAGCTCACCACGGTCGCGATCCGCCGGATGGACACCGTCGAGCGCACCGGAGTGCTCGATCTGCTCACGCGGCACGGCATCGAGCCGCTGCCCAACACCGCGGGTTGCCGCAGCGCACCGGAGGCGGTGCTCACCGCTCAGCTCGCCCGCGAGGCGCTGGCGACGTCGTGGGTGAAGCTCGAGGTGGTCGCCGACGACCGCACCCAGTTGCCCGATCCGGTCGAACTGCTCGATGCCGCCGAGCAACTCGTCGACGACGGCTTCACCGTTCTGCCCTACACCAACGACGACCCGGTGCTCGCCCGTCGGCTGACCGACGTCGGATGCGCGGCTGTGATGCCGCTGGGTTCGCCGATCGGTACCGGGCTGGGCATCGGCAATCCGCACAACATCGAGATGATCGTGGCACAGGCACGGGTACCGGTGATTCTCGACGCCGGAATCGGTACCGCATCCGAGGCCGCACTGGCGATGGAGCTGGGCTGCGACGCCGTGTTGCTGGCCACCGCCGTGACCAGGGCCGACGACCCGCCCCGGATGGCCGACGCGATGCGGCTCGGGGTGCAGGCCGGTCGGCACGCCCGGCTGGCCGGGCGGATCCCGAAACGCTTCTGGGCGCAGGCCTCCAGCCCCGCCCGCGCCTAGCCCCGCGTGTCAGTCAATCGTGCACGGTGTGTCAGGCCGTTGTGCACGGTGTGTCGGGCTCTGGTGCGCTGGTAGATCGGCCGCAGTTGGGGGCCGGTAGGGACCACCGCAGGCACGCCCCGGCCGAACCCTTATGGTGCATGCCTGACCGGTGATCGTCGGTCGTTGAGCGTATCGATATGTTTAAGCCTGAGGGGTCCGGTGCCGGGCAGCGGCGAGGCCGGGTTGTAGCCCCAATGTCTGGGTCTCGCCGCGCCTCCATGGGAAGGGTGACGATGGAATCACCGGCCAGGGCGGATTGCACGGCGGTCGCGGCAAAAACTAATGCTGGCCGGTTGTGCACCGTGACCGTGCAGCGTGATCCGCGTGGCAAGCACCTCTTGCGCTACGAGGGCGGTGAGATGGTGGTTGCGGCATTGACTCCAGAGGTCATCGAAATGCTCACCGTCGCACTCTCGCTGCGCGGCCGTACGGCGGTGCCTGCCCGGTGCTCGGTCGGGGGTGCTTGCACCTTGCTGGTGATGGGTCACCGGGACGGCCGCAGCAGCCTGTATTTCCACGCCGCCCCCGCCACGAGTGCCGTGCTGGACGCCACCGGAGCGGCGAGGTTGCGGACGGCGCTGGAATCCCTGAACGGCAGGCCGTAGCCCGACACGGTGTGCATGAGGGACGGACACGGTGTGCATGAGGGACGGACACGCCGGGTCAGTCGGGTTGCAGGCGCCAGAACGGCGACACCGGGCCCGTCCCGGCTCCCAGGGGATAAGCGTGGGCCACCGCCTGCTCGACATATCGCTTCCCGTAGGCGACCGCATCGGGTACGGCGGAACCACGGGCCAGGGCCGAGGTGGTGGCGGCGGCCAGGGTGTCGCCCCCGCCGTGGGTGTGCGGGGTGTCGTACCGGGGGCCGATGAGCTCGACGAAGTTGGTGCCGTCGTGCAGCAGGTCAACGCACTCCGGGTCGTCCCGCAGATGGCCGCCCTTGACCAGCACCCAGGACGGTCCGAGTTGGTGGAGAGCATGGGCGGCCTGGTACTGCTGCTGCCGGGATCGCACGTCGATGCCGACCAGCAGCCGTACCTCGTCCAGATTGGGTGTCACCAGCGTGGCGCGGGGGAACAACTCCTCGCGTATCGAGTCGAGTGCCTCGTCGGCGAGCAGTTGGTCGCCGTGCATCGAGGCGGCCACCGGGTCGACGACCAGAGGTGTGCCGCCGCGCCCGATGCCCACCTCGTCGCACACTCCGGCTACCGCCTTGATGATCGACGCGGACGCGAGCATGCCGGTCTTCACCGCGTCGGCGCCGATGTCGGTGACGACCGCCCGGACCTGGTCGGCGACCGTGTCCGGCGGGATCTCGACGACCCCGCTCACGCCGACCGAGTTCTGCACGGTGACCGCGGTGACCGCCACACAGCCGTGCACACCACAGGTGGTGAACGTGCGCATGTCGGCCTGCAGGCCGGCCCCGCCACCGGAATCCGACCCCGCGATGGTCAGTGCGATGGGGGGCGGGCGATTCACGACCCGGTCACCGGCAGGTAGATCTGGCCGCCGGTCTCGGTGAACTCGGCCGCCTTCTCCGCCATCCCGGCATCGATGGCGTCGACGGTGGACAGGCCGTGCTCCTCGGCGTAGGCCCGGACGTCGGCGGAGATCCGCATCGAGCAGAACTTGGGCCCGCACATCGAGCAGAAGTGCGCGGCCTTCGCGGGTTCCGCAGGCAGCGTCTCGTCGTGGTACGAGCGTGCCGTGTCGGGGTCCAGCGCCAGCGCGAACTGGTCGCGCCAGCGGAACTCGAACCGGGCCTTGGACAGCGCATCGTCCCACGCCTGGGCACCGGGATGACTCTTGGCCAGGTCAGCACTGTGCGCGGCGATCTTGTACGTGATCACGCCGGTCTTCACGTCGTCACGGTCGGGCAGGCCGAGGTGCTCCTTGGGTGTGACGTAGCAGAGCATCGCGGTGCCCGCCTGCGCGATCATCGCCGCGCCGATCGCCGAGGTGATGTGGTCGTAGGCGGGTGCGATGTCCGTCGCGAGCGGGCCGAGGGTGTAGAACGGCGCCTCGTCGCACCATTCCTCCTCCAGGCGCACATTCTCGGCGATCTTGTGCATCGGCACGTGCCCCGGTCCCTCGATCATCACCTGTACGTCGTGCTGCCTGGCCACCGTGGTGAGCTCACCCAGGGTCTTCAGTTCGGCGAGTTGCGCCTCGTCGTTGGCGTCGGCGATGGAGCCCGGCCGTAGCCCGTCGCCGAGGGAGAACGTCACGTCATAGGTTCGCAGGATCTCGCACAGTTCGGCGAAGTTCTCGTACAGGAAGGACTCCTTGTGGTGCGCCAGGCACCACGCCGCCATGATCGACCCGCCGCGGGACACGATGCCGGTGACCCGGTGGACGGTCAGCGGCACATACCGCAGCAGCACCCCCGCGTGCACGGTCATGTAGTCGACGCCCTGCTCGCACTGCTCGATCACGGTGTCCCGGTAGACCTCCCAGGACAGCGCGGCCGGGTCGCCGCCCACCTTCTCCATCGCCTGATAGATGGGCACCGTGCCGACCGGGACCGGGGAGTTGCGCAACAGCCACTCGCGGGTCTCGTGGATCCGCTTGCCGGTGGACAGGTCCATGATTGTGTCGGCGCCCCAGCGGGTGGCCCACACCATCTTGTCCACCTCCTGCTCGATCGAGGAGGTCACGACCGAGTTGCCGATGTTCGCGTTGATCTTCACCAGAAACTTCTTGCCGATGATCATCGGTTCGGACTCGGGGTGGCGCCGGTTGGCCGGGATCACCGCTCGGCCCCGGGCGACCTCGTCGCGCACCAGCGACACGTCGACGCCTTCGCGAGCGGCGATGAACTCCATCTCGCGGGTCACCAGGCTGGCTCGGGCCCAGGCCAGTTGGGTGGCGGCACCACCTACCGGCTCGCGGCCCGCGATCCACTGATCGCGCAGCCGGGGCAGGCCGCCGTGCACGTCGATGTGGGCATCGGGATCGGTGTAGGGGCCCGAGGTGTCGTAGAGGTCGACATGCTCACCATTGGTCAGATCCACCCGGCGGACGGGCACCCGCAGTCCGACGTCCACCTCGCGGTAGACCTTCCGTGACCCCGTGATCGGTCCCGTGGTGACGGTGGGCTCGATGGTGCGGTCGTGCAGCGTCGTCATGAATGCCCCTCCCTACGCCGGCATTACCCGGACAGGTTCCTGCGGTCGACAGCCCCGGGACGTGCCTCAACCGCCCAGCTGCCCTCTCAGCCCGCTTCGGTACGAGCTCCCGCGTCTTCAATTGGCTCATCCGACCGTAGCCGCCCGGCTCCTGGCTGGCTAGCGGCTGCGCCCACGCCACCGGGTGGGCGTCATCGAGTTGTCTCGAACTGTCTGAGTCATCGGGGAGTGCGGCATAACAGGGTGTCAGTCTGATTCGGAATCTGTGTTCCTCGTCAGCAGCGCTGTGATCTGGGCCATGCCAGCGCCAAGTGTGGCAAACCCCTCGGTCATTTTCTGGTCGATGCCGGTCACTCGTTGGTCGATGCTGGTCACTCGTTGGTCGATGCCGGTGAGGGCTCGGCCCTGCTCCAGCTGAGTTTCCCGCAGGGCATTGAGGACCTGGATGTGGGCACGCAGTTCGCTGCGAACAGCGGACACGTCCTGATCGGCACCGGCCGCGAGCAGCCGGGCCGCACCAGCGTCGGAGACCGCGAGGGCGGCCTGATTCTGCAGCCTGGCTACCTGGTGCTCCAGACTGGTTACCCGGTTCTCGAGCTCATCGGGGTGGGACACGGCCGTGATCCTAGCTGTGCACACCGACAATGACGGGGTGCCGCTCATCTCGGGTGGCTGGGGGTTCGAAGCCGGGCCGGAGCCGAGATGGATCACGGCCGTGCTGCAGCGAGCAGCGCCGCCACCAGCAGGGCTGCGGTCAGCGCGAGGGCGATCCGGAGACGGCGCGCGTGGCGCTGCCACTGACCGTCCCACCACGGCGTATCCCGGCTGTGGTGGCGACCCAGCGCCATCGCTGCCCGTCCGAGACCGAAGCCGAGGCCGGCCAGTAACGCAGCCATCCAACTGCCCACCAGGAGCACGGCGACCAGTGGCAGGTACGGCAGGTTGCTCGGCATGTGGGTGCGGACTCCGGTGCCCATCTCGAAGCCGAACTGCAGCGCCCCGGCATCCGAGCCCGCGCCGACCACCGCGGAGGGCACCTGGGCGCGCCGATGCGGCAGTGTCACATGGTGCGCTCCGAGCTCACCGGCGAGCACGAACACCGCCATGACGCTGATCAGGCCGGCGGACAGTACGAACGGCAACGCCGGTCGCACCAGGCTGCCGAGCGCAACCGCCACGGTCGCGACGGTGATCCCGCCGAGGGCCAGCCCGACGGTGAAGTAAGCCCGTGATCTCTCCCGCCAGACCGGCGAGCTCAGCAGTTCCGCCGAGTTGATGCTTCAGGCCGACCCGGACAGTGCGTAACCGGCGGTCAGCCCGAGCAGCAGCCACGGCAGTTCCCAGCCTTCGCCGACGACCGACCCGATGGAGGTGGCGGTGACGACGGTGGCGGCAGTGACGATCATGGCCCCCACCACCAGTGCACCGGTCACCATCACCGGCCCGAGGAGGACGCGGCGCAACGGTCCACAGGACGCCACGGAGTCCGGCATTGGTCAGTGGGACGGCGGCAACAGTGGGAGCGACGGCAGGGCGGGCAGCGACGGCAAGGCCGGGACCGACGGCAAGGCCGGGACCGACGGCAGGGGTGGGCCCGAAGGAAGAAACGGCGACGGCCACGGCGGGGTGGAGGGCGGCGGGGTGGAAGGCGGCGGGGCGGCGGGCGGCGACGAGAACGACGGCTCCGAGGTCAGCCTGGCCAGGCAGATCAGAACCTCCGGATTCGGTGAACCCTCGTGCCGGACGTAGCCGTCGGCGCACCGGTAGACGACGTTGTCCCGAACCCAGCGCCAGGCGTTGCGCCCGGCGTGGGTCTGCGGGTCGGCGCGGCAGATGCTGGCCGCCTCATAGCAGACCCGGCCGTCGGGCTGGTCGTAGCAGCCGGTCATGAACCAGTTGTCCTCGCCGCAGTATCGACTCGAGTAGGGGGCGCCGACGCACATCGGCCGGTCGGGGCCGTGACTGGGGCCGTAGTTGTAGCCGCCGCAGTCGGGCCACTCCGAACCCGCCTCTGCTCTGGCCGGGCGAGCGAGCGGGATCCAGCCCAGCACGGTCAGGCCTAGGGTCATCGCGCCTGCGCCGAGCACGGCGAGGAATCCCCGCCGGCCCAGGAACCCGCCGAGCCCCAGCAATCCTCGCGATGGTGCCGCCGGGACCCGGAACTGCACGGCACGCGGCTGGGCGCCGGGCGGCGGCTGGTCCAGGCGGGGGATCTCTGATCCGTTCATGTGCCCTCCTGTCCCCGCGATGCGGCCAACGTGGCGGCGGGTTCGGCGGCCAGCAGGTCGGCCACCTGCTCGCCGAGCCGTTCCGGAGACTGCACCGGCCGGGCGGCCAGCACTGTGCCACCGGCGTCGACGAACACCAGGGCGGGCGCCCACGGCAGATCGAGTTCGGTGACGAGCCGCTGGTCCACCCGGGACCGGACCTGCGGTGGGCCGCTCCAGCGAGCCTGCGGGGACAGCACCTCGAACCGGGTGTCCGGATGCTCGGCGGCCAACGTGGTGAACGGCTCGTGCACCGCGTCGCAGAAGCTGCATCCCGGGTCGAGTACCAACAGCATCAGGGGCACCTCACCGGCCAGCCCGGTCACCCGTCGCCCGGTGGTGCCCCGCCATCCCGGGGCGCTGAGCTGGGCCACGTCGGCCTGGAGTTCCCGGAGCTGGCGCAGCATTCCGGCCATCGCCAAGGTCAGCAGGATCAGGCAGGCCCAGGCCAGTACCACCGCCGCGGTGAGCACGCTCATGCCTTAGCCCGTCCATCGACGGCCGCTGGCAGGGCGTACAGCAGGGTGGCGAGTACGGCGGCGCCGATGACCACCAGCACGGCACCGCCCACCCCGGCGGGTGAGACGGCAGGCGGCGTCAGCGCCGCCGCGGCGAAGGTGAGCAGCGCCAGCGCCCAGGCCCGGGCTATTCCGCCGGGCCCGACCCGGGTGCCCATCCGGTTGCAGCCGCAGTCCGACTCGTCGCCGTGACGGCGCCGCCACAGCAGGTGCGCGGCGAAGGCCAGATAGATCACGGCCTGCGCGACCAGTGCCCACCGCAGCGGTGGCGTGCCCAGCAGCACGGCGGCCACCGAGGGCACGCCGATCAGCAACTCCACCAGTGCGATCAGCCGGGCCGGCCCGATCCCGGTCCCGGCGGCGCGGGACAGCGAGACCGGGTCGCGCAGATGCTCCAGCCCGGCGACCACCAGCAGCAGAGCACCGGCGAGCACCGGCACCCCCAGCAGGATCACGAGGGCTCCCATGTCACGTCCAGTCCGGCCAGGAAGGCCAGTACCTCGTCCGGATCGGTGATGTCGCCCGGTCCGGCGACCAGCCGGGAGATCGCCGTCGGAGTGGCCAGGACCAGCGCATCGGACCTGGCCCGGCCTGCGGCCCCTTCGCCCAGTGGCTGACGCCACAACTCACCGTGCGGGGTGGGGTGACCCCGGTAGTCGGGCACCTCGATCTGACCGGCACCGGGGCGCTCGACCGTCAGGTGGCCCAGCCCGGGTAGCTGTTTGAACACCTGGACCGGTTCGAGCTGCACCTGCCGCACGCTGCGGGGGCGGGCCAGCATGCCCAGCGGGGTGTCGGTGATCCGGAAGGCGTCGAAGATCCGGGTGACCCCGTCGGCCGGCGGTGGCTGCCCGGAGCCGCGGGTATGCAGCTCGAACCACTGCCCGCGCCACGCGGCGCGGTAGTCCCCCGGCTGGTCGTGCGCCGGGTGCCGGATGCCGAGGAGCAGCTCACCGCCGCGGTAGGGCTGTCTGTGGACCTCGTCGGGGACGGTGGTGTAGGTGCTGTGCCAGTCGAAGGCGCCGGCCTCGGCGACCGTGAAGGATCGGCGGGCGCCCTGCACGAGGGCGAAGAATCCGCACGACCACGGCCTGGCCACGGCCAGCGGACCGCCCAGTACCGGGGCACTCAGTGCCGCGCCGCCCACGGATACTGTGGACCCGTCCGGTGTGACGAACGCCGGACCACCGCGCCACGGCCAGTCGAAACGGCCGCGCACCGGCGGCGCGTCGCTGGTCGGCGTGGCCATGAGTAACTCCTCAGGGGGTGACCGGTCGCCTGCCACCTGGTGACAGAGTGCATGCCTTCGGAGACCGTGCGCGATCGTCGCACAACTAACGTCCATCCGCGCAATGAGGGTTCGCTGCGTCAGGTCTGCACCAGTTCGGTGGGCACCGTCATCACGTCCACCATGGCGCCGTTGCGCAGCGCGGTGATCGGCAAGGTGGACCCGATCGCCTCGGAGAACAGCTGGCGCTGGATGCCCTGGGCGTCGGTGACCGGCTGGCGTCCCGCGCTGAGCACGAGATCCCCGGTCCGCAGCCCGGCCCTGGCTGCTGGGCTGCCCGGGATCACCTCGACCAGCCGAAGTCCCCGGGCCTGCCCGGTTCGTTGGGCGACCGGGGCGGGCAGCGGGGCGGGCACCCCGACCAGCCCGAGGTAGCCGCGGCGCACCCGGCCGTCGGCGAGCAGGGCGCCGATGATCCGCCGGGTGGTGGCGTTCACCGGCACGGCCATCCCGACCCCGACGCCCGCCACCGCGGTGTTGATCCCGACCACCTGGGACGCGGCGTCGGCCAGGGCGCCCCCGGAGTTGCCCGGGTTGAGCGCGGCATCGGTCTGGATCACGTCCTCGATCACCCGCCCGGCCCGGCCCGCGCGCACCGGCAGGGAGCGGCCCAGCGCGCTGACCACCCCGGCGGTCACCGATCCGGCCAGCCCGAGCGGATTGCCCACGGCGACCACCAACTGTCCGACCACAAGTTCGTCGGCGTTGCCCAGCACGGCCGCCGTCGGTGTCGACCCGCGGGCCCGGAGCACCGCGAGGTCGGACAACGGGTCGGCGCCCACCACGTCGAAGCGGGTCTCGGTGCCGTCGGTGAACGCCGCGACGCCGCCGGAGGCCGATCCGACCACGTGCGCGTTGGTCAGCAGCATTCCGTCGTCGGTGAACACGACGGCCGACCCGGCGCCCTGCCCGATCCGCAGGCTGGCGACGTGCGGGGTGAGCGTGGCGGCTACCGAGCTGACCGTGCGCGAGTAGGAATCCAGCGGGTCCATCATGACCACCGCCTCATGGAGCAATTACACCGTTGCTCCTGCAACGTGGCGGTGGGGCCCGGTGTTCCGCGTCAACTCGCGCGGTGGGTTCAGTCGTCGGCAGGGCCTGCGGCGGGGTCCCAGGCCAGCCCGGGCACGCCCCAGCCCTGGGCGCGCAGCATCTTCCTGGCCTCTCGGCTGTGCCGGCCGACCAGCCGATCCAGGTAGAGCAGCCCGTCGAGGTGGTCGGTCTCGTGCTGCAGGCAGCGGGCCAGCAGGCCGGCGCCCTCGACGCAGATCGGTGCGCCGGTCGCGTCCACCCCGGTGACCCGTGCCCAGTCGGCGCGGGCGGTGGGGAAGGCCTCGCCCGGCACGGACAGGCATCCCTCCCAGTCGTCGTCGGGGTCGGGCATGGTCTCCGGCTGCCCGGAGCTCTCCAGCCGGGGGTTGACCACGACGCCCCGGTGCGTGGCGCCGTCCTCGCCGGGGCACTCGTAGACGAACAGCCGCAGTCCGACGCCGATCTGATTGGCGGCGAGCCCGACACCATCGGCCGCTGCCATGGTGTCGAACATGTCGCGTACCAGGGCGTGCAACGCCGCGTCGAAGTCGGTGACCGGCCTGGTCGGGGTGTGCAGCACGGGGTCGCCGACGATCCGGATCGGTCGAACAGTCATGATTCTCCGAACAGTAGCGGCGGTGGCGGGCACGGCTGCGACCCTGTAAGCACAGTGCCTGTAAGCACAGTGCCTGTAAGCAACGGTGACGGACGCGCAGGGGCGGATCCGGGCCTCACCGGCCCGCCACGTGGTTCAATGGCGCCGGAATCACAGGGCTGTTATTCCGGCGGCACCCCGCCTGACCCAGCCCGCGGGGATCGCGACCCGAGGAGCGTGATGGACGCCGCAGAGGCGCTGCACCCGATCGAAGACCCGAGCGAGGGTCTGAGCCACCGCGAGCGCGAGATCCTGGCGTTCGAGCGTCAGTGGTGGAAGTACGCCGGGGCCAAGGAGCAGGCCATCCGTGAGCTGTTCGACATGTCCGCAACGCGCTACTACCAGGTCCTCAACGGCTTGATCGACCGGCAGGAGGCGCTGGCCGCCGACCCCATGTTGATCAAGCGGTTACGCCGTCTGCGCGCCAGCCGCCAGCGGGCCAGGGCGGCTCGCCGGCTCGGGGTCGATCCTCAGTAGCCGTTCCCAGTAGCTCTCTGCACCAGAAGCGACATCGAACCGGCTGAGGGGTCATGAGCGTGCCGGAAGGAACCGGGGCCCGTCGGCCGCTGCGGACCGGCGGGCTGGCCCTGATCGGGCTGGGCGCGGTCGCCGCGCTGATCGGGGTGGGCGTCGTCGTCACCGGGGGAGAACAGATCTCGGCGGGCGGCCGGACCCCGGCCGGCTCGGGCCGAACCGCGGCAGGCAGTACCGCCCCGGCGCCGGCGCGGCCCGTACCGTCCGTCCCGGCCCGAAGCCCCGCGGCCGCCGTGCCGTTCATACCCGGTCCTGCCGCCCCCGCCGTGCCTGCTCCACCCGGCACCGGCTCCAACCTGCCGACCGGCGACAACGGCACCGGCACCGGCGGTAAGGGCGCCGCTGAACAGGGACCCGCCGAGGACCAGCATGGACGCGGCGAGTTGCGGGTCTACAACAACAGCACGATCCACGGCCTCGCCGCCCGGGCGGCGAGCGACTTCACCGCGGCGGGGTGGACGGTCGTGGAGGTCGGCAACTACGCGGCGGGTGTGATCCCCACGGCCACCGTGTACTACCAGCCGGACACCGATCAGCGCGCCGTCGCGGAGGCGGTCGGCGCCGAGTTCCACCTGCGGGTGGAACCTCGTTTCCCCGGCATCGCGAATGCGAAGCCCGGGGTCATCGCGATCATCACGAACGACTACGGCACCTGACAACCCGGGCGGCACCTGACAACCCGGATAGCGGGCCGGAGCGAGCACCGAAGGAGCAACGATGGTTCATCGGATAGCGGCGGTGCCCGGCGACGGGATCGGCGTGGAGGTGATGGACGCGGCCAGGCAGGTGCTGGACGCGATGAGCGGGCTCGATCTGGTGTTCACCGAATTCGACTGGTCGTGCCGTCGGTACACCGAGACCGGGGCGATGATGCCCGGGGGCGGGCTGGAAACCCTGGACAAGCAGGACGCGGTGTTGCTCGGCGCGGTCGGCTGGCCGGGCGTGCCCGATCACGTGTCGCTGTGGGGGCTGCTCATCCCGATCCGGCGGACCTTCCGGCAGTACGTGAACCTGCGACCGGTGCGCACCCACGCCGGGGTGCCCAGCCCACTGGCCGGGATCGGCCCCGGCGACGTGGACCTCGTGGTCGTCCGGGAGAACAATGAAGGCGAGTACTCCGAGGTCGGCGGGCGGATGTATCGCGGCTTCCCGCAGGAGATGGCGATCCAGGAGTCGGTGTTCACCCGTACCGGGATCTCCCGCATCGCGGACTTCGCCTTCGAACTGGCCACGTCCCGGCGGGGCAAGCTCGTGTCGGCCACGAAGTCCAACGGGATCGTGCACACCATGCCGTTCTGGGACGAGGTGGTGACCCGGCGCGCGATGGGGTTCTCCCAGGTGCAGTGGCGCTCCGAGCACATCGACGCGCTGGCTGCGAAGGTGGTACTCGACCCCGGCTCGTTCGACGTGATCCTGGCGTCCAACCTGTTCGGGGACATCCTGTCCGACCTGACCGCCGCCGTCGCCGGGTCGATCGGGATCGCGGCGAGCGCCAACCTCGACCCCACCCGCCAGCATCCCTCGATGTTCGAACCGGTCCACGGCTCGGCCCCCGACATCGCGGGACAGGGTGTGGCGAACCCGGTCGGGATGCTCGCCTCGGTGGTTCTCATGCTGCGCCACCTCCGGCACGACGAGGCCGCCACCACCCTGGATGACGCGATCATCCGCAGCCTGGCCGACGAGCGCACCCGTACCCGTGACATCGGCGGCACCGCGAGCACCGAG
>DASXOV010000214.1:0-8242 GCA_036494005.1 Pseudonocardiaceae bacterium | reverse complement strand
GCTGATCGATCTCGCCCGGCTGGTCGGCGTCGACGCACCGGGGCGCCAACTGCTCGTCGAGTCGCTGCAACGGGGCGGGGGGTTCGGCAGTGCCGTGCTGGCGGCCAACCAGGTGGCCGACCCGCTGTCACTGCTGGCGCTCCGGGTCAATGGGGCCGAGCTGTCCGCTGATCACGGGTATCCGGCCCGGGTGATCGTGCCGGCCGCACCGGGGGTGCACAACGTCAAGTGGGCATCCCGGATGACCTTCTCTCCGGGGGTGTCGTGATGCGGGGTGGGGATACGGTGCGGCTGCTGGGCCTGCTCGCCGGCTTTGCGGTGACCGGTTATGTGGCCGTGCGGCTGTTCGCGGGCGGCCCGTGGGGGGTCGGGTACTGGTTCCTGGGTGGCGCGGTCCTGCACGACCTCGTGTTGTTCCCGGTCTACGCCGTCGCCGATTTTCTCCTGGTCATAGCGATTCGCCGGCACCCGAGGGCCGAGCCGCTCGGTGTGCCGTGGATCAACCACGTACGTTTCCCGGTGGTGATCTCGGGGATCCTGCTACTGGTGTGGTCCCCGATCATCTTCCGGCTCCCCCTGGCCTACCCGCTCTTCACCGGCCAGGGCACCGCGCCTTATCTCGGCAGCTGGCTCGCGATCACCGGCGGGCTGTTCGCGATCTCGGCCACCGGCTACGCGCTACGGCTGGGCCGGGCCCGGTACTGGTCTCGGCCGGCATGACGAGGGCCGCCCTGACGAGGGAAGGACGACGGATGCGGGTACTGGTCACCGGCGGAGCCGGGTTCATCGGCTCGCACATCGCCGACCAGCTGGCGGAGTCCGGCCATGACGTGGTCGTGCTCGACGCGCTGCTGCCGCAGGCCCACGGCGTGACCCGGCCGGATTGGACGCGGCGGCACCGGTTCGTCGACGGCGATGTCCGGGACGGCGAGCCGCTGGGCAGGTTGCTGACCGGGGTGGACGCGGTCTGTCACCAGGCGGCGATGGTAGGCCACGGACTGGACGCCTCCGACGCGCCCGCCTATGCGGGGCACAACGACTACGGCACGGCGGTGCTGCTGGCCGCGATGCATGCCCGGTCAGTGCACCGGCTGGTGCTGGCCGGCTCGATGGTCGTCTACGGCGAGGGTGCCTACTCCTGCGCCGAGCACGGGCCGGTGCGGCCCGGGCCCCGGCTGCCCGCCGACCTCGACGCGGGCCGCTACGACCCGATGTGCCCGCGCTGCGGGGCTGCGCTACGCCCAGAACTGGTCGGCGAGGACGCGCCGCTCGAACCGCGCTCCACCTACGCCGCGACCAAACTCGCCCAGGAGCACCTGGCCGCAGCCTGGGCTCGCCAGACCGGCGGCTCGGTGTGGGCGCTGCGCTACCACAACGTGTACGGCCCCCGGATGCCACGCGACACCCCGTATGCCGGGGTGGCCTCGTTGTTCCGCTCGGCGCTGGAGCGCGGCGAAGCGCCCACCGTCCTGGAGGACGGGAAGCAGCGCAGGGACTTCGTGCACGTGACCGATGTGGCGCGGGCGAACGCGCTGGCCCTGGCGGCCCCCGAACCCGGGTTCCGCGCGGTGAACGTCTGCTCCGGCGAGCCGCACACCGTCGGAGAGCTCGCCGCTGAGCTGGCTGCGGCACTCGGCGGACCCGCGCCGAAGATCGTCGGTGGTGCCCGGCCCGCCGACGTGCGGCATGTGGTGGCCGACCCGGCGCTGGCGGCTCGGCTGCTCGATTTCCGCGCCACGGTGCGCTTCGCCGACGGCGTCGCCGCCTTCGCCACCGACCCACTGCGCGACCCCGCCACCCACGCGGCAGCCTATCCAGTGCAAGGTCGGTGAACCGACCGGACAAGCCACGTCGGTGAACCGACCGAACAAGCACAGGAGGCCGCATCGTGGAGTGGAAGCTCGAAGTCGTGGTGGTTCCCGTCGCGGACATGGACCGCGCCAAGACCTTCTACACCGAGAACGTCGGTTTCACTGTGGACGTCGACTTCCGCGCAGGCGAGGACTTTCGCGTCGTGCAGTTGACCCCGCCGGGCTCAGCGTGCTCGATCACCATCATGCGGAACACAGCGGCGGCCGGCAGCCTCCAGGGCCTGCACCTGACAGTCTCCGACATCGACGCCGCCCGCGCCGAGCTCGTCGAGCGGGGGACCACTGTCAGCGAGGTCTTCCATTACGGGCCGGATGGTCAGGCGCCGGGACATGATCCCGACCGCCGCGACTACGGCTCCTACCTTTCCTTCACCGACCCCGACGGCAACGGCTGGCTGATCCAGGAGGTGAGACGAACCGGACCAGGAGTATGACCAGGACGATCGCCAGTGGCGCCTTCCCCGTGCATTAGGCGTCCGTCGTAGTCCAACGGACTACGACGGACATCGGAGCCAAATCGCGGTTCCACGGAAGGGTGTTAAACCGCCAGGGGGAGGCGCACTTCGAAGCGGCAGCCAGGGCCGTGGTTGCGGGCCTCGATCCGGCCTCGGTGTGCTTCCACCAGGCCCCGTGAGATGGCCAGCCCGAGCCCGGCGCCCGCGGGTGCACTGGCGTCGGGTTGCGGGGTACGCGCGGACGTCCCTCGGTATCCGACATCGAACACCCGGTGCAACTCGGGCTCGGGCAGCCCGCCGCAGTTGTCCTCCACTCGCAGCCAGGCCTCACCGCCCTCGACCCCGACGGTGACCACCACCGCACCGTCCGAGGGGGTGTGCCGGATCGCGTTGGACAGCAGATTGCGCACCACCCTGGTCAGTTCGGGATCGCTGCCCAGCACGATAGGGCGCGCCAACGCCCGCGCCTGCAGCCGCACCCGCTTGCGCTCAGCGACGACCCGCTCGGCGTCCAGCGCTTCGTCGACCACCCCGTCCAGCGCCACGGCCGAGAGCGACAGCGCCACCGCGCCCGCGGTGATCCGGGACAGCTCGAACAGATCGTCGACCATGCCCGCCAGCCGCCGCGCCTCCCGGTCGATGCCGAGCACGTACTCCTTGACGTCAGCTGGCTCGTGCACCACCCCGTCGGCCAGTGCCTCGGTCATCGCGCGAATACCGGCCAGCGGGGTGCGCAGGTCATGGCTGATCCAGGCGACCAACTCACGGCGGGACGCCTCCGCGGCACGTTCCCGGGTGCGTGCCTCCCGTTCCCACACGCTGCGCCGCGCCAGCGACCGGCCCAGCAGCACGGCAACCGGCACAGTCACCATCGCCACCAGGGCACACACCAGCAGGGTCCGGCCGAGCTCAGGGGTATACATGAACCCGCTGACCCCGATCACCCCGGCGATGGTCGCGGCCACCGGCACCAGCACCAGCACCAGCAACGCGGTGGCCAGCGACCGGTGCAGCACCCGGTGCAGCAACCAGGCACCCAGCAGCGCGACCAGCAACGAGCAGCCCAGCGCGTAGGGCGCCACGTCGCTCAGCACGGGCCTGCCCCGTCGTAGCGGTATCCCACGCCCCAGACCGTGGCGATCCGGACCGGTCGGGCCGGGTCCGCCTCGATCTTCTCCCGCAACCGCCGCACATGAACCGTCACCGTGGAGTGATCACCGAACGACCACCCCCACACCCGATCCAGCAGCTGCGCGCGGGTGAACGCCTGCCCGCGATGGCGCAGCAGGAACAACAGCAGGTCGAATTCCCGCCCGGTCAACGCCATCTCGGCGCCGTCCCGCGACGCCCGGCGGCCTGCCACGTCGACAGCCAGCTCACCGTCGGTCAGGGCCTCGGCGGCCACCACCGGCCGGGTGGCCCGGGAGCGCCGCAACACCGACATGACCCGCAGCGCCAGCTCGGCTGGGCTGAACGGTTTGGTCACGTAGTCGTCCGCGCCGAGCTGCAGACCGCTGATCCGGTCGGCCTCCTCCCCCAGCGCGGTGAGCATCACGACGGGCACCTCGGACCGGGCCCGTAACCGCCGATACATCTCCAGTCCGTCGATCCCGGGCAGCATCAGATCGAGAACGACCAGGTCGGGCAGTTGCTGCCCGGCCAGCGCCATGCCGCTCTCACCGTCTCCGGCCAGGATCACCACGTGGCCGTCCCGCTCGAGGTAGCGCCGCACGACGTCGCGGATGGTCGGGTCGTCATCGACGACCAGCACCCGTCCGGCGGCGCCCTCCCGGTACTGGGGCGGGAACGGGGAAGTGCCCACATCGGCAGGCTACGGCGCACGACGGCGCGCGAACCCCACATGTCAGCATCTCGTAATGATCAGTGACCCACCGTCGTCCACCGTGGACGCCTACGTTGCGTGGCATGGAACCGGTGGACGTGATCCTCCCCTGTCTCGACGAGGCCCCTGCGCTGCCTGCGGTCCTGGCCGCGATGCCCGCCGGATACCGGGCGATCGTGGTGGACAACGACTCGGTGGACGGCTCGCCCGAGGTCGCCGCGGCGCACGGCGCACTGGTGGTACGTGAGCGACGCCGCGGGTACGGCGCCGCGGTGCATACCGGTCTGGAGGCAGCCGGTGCGGCGCTGGTCTGCGTGCTGGACGCCGACGGTTCGCTCGACCCCGCCGAACTGCCCGCGCTCGTGGCGCTGGTGGCTACCGGCCGGGCCGAACTCACCGTCGGGCGGCGGGTACCGACGGGTGCGGGCGCCTGGCCGTGGCATGCCAGAGCGGGCAATGCGGTACTCGCCGGACTGCTCCGACGGCGGGGGGTGCCGGTACACGACATCGGTCCGGTTCGCGCCGCGCGCCGCACCGATCTGCTCGCACTGGGGGTCGCCGACCGAGGGTTTGGCTATCCCCTCGAACTGCTGCTACGCGCGGGCGCAGCGGGCTGGCGGGTGCGCGAGCTGCCGGTGTGCTACCGGCCGAGAGCAGCAGGGACGCGGTCGAAGGTGTCCGGTTCGGTGCGCGGCACCCTGCGCGCGGTCCGGGACATGGCCGCCGTCCTGCGATGACGATCACGCTGCTGGTGGTGGCCAAGGCCCCCGTCCCCGGGTATGCGAAGACCCGGCTGTGCCCACCGGCCACCGCGGCGCAGGCCGCAGCCATCGCGGCGGCGGCCCTGCTGGACACCCTCGACGCCACCACCGGGTACCGGACCGTGGTGGCACTGGCCGGTCGGCTGGCCCACGCCGAGCGGTCAGCCGAGCTGCGGGCCGCACTGGCGCGATGCGACGTGGTGCGCCAGCGGGGACGCTGTTTCGCCACGCGGTTGGCCAACGCGCAGGCCGACGCCGCCCGTGCCGGCTGTCCGGTGCTGCAGATCGGCATGGACACCCCGCAGGTGCACGGCGCACTGTTCGACGACGCCGCAGCGGCGCTGCGCGGCACAGACGCGGTGCTCGGCCCGGCCGCCGACGGTGGCTGGTGGGGCCTGGGGCTGCACGATCCACGGCACGCGCGGGTGTTGCTCGACGTCCCGATGTCGACACCGGACACCGGTGAGCTGACGCTGCGGGCGTTGCGGGCCGCCGGACTCCGGGTGGGCATGCTTCCCGAGTTGTCCGATGTGGACACCATGGCGGACGCCGCCCGGGTGGTGGGCGAGGTTCCGGGCAGTCGTTTCGCCGTTGCCGTCATGTCGGCTCTGCAGTGCGCGCGGTGAGCGTCTCGCCGCCGCCTGCCGGCTCAGTCCTGCTCGCGGACGATGCGGCGCAGCGTGGGCACCCGCTCGGCGAGTTCGCGTTCCGCGCCGTGCTCGCTCGGTAGGTAGTAGTCACGTCCGACCAGCGCGTCCGGGGGGTACTGCTGGGACAGCACGCCCCCCGGCACATCGTGCGGGTAGCGATAGCCCTGCGCATGACCGAGCCGGGTGGAGCCCGCGTAGTGCCCGTCGCGCAGGTGCACCGGCACCGGCCCGGCAGCTCCGGCCCGGACGTCGGCGAGTGCGGCGTCGATGGCGGTGATCACAGCGTTGGACTTGGGGGCGGTGGCGAGATGCACGGTGGCCTGGGCCAGTGCCAGCCGCCCCTCGGGCATCCCGATGAACTGCACGGCGTCGGCGGCGGCGACGGCAGCCTGCAGCGCCGACGGATCGGCCATTCCGATGTCCTCGCTGGCGTGCACCACCAGCCGCCGGGCGATGAATCGGGGATCCTCGCCCGCCTCGATCATCCGGGCCAGATAGTGCAGCGCAGCGTCCACGTCCGATCCCCGAATCGCCTTGATGAACGCGCTGATCACGTCGTAGTGCTGGTCTCCGGCCCGGTCGTAGCGGACCGCGGCCCGGTCCACCGCGGCCTCGACGTCGCCGAGATCGAGCACAAAGTCACCGCGCGACGTCACCGCCTCCGCCGCGGTCTCCAACGCGGTGAGCGCCCGGCGGGCATCCCCGGCGGCCAGCCGCACCAGGTGCTCCTCAGCGGCGGGCACCAGCGTGAGCACCCCGCCCAGACCGCGCGGGTCGGCGAGCGCCCGGCGCACCAGGGTGCGCACGTCGTCATCGGACAACGGGTGCAACTGCAGCACCAGCGAACGGGACAGCAGCGGCGAGACCACGGAGAAGAACGGGTTCTCGGTGGTCGCGGCAACCAGCAGGACCACCCGATCCTCCACGGCCCCGAGCAGCGCGTCCTGCTGGGTGCGGGAGAACCGGTGGACCTCGTCGATAAACAGCACGGTGGCGTCGCCGCCTTCACGACCGAGCCGTCGCCGGGCCGCGTCGATCACCGCGCGAACCTCCTTGACCCCGGAGGACAGCGCCGACAGCGCCTCGAAACGCCGGCCGGTGGCCCGGGAGACCAATCGGGCCATGGTGGTCTTCCCGGTTCCCGGTGGGCCGTAGAGGATCAGCGACGCCGCCGCCCCGCCTTCGACCAGCCTGCGCAGCGGGCTGCCCGGACCCAGCAGGTGCTCCTGCCCGACTACTTCCTCCAGCGTGACCGGCCGCATGCGCACCGCCAGCGGCGCCGAGGCGGCCAGCCGCCGCTGCGCGCGGTCGTCGGCCTGCGCGGCGAACAGCCCTTCGTCGAACAGGGCGTCATCTGCGGACACACCGCGACGGTACCGCTGCGCTGCGACCGAAGACGTCGCGCAGTACCACCGCAGCGGCATGTGGCAGGAAATCCCGGCCGCGACGACCCAGCCACGGCACACCCTGGCACACCAGCCACGCGATGTGGTGCGCGATGGTCAGCTCACGACCTCCGGAGCAGGCCAGGTCGACCGGATTCGGCACGGTGATCCCGACATCGGCGAGCAGCGTGGCGAAACCGTCGGCGAGCATCCGGTGCCCGCGCTCGGACGGGTGCAGCCGGTCGACGCTCCACGCCGCCAGGTCATAGGTGCCCGGCATCAGGTGCAGGTCGAGGCACGGCGTGCCACGCCGGGTCACCACCCGCGCGATGGCGTCGTTGAGCTGCTCCACCCGATCATGCAGGGCTCGACGCAGCGGGCCGGGCAACCGGAACACCCGCTCGTGCTCATGGAAGCGAGCGGTCAGCACCACGGCGCCGCCGCCCTGCAGCGCGCTGACCGTGGCATCCAGATCGTCGTGCACCGCCTCCGGATCGAAGTCCGACCGCAGCGTGTCGTTCATTCCGGCCAGGATCACCACCACGTCGGGTCGCTGGGCCAGAGCATCGGGCAATTGCCGATGCCGCAGCGACGCCATCCGAGCGCCGGTGAAGGCCAGGTTGGTGTACTGGAGTTCGCCGGTCGTGCCCAGGGCAGCCGCAAGGAGCGGGCCGAATCCACGCCAGCCACCCGCGGGTAAGGGGTCCCCCAAGCCGACTGCGGTGGAGTCGCCGAGAATGGCCAGATTCGTGGCCCGGCGGCCGGGCATGACAGGAGCGGTGCACAGGGCTTCCACGGTCACCCTGAGAGGATCACGTGGTACGGCCCCACGGGGGTGAGAAACATGTAACGCGTTGGGTACGCCTTCGCGAACGATCAGTGCTCGCCGCCACTCCCCCGGGAAGGCTCAGCGAAAAACCGGGTACCGGGGCAGCGCTTCACCCACGATGCCGAATCGGCGCCGCAGTCCTTCTCCCACCGCCGATGCGTGCCCGGCGGTCTCGGCTCGCCCCACCAGCTCGGCCTCTGCGGCCAGCCGTTCCCACCGATCGACCAGCACTCCGCCCCGGTCGGCCGTCGTGGCCGAGTCCGGCTGCAGCGAGGGCACCGCCGCCGACGTTCGCGGGTGCGGCATCGGCAGCAGCCACCAGGTGCACAGCCAGGTCCACAGCAGCTGGGCGTCCAACAGCCTGCGGGCCAGCAACGACCGGTCAGCGAGCTCGGGCCACGCGGTGAGCACCTCGGCATGCCAGGCGGACACCATCGCCTCCGCCATG
>DASXOV010000213.1:0-18290 GCA_036494005.1 Pseudonocardiaceae bacterium | reverse complement strand
AGGGGCTGAGAGGGCTGCGCAGGGGGTCAGGGGCTGAAGGATCCGCGGAGCGGGTCAGGGGCTGAGAGGGCTGCGCAGGGGGTCAGGGGCTGAGAGGGCTGCGGAGCGGGCTAGGGGCTGAGGGGGCTACGGAGGGGTCAGGGGCTGAGGGGCTACGGAGGGGTCAGGGGCTGAGGGGGCCGGAGAAGGCGCCGCTGTCGGCGGTGCAGGCGGCGGCGGCGGTGATGCCGCCGTTGGCCTGGGCTAGGCCGGGCACGCCAGAGGCGGAGGCGGTGGGGTTCGCGGAGGAGGTCGCTCCCGCGGAGGAGGACCCGGCGGAGGAGGACGCGGAGGAGGGGGACCCGGCGGCGGAGGAGGCCGGGGTGGAGGACCCGGCGGAGGAGGCGGGGGTGGAGGACGCTACGGCGGGGGTGGCGCCGGCCTGGGGGGTCTGCGGGGCCAGGCCGGTGAAGCTGGAGCCGAGGATCAGGTCGACGGTGCCGGGGGCGAGGCTGGCCACCCGCAGCGCGGTGACGTTGGTGAGCTCGGACTTGAGGGTGTTCACCGCGGCCATGTCGGCGGGCGAGGCGTACTCGATGACCGAGGTGGTGTAGGAGAAGTTCGGCGCGTCGCCGGTGCCGGTCACGCTGAAACCGCGGCTGGTCAGGCCGGCCGCCGCCTGGCTGGCGAGGCGCGCGATGCCGGTCCCGTTGAGCACCTTGACCTTGACGTTGGCCGGGCTGGTGGTGAGGGCCTGGGCGCTGGCCCCGGGGGTAGCGGAGACCTTCGGCACGGTGATGTCCCGGGCGATGGCCCCGAACACCTCGCTGGCCTGCGGCTGCATGAGCTGGATGCGGTTGGCGTTCTGCGTCCAGGGCTCGTTCGGGGCGGTGATGAACTCCACGTTCTGGCCGGACAGGTCGCGGAAGCTCTGCCCGATGTGGACCAGGTCGGTGGCCGACATGCCGGCGTCGGTGGTCATCGAGGCGGCCGCGTCGCTGACCACGTTCAGCAGCTTGATCGGGTTGGACAGCAGGCCGCTGTGCAGGACGCCCTTGACCACCTGAGCCGACATGAACTGGTCGCGCTGGATCCGCTCCAGGTCCGAGCCGTCACCGAGATCCTCGCGGGTCCGCCAGAAGGCCAGCGCCTGGATGCCGCTGATGTGCTGCTCGCCGGCCTTGAGCTTCAGCCCGGACATCGAGTCGTTCACGTTGAAGGGCACGCAGACCTGGACGCCGCCGAGGTCGTTGACGACCTTGACGAAGCCGAGCAGCCCGATGCCGATGAAGTGGTCGATGCGGATGCCGGTGACCTGCTCGACGGTCTTCCACAGGCACGTCGGGCCGCCGATCTGGAGCAGCGAGTTGATCTGCACGACGCCGGCCGGGTTGGCCTGCTGGCCGGTGTAGCCGGGACCCTTGTCGCACTCGTACACCGGCACCATGGTGTCGCGCGGGATGCTGACCACCGTGACCTGGTGATGGCCGGGCGCGATGTGCACCACCATGATCGTGTCGGTGTTGTTGGTCTGGTCGTGACCGGCGTGCAGGATGTACTGCTGGTGCGGGGTCAGGCCGGTCCGGGTGTCATCGCCGTAGACCAGGATGTTCTGCGAGGTGGTGCTGTACACCGGCGGACGGTCGCCGAGGGCCTTGGACGGCACCGTCACGCGGGTGATGCTGTCGTAGACGGCCCGGTACTTCAGGTAGACGCCGAGAGTGCCCGCCGCGACGATGAAGACCGCCGCGACGGCAACCCACCGGAGCACGTGGCGCTTGCCGCCGGAGCGCGGCTGCCTGCGCATGAGTGACCTCCCGCCGCGACTGGTGGGCCAGTCCTCTTGCAGAACGGTTCTTCGGTGTCAGTAGTTCCCAAAATGTTACCCAGCATCCCGCGTTTCATCCGCACCAGCGCAGCCCTAGTTACCAGCCCGTAAGCACGCGCTCAGGGATCAGGCCGGAGCCTCCGCCGAGGCGGCCAGGCGGCGCAGCGCGGCGCGGACGAGAGCAGGATCGGTGGTGGTCCAGAACGGGGGTAGCGTGGCCCGCAGGAAGTCACCATAGCGCGCGGTCATCAGCCGCGGGTCCAGGACCGCGACCACGCCGCGGTCGCTCATCGTCCGCAGCAGCCGGCCCGCGCCCTGAGCCAGCAGCAGCGCGGCGTGCGAGGCGGCGACGGACATGAAGCCGTTGCCGCCGCGGGCGGCCACCGCGCGCTGCCGGGCCGAGGCGAGCGGATCGTCGGGCCGGGGGAATGGGATGCGGTCCACCACCACCAGCGAGAGCGACCGGCCCGGCACGTCGACGCCCTGCCAGAGCGACAGCGTGCCGAACAGGCAGGTCGGCTCGTCCTCGGTGAACTGCCGCACCAGCAGGCCGGTCGCGTCGTCGCCCTGACACAGGATCGGCACGTCCAGCCGGGTCCGGAGCGCGTCGGCCGCCTGCCGCGCCGCGCGCATCGAGGAGAACAGCCCCAGGGTGCGTCCGCCCGCCGCGGTGACCAGTGCGTCGAGCTCGTCGAGGTAGGCGGGTGCCAGCCCGTCCCGGCCCGGCGGGGGCAGGTGTGCGGCGGTGTAGAGGATCCCGGCGCGCCGGTGGACGAACGGCGAGCCGGCGTCCAGGCCGGTCCAGGCCGGGCCCTCGTCGTCGTCGGCGGGCGGCGGCCGCTCGGTCGCCGCCCCGGTGGCGGGGGCGGGGGACGGTCGCTGCGGGGGCAGGCCCCACTGCGCAGCGAGCGCGTCGAACGTTCCGCCCAGGGTGAGGGTGGCCGAGGTGAGCACCACGGTGCGCTCGGCGAACAACCGGCTCCTCAGCAGCCCGCCCACGGTCAGCGGGGCTACCCGCAGTACCCGCCCGCGCACCGTCTCGTCGGCGAGCCAGACCACGTCGCGACGCTCGGCCTCGTGGTCGGGGAAGGACACCAGCACCCGGGCCGCCGCCGAGTGCACCTGCTCCAGAGCGGCCAGCGCGACCCGACGGCCCGCGGCGGCCTCGGGATCCTCCCTGCGCTCGGTGCCCAGCGCGGTGATGCACCGGTGCGCGGCATCACGCACCGCGGTCAGCGCACCGGCCACGGCGGCGCCGAGGGCGTCCCACCGGGCCACCGGCGCATCGGCGAGCAGCAGCGCGAGCCCGTCGCCCGCCTCGGCGAGCCCATCGGCGACCTGCTGGTCGATCAGCCGCCCGCAGCGGCGGGCCCCGACCTCCACCATGGCCGCGGTCAGTTCCTCGGTGGCCGCGGCGGTGACCCGGTCCACCAGGTCATGTGCCTCGTCGACGACCACCACGGCGTGGTCGGGTAGTACCTGGCGCTCGCCCATCGCGTCGATGGCCAGCAACGCGTGGTTGGTGACCACCACCTCGGCCCGCCCGGCCCGGGCCCGGGCCCGCTCGGCGAAGCAGTCGCTGCCCACTGGGCAGCGGGCCAGACCGAGGCATTCCCGTGCGCTCACCGACACCTGCCGCCAGGCGCGATCAGTGACCCCGGGCACCAGTTCGTCGCGGTCCCCGGTCTCGGTGTCCGAGGACCACTCGTGCAGCCGGGCGACCTGGCGGCCCACCATCGACGTCGGCGACGACGCGGAGGCCGCTTCGAACAGGTCCTCACCCTCGTCGGGCGGGCCGGTGTGCAACCGGTGCAGGCACAGGTAATTGCGCCGTCCCTTGAGGATCGCGAAGCTCGGGGCACTACCCAGCAGCGGCTCCAGTGCGGTGGCCAGCCGGGGCAGGTCGCGATCCACCAGCTGACGTTGCAGCGCGATGGTCGCGGTGGAGACCACCACGCAGGCGTCCTCGGCGACAGCGTGCCGGATGGCGGGCACCAGGTATGCCAGCGACTTGCCGGTGCCGGTGCCCGCCTGAACCGCGAGGTGCTCCCCGGTCCGGATCGCGCGGGCTACCGCGTCGGCCATCAGCACCTGTCCGGGCCGCTCGGTTCCGCCCACCGCGCGCACGGCCGCGGCGAGCAACGCCCCGATATCGGGCATGGCCTCGTTCGGAGCCGCAAAGTCCCGGGCCGCGGAGTCCCGGGCCGCGGAGTCCCGAGCCGCGGAGTTCCGGGCATCGGTGGGCGCTGACACGGCGACCCACGCTACAGCGTGTCGCTCCGGGGCGGTGCGTCAGCAGATGTCGAAGTCGGGATGAAGGAAGAGGGGATATCGAAGACGGCCGCGATCAAGCCGGTGATCTGGACGATGTGGGCCCGGTGGCGTGCGGGCTCGAGTAGTTCGCGCACCTGGTTCCAGCGGGCCCGGACCGTCGCACCCTCGGGATGCGCCCCGTCGAGCTCCGCGGTGATCTCCCGGAGCCGGTCTCGGAACCCAGGCCCCGTGGGTTCGCTGACGTCCGAGGCGTCGAGCTCGGCGTGCAGCATCACGATCGCGGCTCGCAGCTCGTCCAGCGACGCGGCGGGGGACTCGTCGACGATGTGGATACCCCTGCGGGAGACTTTCTGCTTCATGTCGCTCCCCGCTTCTCTGCGCCCGGGCGCTGCCACTGAGGGTTGCTTTCCCTTAGCTCATCGGGAACGGCTCCAGACTGTTACCGCTGGGATCGAAACGATCACCGTGGGTGCAACAGTGGATCAGGCGAACTCGGTGCTGATGGCCGGTTCCCCAGGGGAGAGCTTCAGGCCCTCCCACGGCAGGCTGCCCAGTGCGGCCCGGACGCGTTCGCGGCCTTCCTCGAGGGCGGGCGGTGCAGCCACCGGCCGCCCGGCCCGCACCAGCGGCACCGGCAGTATCCGGTCATGGCGCCCCGGCACAGGCTGGCGGTTCCGGGGAAACACGACCTCCTCGACGGCGGTGCCGCTGGGCTTGTACCTGCGCAGCGCGCTCTTCGCACCACCACGGGTGACCTTGGCCGTGCTGCGTTTGGCCACCGGGCGTCCGTCCACCTCCACCAGCTTGTAGACCATGCCCGCGGTCGGAACGCCCGAGCCGGTCACCACCGAGGTGCCCACCCCGTAGGCGTCCACCGATTCGGCCCGCAGCGCCGCGATCGAGTACTCGTCCAGGTCGCCGGACACCACGATCCGCACGTCAGGGGCGCCCAGCCGGTCGAGCTGCTCGCGGGCCTGCCGGGCCAGTTCACCGAGGTCGCCCGAGTCGATCCGGATCGCCTGCAGGCCGGGGCCTGCCACGTCGATGGCAGTGGCGATTCCCGCCGTGATGTCGTAGGTGTCGACGAGGAGTGTGGTGTCAGTGCCCAGCGCCAGCACCTGAGCGGTGAACGCGGCCGCCTCGCTGTCGTGCAGCAGAGTGAACGCATGCGCCGCGGTGCCCGCGGTGGGGATGCCGTAGCGCCGGCCCGCCTCCAGGTTCGATGTGGCGCTGAAACCTGCCAGGTAGGCGGAGCGCGCGGCGGCCACCGCGGCCTCCTCATGGGTGCGCCGACCGCCCATCTCGGTCAGCGGCCTGGCTGCCGCGGCGTGCACCATTCTGGCTGCCGCAGTGGCCACCGCACTGTCGTGGTTGAGCACCGAGAGCACCAGGGTCTCCAGCACGACGGCGTCGGCGAAACTGCTGGTCACCGTCAGCACGGGAGAACCGGGAAAGTACAGCTCGCCCTCGGGGTAGCCGTCGATGTCGCCGTCGAACCGATACCCGGCCAGCCAGTTCAGGGTGCGCCGGTCCAGCCCGCTGATCCGATCAAGGAAAGCCAGCTGGTCGTCGCCGAACCGGAACCGGGTGATCGCGTCGAGCAACCGCGCGGTACCGGCGACGATGCCGTAGCGGCGGCCGTGCAATCCGCGGGCGAACACCTCGAAGGTGCTGCGCCGGGCGGCCGAGCCGTCGGCCAGCGCACTGGCGAGCATGGTGAGCTCGTACTGGTCGGTGAGCAGTGCCGTGCTGCCGTCGGCCCGAGTCTGCATCTGCGGAGCCTATGGGTGGCCCCAGGTCTCCCTTCTTCTGAGAACATAGGCGCATGACACCCGTCGAACTGGACAAAACCCAGGTCGACCCTGTGGTAGACGAGGTCGGGGCCGAGGATCGACCGTGGCTGACGATTGTGTGGAACGATCCGGTGAATCTGATGTCCTACGTCACGTACGTCTTCCAGAAGCTCTTTGGGTACAGCCGCGACGAGGCGACCAAGTTGATGCTCGATGTGCACCACAAGGGCCGAGCCGTCGTGACCAAGGGTTCCCGCGACAAGGTGGAGACCGACGTCGTGAAGCTGCACGGCGCCGGACTCTGGGCGACCATGCAGCAGGATGCGTGAACGGCTGGCGGCGCAGCGGTCGGCTGGTGTCGGCCACGTTGTCTGCGCAGGAGTCGGAACTGCTTCGCGGGTTGATCGGTCAGGTCCGGGAGATGCTCGGAGCGCGGATCGCGGCGGCGCCGCAGGACGAGTTGACCGAACTCACCGGCATCACCACGGGACCGGCCACCGCGCCCGATGACGAGGTACTGGCCCGGCTGCTGCCCGACTTCCATCGGGAGGATGCGGCGCTGTCGGGCGGCCTGCGCTCGCTGCACGAGCCCGAGCTGCTGGCCGCCAAGGACGGGGTGGCCGAAGTGGTCCTCGCGACCTGCCCACCGGGCGGCGGCCGGGTGCGGCTGACCGACGAGCAGGCGCAGGCGTGGCTGTCGGCGCTCAACGACGTCCGGCTCGCGCTGGGGACCGTCCTCGAGATCACCGAGGACACTCCGGACGACCTTCCCCCCGACGACCACCGGGCACCCCACCTCGGTGTTTACCACTGGCTGACCTGGGTGCAGGAGTCGCTGATCAACGCCGTGGCCGGATGAGCAGGAGCGCACGTCACCGACACTCGATGTGCAGGGACCGGCACGTAGGATGGTCGCTGTGCTGACCATCCGCCAGGACCTCGTCGACGCGATGGTGGCGCATGCCCGGCGGGACCATCCGGACGAGGCGTGCGGGGTGCTCGCCGGACCGGCCGGCTCGGAACGTCCGGAGCGGTTCATCGAGATGGTCAACGCCGAGCGTTCGCCGACCTTCTATCGATTCGACTCGATGGAAGACCTCCGGCTGGAGCGCGAGCTGCAGGCCCGGGACGAGGAACGGGTGGTGATCTACCACTCCCACACCGCCACCGAGGCCTACCCTTCACGCACCGATGTCTCGATAGCCGGTTATCCCGAGGCACATTACGTGCTGATCTCCACGCGCGATCCCGATGTGCACGAGTTGCGGTCCTACCGGATCATCGACGGTGAGATCACCGAGGAGCCGGTCGAGGTCGTCGAGTCGTACATGTTCTCCCACACCGGCGCCGACGACGTCCCTGACACGCGCTGACCCGCGCCGCCGCCCCCGGAATGACCTGAGGCGGTCCCGCGTCTACCCCTGGTGAGCTGCCCGTACCCACAGGAGGATCCGACAATGGCCGTCACCGTCTCCGTCCCCACGATCTTGCGCACCCACACCGATGGGGCGAAATCCGTGGAGGCCTCCGGTTCGAATGTCGGGGAGGTGATCGAGGACCTGGAGAGCAAGTACGGCGGCATCAAGGCCCGGTTGGTGACCGAAGGATCCCTGCACCGCTTCGTCAACGTCTACGTCAATGACGAGGACGTGCGCTTCTCCGGGGGCCTCGGCGCCGTGGTACAGGACGGCGACAACGTGACCATCCTGCCTGCAGTCGCGGGTGGGGGTCGCTGACGCGCCGGTGAATGCCGTAGCAGTGCCGCCGCACTGAGACGTCGCCCGTGAGCGCGACCGAAGGGAGCGCAATGGCCCGCTACGAGTCACTGCTCGAAGCGCTCGGTGACACCCCGCTGGTGGGCCTGTCCCGCCTGTCACCCACACCGGAGGTGCGATTGTGGGCCAAGCTGGAGGACCGCAATCCCACCGGCTCGGTGAAGGACCGTCCCGCCCTGGCGATGATCGAGGACGCCGAGCGATCCGGGCGGCTCACCAAGGGCTGCACCATCATGGAGCCGACCTCGGGAAACACCGGCATCTCGCTGGCGATGGCGGCGAAGCTCAAGGGCTACCGGCTGGTCTGCGTGATGCCGGAGAACACCTCGATCGAGCGCCGTCAGCTGCTCGAAGCGTACGGCGCGGAGATCATCTTCTCGCCCGCGGCGGGCGGTTCCAACCAGGCGGTGGCGCGAGCCAAGGAACTGGCCGCCGCCCATCCCGAGTGGGTCATGCTCTACCAGTACGGCAACCCGGCCAACCCCGGCGCGCACTACCGCACCACCGGCCCGGAGATCCTGCGCGATCTGCCCTCCGTGACGCATTTCGTCGCCGGGCTGGGGACCACGGGCACCCTGGTCGGGGTGGGCCGCTATCTGCGCGAGCGCAAGCCCGACGTGCAGATCATCGCGGCCGAACCGCGGTACGGGGAGCTGGTCTACGGATTGCGCAACCTCGACGAGGGTTTCGTGCCGGAGCTCTACGACCCGTCCGTGCTCACCGGCAGGTTCTCCGTCGGCTCCTACGACGCGCTGCGCCGCACCCGTGAGCTACTCGAGACCGAGGGCATCTTCGCGGGCATCTCCACCGGGGGGATCCTGCACGCCGCGCTGTCGGTCGCGGAGAAGTCCGCGGGCGCGGGGGAGGCCGCGGACATCGTGTTCGTGGTCTGCGACGGCGGCTGGAAGTACCTGTCCACCGGGGCCTATTCCGGCGATCTCGAGGAGGCCGCCGCCCGGCTTGACGGCCAGCTCTGGGCGTAGCCCCTGTGAGTGCTGATGCGAGTTATAGCTCGTGTTATAGCTCGTATCGCCACTCACGGGTTATCCACATGAGACGAGTGGATCATGGAGTGGGGAATCGGCCGATCGTGCGAGCCGTCAGCGGTGTTGTCCTCCCGGCGCTGGCCGGGTACGCATCGCCTCAGTGGTGAGTTACGAGATCGTGGTGACGGCTTCGCGTGCCCGGTCGCGCGAGGGCGAAGCGGGCCCGGTCGACCGAGCCTCGGGCTTCGTCGTGCAGCCCCCGGAGCTGCCAGTACTCGTTGAGTGGCTGGGCGAGTGCCTGAGCCTGGAGCCACAGGCCGTGGTCCAGTGCGTTTCCCAGCAGGGTGCCGAGGGTGCGTCGTTGTCGGTCGAGGACCATGACCGCGAGGGTGCCGTCGCCGCTGGTGATCTGCTGGTAAAGCCACACTCCAAGTGCGGCGTAGGCCTCGAGCAGTACAGCGGCGGCGGCGCGCTGCTGGGGGCCGGCGTCGGGGTCTTCGCGGCGCCATTGTTCGTGCAGGTAGGTCGGCAGGGCGGGGTGGATCTGGTATATGTCCCTACCCAGCGGTGTGAGCAATCCCATCCCGGCGGCCTGGGGGGTGGTCCCGGGCAGCGCGGCCAGCAGCACTTGGGGGGTCGGTGGTGTCGAGGTGGGGGAGGACGAGGCGGATGCTCAGGGGGTGGCCGCCGAGCCAGTCCATCAGCTCGGCGAAGGCCCGCTGCGCTCCGCTCAGCCTTGGGCCGCATACGTCAGCGAGCGGCCCGAACTGGCCCGACGCGTGCCCTCCGTGCGGTGACCCGACTGAATCCGCGGCGGGTGCGTGTGGCAGCGGCATTGCGACGCTGAGAGAAGCTGCGATGCCCTCCGGCGCTGAACTGGCTCGCCGAACCGGATGGGTGCAACCCAAGGTGTCCCGGCTGGAGACCGGGACTCAACTGCCGTCCGAGGACGATCTACGGGTCTGGGCTCTGCACACCGGCGCATCGGAGGAGGAGACCGAGGTGCTGATCAACATGCTTTCGGCGGCTCGTGTCGACTACACCTCTACCGCAGACCTGGTGAAACGCGGCGTACTGGCTGGGAGGCAGGCGCATATCGGCGCGATGGACACTGCCGCCACCCGCATCGGCGAGTATCAACCAGCGTTCGTCCCCGGCCTTATCCAGATCCCCGCCTACTCCCGGGCACTGCTTGAGCTGCCCGGAAGCGCGCGATCCAAAGGTGCCTCGGACGCGGAACTGGACAGGATCATCGCCGCGCGGGCCAAGCGCCAGGAACTCCTACGCGAATCGGGGCGGCAGTGGCAGTTTGTCATCGGTGAACGGCACTGTTGTCCGCCCCCGGCGGTCCACAGGTGCAACGCGCTCAACGATCATCCGGGCATTCGAGGTACTCCGCGGAGCCGCACTGGCCGGGGAGCAAGTAGTAGCCATGGTCGAGCGCGCTGCGACGGAGCTAGGCGGCTGACGGTGATGAGCCGCTGACCAGGTACCGGGCGCGCCTCGTGGGCTCAGCCGGCGAAGACGGGGGTGGGCAGGCCCTCGCCGGCATCGGGGATCACCAGCAGGGGCCCGGATGATGTCGCGGCCTGGCGCTGCGGCGCTGCGGTGAGGTAGAGGTCGGTCAGCCCGGTGCCGCCGAATGTGCACCCCGTGGGATGGGCCCCGCCGATCGTGATGGCCTGCTGCGGCGAGCCATCGGGCCGGTAGCGGCGGATCGCGGACCCGTCGCGGGCAGTGACCCAGAGTGAGCCCTCGACGTCGACGCACAGCGTGCTGGGCCCACCTCGCGCGGGACGCAACGGACGGCGCGGACCGACCTCACCGGCCTGCGGGTCGAAGTCGGCCGCGACGAGGAACTCACCCGCCATGTCGGCCAGGTACATGGTGCCCGCATCGGGGGAGAAGGCGATCGCGGACACGTCCGCGCCGTGCAGCGCGAGCCGAACCGTGCCGTCGGGCTCGATCCGCAGTAGCGCGCCGTCCCCGGCCGTCGCCACCCAGAGCCGTCCCGCCCGGTCGACCGCGGCGGCGGTGCCCGCCACCCCCTCGCGAGCCCAATAGACCAGCCAGCGACGCGTGCCGTCCGGATCCAGCACGGCGACACCGTCGCGCAAGGTCAGCACCAGCCCGCCGAGCCGCCGGGGATTGGCGGCCGCCACTGGTTGGGGCAGTCCGAGCGGATCGTCGTGCCCGGTGGCCGGGTTGAACCGGTGCACCACCTCGCCACCGAATTCCACCCAGAGCACGGTGCCACTGGTGACATCCCAGACGGGTCCGGCGCCGGTCGTCGTCCGACCTCCGACCGCGACCTCCAACGCCACGTGGCCCAACCTAGACTCCCGGTACGAGCTCATCGGGCGCCAACACGGCACCAACACGGGTAGCCTCGGTCAGCGTGCAGGCCGTGCCCGACACCTCCGGAGGAGGTAACCGCCCACGGGTTCTCCCGGCTCGCCCCGGGCAGGCCGCGATGGTGATCACCGCGTTCACCGGCCTGCTCTACCTGGTGGAAGCCGCAGACACGGTCCTTGGCGGCGCCCTGCAAAAGGACGGTATCCGGCCTCGAACCCTCGATGGCCTCTCCGGTGTGTTGTGGGCTCCGCTGCTGCACGCCGGCTGGCAGCACCTGGCGGCCAACACGTTGCCGGTCCTGGTGCTGGGGTTCCTGGTGCTGGCGGGTGGCGTCGGCCAGTTCGCCGCGGTCACCGCCATGGTGTGGGTCATCGGTGGCCTGGGCACCTGGCTCATCGCGCCCGGGGGCGACCACATCGGCGCTTCGATCCTGGTGTTCGGCTGGATGACGTTCCTGCTCGCTCGCGGTTTCTTCGCGCGCAGCGCGGCGCAGATCACGCTCGCCGCGGTGCTGTTCCTGGTCTGGGGCGGAATCCTGTGGGGTGTGCTGCCGGGCAATCCGGGCATCTCCTGGGAGGGCCACCTGTTCGGTGCGGCGGGCGGGATCCTGGCTGCCCGGCTGGTCGCGGGCGCTGACCGGACTCACTACACCGGGGTGCGCAGCCGGTGAACGGTGCCCCGATCGGGATCTTCGACTCCGGGGTCGGCGGGCTGACGGTGGCGCGGGCGATCGCCGACCAGCTGCCGGGGGAGCTACTGCACTACGTCGGGGACACCGCGAACGGCCCCTACGGCCCGTTGCCCATCGCGCAGGTCCGTTCCCATGCGCTGGCGGTGGCCGACGAGCTGGTCGACGCCGGGGTGAAGTTGCTGGTGATCGCCTGCAACACCGCGTCGGCCGCCTGCCTGGCCGATGCCAGGGAGCGCTACCCGATCCCGGTGGTGGAGGTGGTGCGCCCCGCGGTGCGCCGCGCCGCGGCCGTCACCGGCTCCGGCCGCGTCGGAGTGATCGGAACCCGGGCGACGATCTCGTCTCGCGCCTACCACGACGCATTCGCCGCCGCCCCGCACATCGAGGTCACCGGAGTGGCCTGCCCCCGGTTCGTGGACTTCGTCGAACGCGGCACCACGTCGGGACGGCAGATCCTCGGCCTGGCCCAGGCCTATCTCGAGCCGCTGCAGCAGGCCCGGGTGGACACCCTGGTCCTGGGCTGCACGCACTATCCGCTGCTCACCGGGGTGCTGCAGATCGTGATGGGTGACGGGGTGACGCTGGTGTCCAGTGCCGAGGAAACCGCCAAGGACGTGCTACGGGTACTCACCGAGGCCGACCTGCAGCGCACCGGCCACGCCGAATCCGAGCACCGGTTCACCGCCACGGGGGATCCCGCATCCTTCGCCCGGCTGGCCCGCCGCTTCCTCGGACCGACCCTGGTGGGGCCGGTGACGGCGGCGCCCGTCCCGGACTGAGCCGGTCCCGGACTGAGCCGGCCGAGCTCATTAGGATAGCTTGATGTTGCTCACGGTGCTGGGCTGCTCCGGCAGCGTCCCCGGTCCGGAGTCGCCCGGTTCCGGCTATCTGGTCCGAGCGGGCGGCAGCACCGTGGTGCTCGATCTGGGCAACGGATCTTTCGGTGCCCTGCAACGCCACATCGACCCCGGTGAGCTCGACGGGGTGGTCCTGTCCCATCTGCACCCGGACCACTGCGCTGACGTCTCGGCGCTGACCGTTTATCGCCGCTACCACCCGGTGCACACGCCCGAGCGGCCGTTGGCGTTGCACGGCCCTTCGCAGCTCGCCGATCGGCTGGCCGCCGCCTATGCCCCCAGCGCCGCGGAACGGGCCGGCGCCGACCTGTCCGACGTGTACGACTTCCGCCCGTTCAGTGGCCCGATCCGGATCGGGGCGCTCGATATCAGGGTCGCGCCGGTCGACCATCCCTGCGAGGCCTATGCGATCCGGGTCGGCCACGAAGGCCGGACCCTGGTCTACTCCGGTGACACCGGGCCCTGCGAGTCGCTGGTCGAGCTGGCTACCGGCGCCGACGTGTTACTCGCCGAGGCGTCCTGGCCTGATCGGGCCGAGAATCCGCGCGGGGTGCACCTCTCCGGCCTCGACGCCGGAAAGACAGCGGCGGCGGCGGGAGTCGGCAGGCTGCTGATCACCCACGTGCCCCCGTGGACCGCCGCTGCGCAGGTGTTCGCCGAGGCCAAGGACGTCTTCGACGGGCCGGTCGAGCTGGTCCGGGCCGGTGCGGACTACGACATCTGAGCCTCGGGACATCTGGGTCACCCGGGGTGGTCACTCAGCTGGTGCCTATGCCTTCCCACACCGCTTCTGACCCGCTGTGCCCGATCCGGATCACCTGTGCCGTGGTCGCCACCGCGCTGAGCACCGCGAGTGCCGCGATCACGACGACCAGCACTCGCAGCGGGCCGCGCCCCCCGGCCGGGCCCTGCTCCGGCACGCCCCCCTCCGGGGCAGCACTCTCTGGGGCTGCACTCTCCGGGACCAGCCGCCTGCGATCGGCCACCGGGCCGATGAGCACCAGCGCCACCGCGAGCACCCCGAAGACGATCGCGTACGGCAGCAAGGTGCCACCGAGCTCGGCGTGCTGGTTGATCAGCGGGTTCTGCGTCGCGTCGAGCCTGGCCTTGAGTTGCTCCCCGGTCTGCTGGGCGACCGGGACGGCGGCGACGGAGAGTACCGCCAGCACAGCGACCGGGGCGCCGTAGCGACGCCGCCATGGCGGGCGAAGCGCGATCAGAACGACCCCCACCGCGGACAGCGGGAGCAGCACCACCACGGCGTGCACGACCAATGGGTGCACCGGCAGCCCGTCGATCGTCATCAGTTGCTGTACCGAGATCACCGGTAGACCCTACGGCCGGTGGGTAAGGACCGCGTTACGCGAACCCGTGGGTACGCTGACACGGTGGCACGAGCCGATGGCAGGAACGACGACGAACTGCGCGAGGTGCGCATCACACGGGGCTACCAGCAGTGGCCCGCCGGCTCGGTCTTGATCGAGTTCGGCCGGACCCGGGTGCTCTGTGCGGCGAGTGTCGTCGAAGGGGTACCGCGCTGGCGCAAGGGTTCCGGCCTGGGCTGGCTCACCGCCGAGTACGCGATGTTGCCCTCTGCCACGCACACCCGCAGCGACCGGGAATCGGTCAAGGGCCGCCTCGGCGGACGCACTCACGAGATCAGCCGGCTGGTCGGGCGCGCCCTGCGATCCTGCATCGACCTGTCCGCGCTGGGCGAGAACACCATTTCGCTGGACTGCGACGTGATCCAGGCCGACGGCGGCACCCGGACGGCGGCGATCACCGGCGCCTACGTCGCGCTGGCCGACGCGGTCAGCTGGTTGCGGGCGGCCGGGCGGTTGGCGGACCCGCAGCCGCTGTCCTGCACGGTGTCCGCGGTCAGCGTCGGTGTGGTGGAAGGCCGGGTCCGGCTGGACCTCGCCTACGAGGAGGACTCCCGTGCCGAGGTCGACATGAACGTGGTGGCCACCGACACCGGAACCCTGGTCGAGATACAGGGCACCGGGGAGGGCGCCACCTTCGCGCGGTCCACCCTGGACCAGATGCTGGACATGGCGTTGGAGGGCTGCCGGGAGCTGGCCGTGCTACAGGCCAAGGTGTTGACCGAGCCCTACCCCGGTGAGCTGCCCCGGTCAGGGTCGTGACCCCTCAACCGGGCGGCTCTTCAAGGACTACCAACCCCGGTTTCGGCGGTCTCGAACGACAGCCAACCGGGGTGCAGCTGCTGCTGGCCACGCGCAACGGCGGAAAGCTCGCTGAGCTACGCCGGATTCTGGCGTTGTCGGGTATCGGGGGGATCGAGGTGCTCGGGCTCGCCGACCTGCCGGCGTTCCCGGAGGCCCCCGAGACGGGAGCCACGTTCGAGCAGAACGCGCTGGCCAAGGCACGGGATGCGGCGGCGGCCACCGGTCTGCCTGCCGTGGCGGACGATTCGGGTCTGACGGTGGATGCGCTGAACGGTATGCCGGGGGTGCTCTCGGCCCGCTGGGCCGGGCGCCACGGTGATGACGCCGCCAATCTGCGGTTGGTACTCGACCAGGTGCGGGATGTCCCGGACCACCGCCGGGGCGCGGCGTTCGTCTGCGTCGCCGCACTGGTCGTGCCGCTCAGCCAGGAGGTCCAGGACCTGGTGGCGCGAGCGGAGTGGCGCGGCACGCTGACCACCGCGCCACGTGGCAGCAACGGATTCGGCTACGACCCGATCTTCGTGCCGGACGGGGAAACGCGTACTTCGGCTGAACTGGACTCCGCGGAAAAGGACGCCATGTCGCACCGGGGGCACGCTCTGCGCGAATTACTCTCCGCGCTGTGCACACTCGCCTCGCCGACGTGAGCCAATTGCTGACGAGTCAGTTGCTGACGACCTCGACGACCTGACCCACCGCCAAGCGCTTGTAGAACGTGACAGCGGCATTGTGCCCGAGGTGGATGCACCCGGCTGACTGGCGCTTCAGGCTGCCTTCGTGGAAGGCGACCCCGGTGCTGGTGAAGAACACCGAGTACGGCATCGGCGCGTTGTTGAACGCCGAACTGCGGTGGTTCTTGTCCTTCCAGCGCACCGTGAACCGGCCGACCGGGGTCTGCGCGGAAGGTTTACCGGCCGTGATCGGCGTGGGCCCATAGACGATCTGCCCGTTCTGCACCAGCCACGCCTGCTCGGAGGCCAGGTCCACGCAGGCCACCGCCGCCTGCGAGCACGGCACTGCGGACTGCTGCGCCATCGCCACCGTCCCGGTCAGCAACGTGCCGCTGATGGCTAGCATCAGTGCTACCACAACGTGGTAGGTAAAACGCACGACACTTCACTCCCCTCGGTAATCATTACTCCCCTCGGTAATCATTTGTAAGCGTACTGCTTTCCCGAGGAGCTTGCAGGCCCTTCCGGGGTAACTCTGAGGGAGCGTTGCCACCCGGTCAGGTGTGTGCGCTGCGTGCCCGGCCAGGCCGTCACCGGGCGGGGGAAGGTGTCCGGTGACGGCCGGGCGGCGTGCCCGCCCGTCAGGTTCGGCCCTCGGGCGGCGTCCTCCCCGCGGTTCGGCGGAGGGGCGGCGATGAGACGGTGCACCGGTACCCGGGGTTCCCGGTGACTTTGCCCGGTGGACGACCGGGCAGAACCTGTTGGGTCACGGGCGGTCTCGGCGCAGCGGTCGGACACCGTCAGAGCAGACGGTGGTCATGGCACCCGCCTGCGCAGTACGCTCCGCGACGACCCGGTCTACAATCCAACCCGTTGATCGGCCCATCTTGTCGATCGGCTGATCTTGTTGATCGGCCCATCCTGTTGATCGGCGCCGACGCGCTGAACGCCCCGTTCGGCGTTGTGGTGTCCTGACTGTTCACCGAGGAACGATGAGCGACACTTCCCCAGTCGGATCGAGTGACGCAGCCGATCGCGATCTGCCACAGTTCGACGATCTCCCGGTCGGCATGGACTCCGCCAGCCTGGGGCGCGGCGTGGCGTTGCACCCGCAGTGTGAGTCACTGGCTCCGCTGATCGGAGTATGGCGGGGGGAGGGCCTGGCCCAGTACCCCTCACTGCTCGGTGAGTTCCCCTATGGTCAGCAGGTCACCTTCGCGCACGACGGCAGGCCGTTCCTGATCTACGAGGCGCGGTCGTGGTTGCTCAGCCCCACCGGTGAGGTACTGCGCCCGGCGGCTCGGGAGGTCGGGTGGTGGCGGATGGACGAGGACGGGACCATCGAGGTGATCCTCGCCCACATGTTCGGCATCTGCGAGATCTGGTACGGCGGCGCCACCACCGACAGTTCGTGGGAGCTGAGCACAGACGCGGTGTTCCGCTCCGACTCGGCCCGGGAAACCACCGAGGCCGCCCGGCTCTACGGCATCCTGGATGACGGCCAGCTGGCCTACGTCGAGGAGCGGGCGTTGCGTGGCCTGCCCATGCAGCCGCACCTGTCCGCGCAGCTGACCCGGATCGTCGGCTAGGCGGTCACCACCGGTTCCAGCACGGTGGGCTGGTCGAACTGGGTCCGGTACAGCTCTTGGTAGCGCCCGCCCGCGTCGAGCAGTTCGCGATGGGTGCCGCGTTCCACGATCCGTCCGTTCTCGACGACGAGAATGACGTCCGCAGCCCGGATGGTGGACAGCCGGTGCGCGATCACGACCGCGGTTCGCCCTGCGAGCGCCTCACCCAGCGCTTCCTGTACGGCGACCTCTGAGGTGGAGTCCAGGTGTGCGGTGGCTTCATCGAGAATCACCACCCGGGGCCGGGCGAGCAGCAGCCGCGCGATCGTCAGCCGCTGGCGCTCACCGCCGGAGAGCCGGTAGCCGCGCTCGCCGACGACGGTGTCCAGTCCGTCGGGCAGCGCCGCGACGAGTTCGCCGAGCCGGGCCCGTCCCAGCACGTCCCACAGTTCGTCGTCATCGGCCTGCGGACGGGCCAGCAGCAAGTTCGCCCGGATCGAGTCGTGGAACAGGTGCCCATCCTGGGTGACCATTCCCAGCGTGTCGCGGATCGAGTCGAACGACAGCTCGCGGACGTCCACTCCAGCGAGCCGCACGGAACCCTCGTCGACGTCGTAGAGCCGGGGCAGCAGTTGCGCGATGGTCGACTTCCCGGCGCCCGACGAGCCGACCAGTGCCACCATCTGACCCGGTTCGGCGCGGAACGACACCCCGTGCAGGACCTCCGCTCCGCCGCGCTGGTCCAGCTTCGCGACCTCTTCCAGCGAGGCCAGCGACACCCGGTCCGCCGAAGGGTAGGCGAAGTGGACATCGGCGAACTCCACCGACACCGGCCCGTCCGCAAGCCGCCGCGGCTGCGCCTTCTCCCGGATCAGCGGGACCAGGTCGAGCACCTCGAACACCCGGTCGAAGCTGACCAGCGCGCTCATCACCTCGACCCGGGCGCTGGCCAGCGCCGTGAGCGGGGCGTAGAGGCGGGTGAGCAGCAGAGCCAGCGCCACGACGTCGCCGGGATCCAGTTGCCCGCGCAGCGCGTAGAACCCGCCGAGGCCGTACACCACGGCCAGCGCCAATGCCGAGACCAGGGTCAATGCGGTGATGAACACCCACTGCACCATCGCCGTGCGTATCCCGATGTCACGGACCCGCGTGGCCCTGGCGGCGAACTCGGCTGACTCGTCGGCCGGACGCCCGAACAGCTTGACCAGCGTGGCGCCCGGAGCAGAGAACCGCTCGGTCATCTGGTTGCTCATGGCGGCGTTGTGGTCGGCCGCCTCGCGCTCCATCCGTGCCAGCCGGTTGCCCATCCGCCGCGCGGGTAACACGA
>DASXOV010000212.1:0-12555 GCA_036494005.1 Pseudonocardiaceae bacterium | reverse complement strand
CCCGGTCACAAGACCGTGGGTCTGCGGTTGTCACACATCCGCCCTCCCCCTAAGGGTTACTCAGGCAAACACCCGTACCGCCGAGGCCGCAGTAGCCGCGCGGGTTCTTGGCGTCGGAGAGGTACTGCTGGTGATAGTCCTCGGCGTAGTAGAACTCCCGCAGCGGGGCGATCTCGGTGCTGATCTGTCCGCGACCGGCGGCGGTGAGCGCCTCCTGGTAGGACTTGCGGCTGGACTCCGCGTCGGCTGCCTGCTCGGCGTCGGTGAGGTAGATCGCCGAGCGGTACTGGGTACCCACGTCGTTGCCCTGCCGCATGCTCTGCGTCGGATCGTGGCCCTCCCAGAAGGTACGGAGCAGCTCGGCGTAGGAGAGCCGGTCCGGGTCGTAGACGACCAGCACCGCCTCGGTGTGCCCGGTCCGTCCGGAGCACACCTCCTCGTAGGTGGGGTTCGGGGTGTGACCACCGGCATATCCGACCGCCGTGGAATACACACCCGGGAGCCGCCAGAAGATCCGCTCCGCGCCCCAGAAACAACCCATCCCGAACACGGCGGTGCGCAGGCCGTCCGGGAACGGCGGCGCGATGCGGTGGCCACTGACGGTATGCCGCTCGGCGACGCGCATCGGGGTCGACCGTCCGGGCAACGCGTCCTGTTCGGTCACGATGCGGGTCTTGTCACGTCCGAACAAAGCCATACCGCCAGGCTACGCTGGCAGACCATTCTCACTCAGAGGTGAACAGTCGGTACGCGCTGACTACACGTGACGCTCGCCAGTGCACAATGTCGCCGTCTCGGACGGGTATGACGCGTATCAGGAAGGGGGTGCCAGGGTGTCCTGGCAGGAGGAAGTACGGCGCCTGGACGAGGATCTGGCCGCGGGCCGGATCTCCGCTGATGAGCACCAGCAGCGCCGTGAAGAGCTGACCGCTCAGGGCAGCACCGCGCAGGGCGGCACCGGGCAGGGCAGCACCGCAACCCAGGACAGTCCTGCGGATAGCCAGGCCGGTGCCCCGAACAGCCCGTTCCCGCCCGCCTTCCGGTGGGAGAGCACTCCACCCAACGAAACCACGCCCAACGAAGCCACGCCCAACGAAGCCACGCCCAACGAGACCACCCAGGTCATCACCCCGGTCGGTGGCGAGGACAACGAGTCCGCCGAGCGCACCCAGATCGTCCACAATCCTCGGCAGTCGCCGCCCGGCCCTTCGTACGACGACTCCGAGCGCACCCAGGTGGTCCAGGCCGGGCCACTGCAACCGCCGCCCTACAGCCAGCCCGGTTACCCGCAACCGCAGTACCCCGGCCCGGACGACGACCAGCCGTCCTGGGCACAGCAGGAATCCGCGCCACCATGGATGTCCTCCGACCTGCCCCCCGTCCAGGAGCCGAACCCGGGCTGGATGATGCACCAGGGCCCGGAGTTCGTCGAACCGGAGAAGAACAAGGATTCCGGGGTCGTGCGGATCGTGGCGATCGCTGCCGCGGTCGTGGTGCTCGCCGGCATCGCTTTCGGGACCTGGTTCCTCTTCGGACGCGGCGGCTCGGGGCAGGCCCAGCCACAGCAGCCCACCCAGCAGCAGTCCGCGGCCCCCGCCCCCCCACCGCCGGTGGATCCGCTGGCTCCCGCCGACGTCGGAGGGAGCTTGGAATATAAGCAGGTCACCTCGTTCCAGGATGTGCAGGCCGCCGCCTTTCTCACCACCGACGAGGAGGACGACCTCACAACCGCGGGCGCCGGGGCCAGCCGGCTCCTGGTCTCGAACTTCCGGCAGGGAAAGGCGACCATCCTGGTGACCCAGGTCACGTCACCGGCGACCGCGGCCACGGCCCTGAAGCAGCTGGCATCCCTGCAGGTCGGCTACGGCTTCTCACCACGGACCGGCCCGGCCGGTGTACAGGTCTTCGAGGTGCTGGACAAGTCCGACGTGCCCCCCACGCTGCGCGCGCTCTACGTGAGCAGCGGCCGTATCGTCCGGGTCGAGATGCGCGGCAACTCCCCGGGCGAGGCGTCATCCGGCGCGACGGCGAAGTTCGAGCAGGTCCTCGCTCAGCAACTGGAGAAACTGCCCGCGGATGCCTGACAACGATCTCACCACGACCGCGTGCACGATCGTCGCGCGGAACTACCTCCCGGCGGCCCGGGTGCTCGCCTCCTCCTACCTTGAGCACCATCCCGGGCACCGGGTGGTCATCGAGGTGATCGACGGTGCGCCGGACGGGTCACCCGTGCCCGGCGCGGATGTCGTCGGCTCCGAGGCGCTCGCCATCGACGAGCAGACCTATCTGCGGATGGCGACCTCGTACACGGTGATGGAGCTGGCCACCGCCGTGAAGCCGTACCTGCTCCGCGAGCTGCGCCGGTCGTCGGACGTGGTGGTGTACCTCGACCCGGACATCCAGGTCTTCGCACCGCTGAGCGGCGTCACCGAACTCGCCGCCGAGCACTCCATCGTGCTGACCCCGCACAACCTCGATCCGCTCCCGCGCGACGGCAAGGAACCGGACGAGACCGTCATCATGGGCACGGGGCTGTTCAACCTCGGCTTCATCGCCGTCGGGCCCGGCTCCGGGCCGTTCCTCGACTTCTGGGCGGACCGGCTGCAGCAGGACGCCATCGTCGCGCCCGACCGGCAGCGCTTCACCGACCAGCGGTGGGTCGACTTCGTCCCCAGCCTGTTCACCCACCACGTGCTGCGCGACCGCGGGATGAACGTCGCCTACTGGAACGCCTGGGAGCGACCGCTGTCCCTCGGGGCCGACGGCGCGCCCTGGACCGGCGGCACATCCGTGAAGTTCGTGCACTTCTCCGGCTACCGCCCGGACCGTCCCTGGCTGCTGAGCTCGCACTGCGCGCGGGATCCCCGGGTGCTGCTGTCCGAGTACCCCGTGCTGCGTGAGCTGTGCGACTCCTACGGGACAAAGCTGCTCGCTGCCGGGTACCCGGCCCGGGGGCAGGCCTATCGGTACGCAGCCACCCCCGAGGGCACCGCGCTGACCCCGTGGATGCGCCACACGTTCCGCAACGCCTGGATCGACGCCGAACGCACGGGCACCGAACGCACGGACACCGAACGCACCGGCACCGGACGCGAAACCACAGCACTGCCGCCGCACCCGTTCGGCGCCGACGGTGGCGCACCGTTCCTGGCCTGGCTGGCCGCACCGGCGGATCCGCGTCAGGCGGCTGCCGGGTTGAACCGGCTGGTGATGGAGGTGTGGGCCAGGCGGCTGGACCTCCAGCAGGCCTTCCCGGACCCGACCGGTGAGCACGCCGAGGCGTTCCGGTCCTGGTGCCGCGACTCCGGCAGCTCCGAGGGCGAGATCCCCGAATGGGCGTTGCCGCGGCGGGTGCCGCCGCGCAGCGCCCCCCAGGACCGGTTCGGGGTCAACCTGGTGGGGTACCTGACCGCCGAGCTCGGGCTGGGCGAGATGGGGCGGATCGTGCACGATGCCCTCGCCTCCGCCGGGGTGCCGACGGCGACGGTCGTGGAGGACTGGTCAGTGTCGAACCGCACCGGCCTGCCGCAGCCGGTCACCGCGGGGGATCCGGTCTTCCCCGTCACCCTGCTGTGCGTCAACGCGGACCAGACGAACGTGGTACTGGCCACCCACCCGGAGATCGCGCATCGGCGCTATGTGATCGGGCTGTGGGCCTGGGAACTCGAGGACTTTCCCGCCTGGCAGCACAGCGCGTTCGAGCAGGTGGACGAGGTCTGGACGATCAGCGAGTTCTGCCGCGCCGCGATCGCCCGCCACGCCACGGTGCCGGTGCGGGTCATCCCGGTGCCGGTACGCGCCACCGGGTCAGCCACCCGGGACCGGCCGTCCCAGGGTGCGCCCGATGGCCCGATCCATTTCCTCTTCGCGTTCGACTTCAACAGCGTCGGTCAGCGGAAGAACCCGTGGGGTCTCGTCGAGGCCTTCCACCGCGCGTTCCCCGACGAGCCGGACGCGCGGCTGACCATCAAGGCGATCAACGGTGATCGTCATCCCCATGCCGCCGAACGGCTCCGGGTGGCGATCGCGGGAGATCAGCGGATCGAGCTGGTGGAGCGGTACGTCACCGTCAACGAGTTGGACGAGCTCTACGCCAGGTCCGACTGCTACGTGTCGCTGCACCGCAGCGAGGGCTTCGGCCTCACGGTCATCGAGGCGATGGCCCGCGGGCTCCCGGTGATCGTCACCGACTACTCGGGGACCAGTGAGTTCGTCACGCCGGACACCGGGTGGGCGATCGGCCACGACCTCGTCCCGGTCGGCGAGGGCTGCTTCCCCTACCACCCGGACGCGGTGTGGGCGGACCCCGACCTGGACCAGGCCGCCCGCGCGATGCGGACCGTGTTCGACGACCCGAGGGAGGCCCGCCGCCGTGGTCTGGCGGCCCGCGATCACGTCCTGTCGACCAGGACCATGGCCGCTGCCGCGGACTGGATGCGGGCCCGGCTCACCGAGGCGCATCGGCACTGGCGATCCGGGGGGACCCAGCGCGCCGCCGGGGGATCCGGGTCGCTGGCCAGTGCCCGGGAGGCGTTGCGGTGGCGCGCCGACGCGTCCGCACCGTCCCGGATACCCGGCGCACCCGCGCTGCGCCGAGGGATATTGCGCGCCATCGACCACTACGACGTGCACCAGCGTACGGTGCACGCCGCGATGCTGGACGGCGTCGAGGACGGCATCCGGGAGCTGGCCGCGCGCCTCGAGTCGGTACGCGCCGACTTCGACCAGCGGCTGACCGCGGTGAACGCCGACCGGATCGGGGCGCTGGAGACCCGGCTGGACGAGCAGGCCAAGGACACCCACGACCTGCTGGTGGAGCGGGACCAGCGCGCCGATCAGCTCGGGGTCGAACTCGCCCAGACCAAGCGGGATCTCGCGGCCCTGCTGCGGTGGGCCGAACGGGACGCCGACACGCCGCGGGAGGCCGTCGCGGTGCTCTGCGACGCGGGCGTCCTGCTGCTCCCCCGGGACGATCAGGTGGTGCGCCCCTGGATCGAGTACCACCGCTCATGGGAGGAGCCGGAAGCCGATCTGCTGGCAGCCCTGGTCCGGCGGCGGCCCGGCACGTTCCTGGACGTCGGCGCGCACGTGGGCTACCACACGGTGCGGCTGCTGCACCGGGAGGCGGTCCCCCGGGTCGTCGCGGTGGAACCCCAGTCGGCCGTGGCCGGGCTGCTGCGGGCCAACGTGGAGCGCGCCAGGACCGCTGCCCGGGTCACGATCCTGCAGGCGGCGGCGTGGGACAGCGACGGCACCGTGGCGATCCGCCAGTTCGAGGAGGGCAACAGTGGAGACGTCCGGGTCGTCACGAACGGCGCGAGCCGGATCCGCGCGGTCCGGCTCGACGGCGTAGCCGAGGTCCGGGACAGCGAGGTCACCGTGGTGAAGGTCGACCTGCAGGGCCGGGACCACCGCGCCCTCAGCGGGCTGTCCGCGGTGCTCCTGCGGGATCGGCCGGACGTGCTGTGCGAGTTCTGCCCCGAGGCCATCGAGGAGCTCGGCGACGACCCGGTCGAGGTCCTGGACGGATACCGGGCGTTGGGCTATCAGCTGTGCGATCTCGACGGCTCGCCGGACGCCGCGGAGCGGCTCGTCGCGCGGGCCAGGGCCAGCGCCGAAGGTTTCATCACGATGTGGCTGCGGCCCGTGCCGCCGCTCACCTCCTGAGGAACAACCCGCCTGAGGGTTACCTTCGTGGCCGCGCGGCGAGCTGGGCCGTGATGACATCCAGCGCGTCCGGCTGCAGCACTGGCACCGCGCCCGACGCCAGATTGCGTTCGACGACCTCCAGCACCACCACCTGACGGCGCGCCATGAGCGCGCCGATGTCGGCGGGGTCGCTCCCGGCGGTCTCGTAGCTCACCAGGGCGACGTCGGAGAAGCCCGCTGTGACGTAGCGGGCCGCCGACTCGGAGAACGAGTCCGCGAGCATGGTGACCGATTCGCCCAGCACACCCGGCACCTGACCCGCCCCGATCAGCACCGGCTGCCGAATGTCGTCCACATGCGGCCCGGTGCGGTCCCGATCACCCGAGGGGGCCAGCGAGTACTGCCGGTAGACGTTCACCCCCGTCCGGCCGATCAACCGCGGCAGATCGGCACCGGACTGGGCGGTCTGGGTGGGCTCGATCTTCCAGGTCATCGTGCTCCCCGGGTGGATCCGCTCGGCCAGCACCCTGGTCATCAGGAGCGCACCGAGGTCGGTCCAGTGCGTGTCCAGGCGGTGGTAGATCGGATCGCCGTGCGCGGCGAGCGCGCCGAGGTTACCCCGCAGGTCGACCGCACCCGCCCGGTGAGTGATCTGGGACCAGAACACGCCGGTACCGGCGCGGGCACAGTCCCGGCCGGCATAGTCAGGCGGCAGGTACTGCGGCACGGCCGTGGTCTTGTCCGGCGCGACGACGAAGACGAACTGCCGCCCGGATGCCACCACCGCGGCCCGGAGCCGGTTCACCGCGTCGATGGTCTGGTCGAGCGGGCGGATGGGAGCACACTTCGCCTCCACGTCGAACCCGAAGTACAGCCAGCCGTTCTTCCCCGTGACGACCAGGGGGAAAACCCCCGGGACCCCACTCGACGGCGTGAAGGGCACCGACGGCACCGAGGGCACGGCGGGCACGTCCTGGGGCACCGGCGTGGCGACTCTGCCGGTCAGCCGGCCGCCGTCCAGCCGGGCGCCGAGTGGAAACGGCTCGCCGAAGACGTTGTGGCTGACACCGTCCACCGCCCGTACGGCCCCGTCGCGGAACGGCAGGTGATCGTTCGCCCAGGCGGGTAGCTCGGTGAAGAAGCCCCACCCGTCCGCCGGGTTCGGCGCCTGGGCCAGCGCGCGGTTCTCGAACATCGCGGGCCGTACCCCGAGCATCAGCGCGAGCGCGGGGACCATGAAGAAGACCAGCGCCGAGATCAGCGCCATCAGCTGCCGCCCGCCGTGTCGCGGCCGATGGTAGGGGTGCTCGGAGGGCAGCCAGGCCTCATGCACCACGATCGAGGACGGTCCCTTCTCCCGCGCCGTCACAGTGCCGGCACCGCGATCATCACCGCTGGGAGGGCCGGAAGAGGGACCCGGCCATGGCCGGCGAGGACTCCTCGGCGCCCGCGCCGGGCACTGCCGGGGCCCGGGCACTGCCCGGGACGGGAGTGGCGCCTCGGCGAGCACGGGAGAGCCGGCGGCCCAGCTCATGACTGGGCCGCTCGACGCACCGGTGCATGATCTCCACCACGAGCGCCGTCGCCAGCAGCGCCAGCAGGAGAGCGGCCGACATCCCGATGCCGGGGGACGTGGATTCGAGGACTCCGATGGTGACGACACCGTGCAGCAGATAGAGGGAGTAACAGCGGTCGGAGAGGAAGGTCCAGACCGCTCGGGGCCGGAGTCGGGGCTCAGCGACGAGTCCGATCAGAAACAGCAGAACCGCGATCGCGGCCGCGATCTCGTAACCGTTCGCGAGCCCCTTGATGCCGGTGCTCGCGGCCCAGGCGAACAACAGCCAGCCGACCAGCACAGAGCTCCCGGTGACCGGGAGCGGAATCATGCGCCGCTGCGCGGCCCACACAGCCTGGCCGATGATCGGGAACACCAGCACCGATGTACTCGTGGCGAACTCGGACAGATAGCCGGTGAGCAGGGCGTGCAGGGACACGGCGGTCGCCACGACCGCGAGTTCGACGGCGACCGCCAGCCACGCAGTCCGGCGCAACAGCGGCAGCACCATAATGATCATGGAGTAGAAGATGATCTCGACGGCCAAGGTCCATGCGACGCCGAGCAGGGTCGACTGCGGGTCGAACACGAAGTTGAGGAGCAGGCAGTTCGACAGCAACGAGCCCGGGCTGACCTGACCGGGACCGGCCACCGACAGCACCTTTATGCCGAGGGCGACGCAGGCCCCGGCCAGCAGCACCGACGCGATCAGCAGCGGATAGACCCGGAACACGCGGTTGACCCCGAACCGGGGGCCGCCGAGTCGCAGCGCGATCGGCGTCACGACGTATCCGCTGGTCAGAAAGAAGATCACGACCGCGATCCGCCCGAGGCCGTCCTGGCCCAGATACAACGGATCCAGCACGCCGGCCGACACCGTCTTCGACACCGACGACAGGGCCGGATCCGCCTCCCGCAGCCACACCGCCTGCACGTGGGTGTACACCACGGCCAGGGCTCCAATGCCACGGGCGATGTCGACGAACGTGAGCCGGCCTCGGGTGGTCACCGGCGTATCCCCGGCCCGCTCGGGGAGGCTTCCCGGACCGGAACCGGATCGGTGGGCGGATCGCTGCGCACCGGGCCCGCCCGCGATCGCCTGCCGGCCCGCCCCCCGGCCCATGAGCGCCCCAGTGACCGGCTCGGCCGCTCGACGAACCGGTAGGTGACCTCGGCGACCCCGGCGGTCACCGCCAGCGCCACCACCACCGCGACCCACAGCGGCACGTGCCGGTACAACGCATCGAGGACCACGAAGACCGTGACGCCGTGCACGAGGTAGATCGAGTACGTCCGTTCGGACAGCCAGGTCCACACCGGCCGCTGGCGCAGGTGCGACTCGGCGAACATCCCGAACAGGAACAGCAGGATCGCCAGCGTGACCGCCGTCGGATAGCCGGCCTCGATGTTCCCGACGTCGAGAGCCTTCGCCCAGAGGAACAACGACCAGGCAACGCCTACGTACACCGCGGCGACCCAGCCGGGAATGCGGCGGGTGTAACCGGCCCAGATGATCTGGCCGATGACCGGCAGCGTGGCGAGCGACATGCTGAACGCGAACTGTGAATAGCTCGGACCGAATGCGCCACGGGTCATCATGACGACCTCGATCAGCGTCAGTTCGACGCCGATCGCCAGCCAAGTCGCCCGGCGCAACACCGGCAGCAGGAACATGAGCAACAGATAGAAGATGATCTCGACGACGAGCGTCCAGGTCAGACCGAGCAACGTCACCTGGGGATAGATCACGTAGTTGGCCAGCGTGATATTGGTGAGCACGGTCAGTGGTGTCACCACACCCGGCCCGTCCGTCTGGATCGGATGCAGACCGAGCAGCATGGCCCCGGCCGCGAGCAGAACCGCGAACGCGAGTGTCGGGTAGATCCGGAAGAAGCGGTTGACCGCGAATCGGCGCTGTCCGTGCCGGAGAACCAGCGACGGGATCACGAATCCGCTGGCGAGGAAGAAGAACGGGGCACTGATCTGGCCCAGATCCTGCCCGACGAGGTGGAGCGGTGTGGTGAAGGCGGCGGAGACCGCGTCGGTCACCGGTGAGGAGATTCCGTGCTCCCGGTGCATCCACACGACACGGAGATGGGTGTAGACGACGAGCAGCGCCGCGATCCCCCGGCCGATGTCGACGAACACGATCCGGGTCTTGCCCGGATCTGACGGAGGCCCGGCGCTGGGGTCGACGGGCGCGGTCAAACGGTGCTCCTCCGTATGCGAACCTCAGCGACGGGTTGGCCCATCCTCGTTGGCCCATCCTCGTTGGCAGAGTGTGCCAGATCGGGCACGGTGCGCAGTCGTCACCTGGACGCCAGGGCCGAACGCCAGGGCCGAGCGCTAGGACGGCACCGACTCCCGGGCCGGCACCGCCTTCGCCCGGTGGTCCCCGGCCGACGGTGTTCGGCGCGGACGGCCGAGACGACGCCCGAACTGGTGGGTCGGCCGCTCCACCAGCCGGTAGGCGACCTCCACCGCGGCGAGCGTCCCGGCCAGGGCGGCCGGTACGGCGAGCCATAGCGGCACGGCCCGGTAGAGCGCATCGAGGACCAGGAACGCGGCGATGCCGTGCACCAGGTAGATGGAGTAGAGGCGTTCGGAGAGGAAGGTCCAGATCGGCCGGCACCTCAGATACGGATCGGCGAAAATCCCGACGAGGAACAGCAGAATCGTGATCGCGACCGCGGCGAGGTATCCCTCATCGTCGAACCGGCCCGCCCGCGCGATGAACGACCAGTCCAGCAACAACCAGGCGATGACCCCGTAACAGCCGGCCAGCCAGGCGGGGATCCGCCGGGTATGGGCCGCCCACACTATCTGCCCGATGAGGGGAATCGTGGCCAGGGCGGTGTACGCCGCGAACATCCGGTAGGTCGTGCCGAACTGGTCATAGGGCAGGAATACCACCGCGACCACGGTCAGTTCACCTGCGATCGCCAGCCGCGGCACCCGGCGAAGCAACGGCACCGCCGCCATCAGCAGCGTATAGAAGATCACCTCCACCAGCAGGCTCCAGGTCACCCCGAGCAGCGCCGAGTACGGATCGGCCAGGTAGTTGGTCAGCGTGATGTTGGCGATGACCGCCCCCGGCGTGACCGCGCCGGGCACCCCGCTGGTCAGCGGATGCAGGCCGGCCGTCAGCGCGGCGGCGGCGGCGAGCACGGCGACCACGAGCAGCGGGACGATCCGGAAGAACCGGTTGACCGCGAACCGGCCGACGCCGCGCCGTACCGCGATGGGTGTCATGGCGAATCCACTGACCAGGAAGAACATCGGCATCGCGAGCTGGCCCACGTCCTGGAGTCCCAGCTGCAACGGCCGGGAGACCACGGCGGTGACCGCGTCGGTCAACGGCGTCGACCGGCCATGGCCCGCGCGCAGCCAGACGACGAAGACATGCACATACACGACGAGCAGCGCGGCGACACTGCGGGCGATGTCGATGAACGGGGATCTGGTGGCCCGCGAGCCCGCTACCGGGGTCTCGCTAGCGGGCTCGGCTCGGTCAGGGAGCAAATGCAAGGCAGCCGTCCAGCCACGAAACACCGTTGATCTTCGGGCCGTTGATCCGGAACATCTCCTGCTCGCATTCGGCGGCGGTGGGCTGGTTGGCCTGCGCCCAGAGCCGGCCCTGCGCGCGTGAATCGGCCTCACGCTGCCCGGCATCGTAGGCAATCGCGGCCGACCAGCTGGCCACCGTCACCAGAACGGCGATTCCCGCGATGACCAGTTCCCGGCGATCCACGGCATTCCTCCAACGCACTCGGCGCCCTTTCGCATCAGGAGCGGGGCAGCGGGCGACGGCCCGCGATGCCGAGATCGGATCGGTGATACCACCGCAGCTCCGGCTCACCCTCCAGCCAGCACAGCCGGACCGAAACGCCGTCCAGCATGGCAGGGAAGTCGATGAGGACCGGCGCGACCCCCTTGACCTCGATCCCCCGGCCGGGAAACCACTCCAGCATCTCGTCCAGCCGGGCCTGCAGGGCCTTCATCTCAGCGACACCACCCAGCGGGGATGAGCCACCGCGACCGAGGTCGGATGACAGCTCCGCGAGATCCGCCCGCGCCTGCACGAACGCGTCGACCCGCCAGCGCACCTCCGTCATCAGTGCCCGGGCCTCGTCCACTCGAAACAGCTGCGGTTCATCCACGACCGCACACGGTAGTCGCCGCCGGTCGGGCGGGTCAGCCGTTCGACGGCGGCCGCTCCACGAGCTGGCTGAGGTAGAGCTGTTCGCCGAGCTTCTCGATCAGCTCCAGCTGGGTCTCGAGGTAGTCGATGTGGTCCTCCTCGTCGGCGAGGATGTCCTCGAAGAGGTTGGCGGTGGTGATGTCGCCCTTCTCCCGGCACATCGCGATGCCCGGACGAAGCCGCTGGAGCACCTCCATCTCCACGGCGAGGTCCGCCACGAACTGCTCCGGCACGGTCTGGCCCACGCGCAAGGTGAACAGCCGCTGGTAATTCGGCAGGCCCTCCAGGAACAGGATGCGGTCGGTGATCCGCTCCGCGTGCCGCATCTCCTCCAAGGACTCTTGACGGGTGTGTTCGGCCAGCTTGGTGAACCCCCAGTTGGCCTGCATCTTGGCATGCAGGAAGTACTGGTTGATCGCGGTCAGTTCGCTGGTCAGCTGCTCGTTGAGCAACGCAAGGACCTGCTCGTCACCCTGCATATGGCCGAACCCCCTTTACCGGCTGGTTTCATGGAGAGCTGACACTACGCCGACTGACCTACGAATGTCACTAAAGGTAAGCCTCTTTGGGCGTTTTCTTGCAGAGAGTAGTCAGGCGCTCCGTGGCAAGCGATTCCACGAGTCACCACCAGGGAGCCCGAGCATGGCCTCGATCCGCTCGAGGCACGACCCGCATCCGGTACCCGCCGCACAGCCGGCGCCCACATCCTCGACCGTGCTGGCACCGCCCGCGATGCACAGACGCACCTGCGCCTCGGTCACCGCACTGCAGATGCAGACGTACATGGCCGCGTCGCCCCCAGAATCGAACGATTAGGTAAGGCTAAGCAGATCAGATCATCGGCACGACGTCCAGTCCTCAGACTCCGCTGGCCGCTCCGATGCTCCTCCCAACCCAACCCAACCCCCGCCCAACCTGACGCGGCCGCGTGACAAGAACGATCATGACGCCGTCCTGGGTCGACAACCGGCGCTAGCGCACCGGACCCGCTCATCGGGTACAGCCGCTCATCGGGTGCAGCGGCTCAACGGGTACAGCGGCGGCCGACGCCGCGGACCTCGAAGCCGACCCGGCCCAGGACGTCGGGGTCGAGCAGGTTGCGGGTGTCGACGACGATGCGCTGGTCGACCAGGTCGGCCAGCAGGCGCCA
>DASXOV010000211.1:0-21287 GCA_036494005.1 Pseudonocardiaceae bacterium | reverse complement strand
GGCTGTCCGCCCCGCCTCCTGAGTTCCCCCGAACCCCGGCTGGTCACCGGTCGAGTGATGCCCCCGCAGCTGCCGGTGACCAGCCGGACCCCACCACCCACACCCGGTGGGTTCGCTGCCCCGACGACGGTCGCCTGCACGCGGTGGACCGGCTCGACGTCGAGATCGCCCAGATACGCGGCCACATCGAGGCCCTGTGCGGGCACCGGCTCCCGATCGGCGCCGGTTTCGAGCCGGGGCCGTCCGGTGCGCTGTGCCTGCCGTGCGTGGTCGGAGTGACCTCAGACGCCCCTGACCCCGGCAGATTCGGCGGACTGGCCCTGTAGCAAGAATTAGGCCTCGGGTCAGCGCAACGCCACAAGCGCGGCCCGGCGGGGACCAGTTCGGCCGGTATCCGCACGCCTGTTACCTGCCTACGGCGCACAAAGGGTGTCCACGAGCGTGGACACCCCGCAGTTCTAGGAAAACAAGATGCGTGAGTATCCGCTCGGGTGGCCCACCGTCATGATCAGGTGACACCGCACGGTGTGGGTCTCCTCTTTGATGAAATACGAGCAGAGGACCACGGTATCGCTTCGGGGAACCCGACCAGTTCCTGGTTGCTCACCTATCCGAGGTCCACTCTGACCTCGGCGAGTGCGGCACTCATCTCCCTGCGGTTCAGTGGCTTGCCGTGCTCGATCGGTCGCTCGGCGGCTTCCCGCAGCATCCGATGGATCGCGGGCCGGTTTGGAGCGGTCTCGTCGGGGACGCCGCCGTTGGTCTTGAAGAACTCGACCATCACCTTGCGGTCAAGGGGCACAGCACCGCCCGGTCGCCGGTTGCGGTTGGCTTCTTGCCACGGAGGTTCGGTGTGGGAGAGCCGCTCTAGGTCCATGCCAGTGTTGGTGCCGTAGCGGTACACGGTGTAGGCGACCGTGTTGAGCTCGGCCTCACCCAGCTGGGAGGTGTCCCCCCGGACTGGTCCCGGCTTCTCGGCGCGCCACAGCTCGGCGACGACCGGCCCCATGTCCCAGGCTTCGAGGGTCTCGGCGAACAGGGGTTCACCGTGGACGGCCAGGTGGTGACCCTGGCAGTAGTAGAGCAGCTTGTGCAGCTTCTTCACCGGGAGCCCAGGCAGACGACGCCGGAGCTCGGTGGCGATGTCATGAGCGGAGGCGGGCACCGGGGGATGGTATGCCCTCGGCGGCTGATGTTGTGGGAGGGTGCTACGGTGACGCGGTTCGCACATGTGTTCGAGTATGACGCTGGTGTAAGACAGTGGCTAGAGGTCATCCGCCACGTCGCCCTGTGAGGATCAACCTGACGTGGGCCGCTCAGGGGGCGTAGTTCTTGTCGGCGAGGGTCGGCAGCCGGGTCCACCCGGCTCGGAGCACATGGCCGATGCGCAGGTCGACCAAGCCGACCGGGTGTTCGTACACCACCCGCTCGACCCGGCCCCAGGGCAACGTCGGCGGCCCGGCCGGTACCAGCTCGGCGGGTATCCGCACGGTGGTCGACACCCGGTCGGCCTGTACCTGAGTGCCACCCCGCGCCGGCTCGAACGCGAGATCGAGGAAATCCCGGGGGAACCCCTCGTCGGCCAGCACCCGCACCTGCGGGGCCCGCGCGATGCCGTGCACCACGTCAACCTGGTCCACGCAGGGCAGCAGGGTCGCGGTGACCTGGTCGGCGTACACCGCCCGCCCCGCCAGCAACGCCGCCAGCGGGCGCTGCACCGCCAGCCGCGGCTGCCCGACCGCGAGCCAGCTGCCCGGACCGGTGATCTGGTCCCGCACCACCAGCCGCACCCGCGACGGCCGCGGCGGGCCCAGCCCGGCCAGCGACACGGCGGCCTGCTGCCAGTGCCCGGCAGGCACGCCCGGGTCCACCGGCAGCGGGGCGCTGCCCGCCACCGGGGGCTGCGGTCCGGGAGCCGTGGCGTACTGCAGGGTCAGCTGCTGGCCCTCCCGGGCCCCCAGCAGCGGGATCAGCAGATCGGTCGCCCCGCCGGGCGGCACCGGGTACCAGGCCGTCACCAGCGACCCGGTCTCCGGGCCGCCCGGGACGGCGTCGTGCCAGACCCGGGCGCCCGCGACGGGTGGCGGCACCGGCGCGGGCAGACCCGCTGCCGCGGCGAAGGCCCCCTCGGCGGTTGCCTCACCGTCCGGTGTCAGCTGGGCAGGGGTGTCCATGAGCACCTGGGCGTACGTCGCGAGCGGACACTGCTGGCCCCGCAGGGCGTTCGCGTTGGACAACGCCACCGTCCATCCCGGGTACTGACGCAGCGGGGCCAGCACGAAGACACCCACGGTCAGCGTGACCACGGCGAGTGAACCGGCCAGCAGCGTCGCCCGGTCGGCGGTCAGCCCGGACTCCCGGCCACGGCGGCGCCACCACCACACCCAGCAGGCGGCCGCGAGCGCCACCACGGTCCAGAGCATCGGGTTGTTCAGCCGGACGGGCCCCAGCGCCGGGCTCAGCTCGGTCGGGTGGGGCCCGCTGTCCCTGATGGCGACGTCGTCGGCGAACAGCTGGCCCCGGTCGGAGTACGGCCGCCACAGATTCGGACCGGCGAAGCTCAGTGACACCGCACCCACCAGCAACGCCGCCCCCGCGGTGGCCGCGACCCCACCCGCGCCCCGCTGCAGTGGCGAGCGCATCAGGGCCGCGGCCAGCAGCACCGTCGCCACGGCGGCCACGGCCCCGAAGTGATTGACCCCCTTGGTCGGCGTGAGCGACAGCAGCCCCAGCGCGATCGCCGAGCAGACCGCGCTGCCCAGCAGCAGCCTGAGTATCGGGTCGCCTTCGGTCTGCCTGCCACTGCCCACCGCTACGACGACCAGGACGGCGACGGTGAGCACCACCGGAGCCCGCCGGGCCCACTGGCTGGAATCGGGCAGGGTGAGCAGTGTCTGGTAGTGGACGATCTCCTCGTACCAGGAGAACGTCGTGTAGTACCACTGGTGCGTCGCGGTGGACTCGAGCACGTCGCCGAGCGTCGCGTCGGCGAAACCGACGAACACCAGCGCGGTGCCCGCGGCGGCCAGCACCAGCAGTGCGGCCACCCGCACCGGCGGCTCCCGCTCCCGCAGCCAGGGCCACAACCACGCACCCGCGAGGACCAGCGGCGCCGCCGCCACCAGCCCGGACGGCGAGACCGACACCGCCAGCGCGGCGACCGCCGTCGACACCGCCAGCAGGCCGATCGAGCGACGCCGCCGGGCCAGCTCGGCCAGCAGCAACACCGCGGCGGCGAGCAGCACGATCAGCGGCTCCGGGCGCAGCGTCATGCCGTAGGGCAGCCACCACAGCAGGTGCGCCACCAGCAGCGCCCACACGGCGCGGCCGGCCCCCAACTCCGGCCCGAAGCCGGCGACCAGCAGCCACCGCAGCAACGCCCAGGTGATCAGCCCGTAGCTCAGCGGCACCAGCCGCATCCAGACCAACCCCCACCCCCCGAGGCTGCCCCACAGCTGCAGGACGTACTGGCTGGCGACGAAGGGGTTCTCGGTGGCGTTGAACATGTAGATCGCATTGCCCACCGAGCCCGAGTCGGCGGCTCCCCTGGCCATCAGCAGGTACCACGGATCGTCGAAGTTCAGCGGCGCGAGCAGCACCCAGACCACCGAGACCGCCACCAGCACCGCGTCGGCGAGCCGCGGCCGGGGGTGCGCGACGGCCACCCGGCGCCCGCCCCACCAGCGGACGGCCACCGTGAGCAGCGCCAGGAACGCGGCGACCTGGAGCACCAGCAGGCCGATCTTCAGCGCCGAGGGGGTGGACTCGTACCGGGCGTCGGTGTGCAGCACCACCGCCAGGCCCCGCGCGGTACCCGCGCCCTCGGTGTCGGTGGCCGCGTCGGTGGCCAGCTCGGCGACCTGGGGCACCGGCACCCCGGAGGCGGCCCGAACCTCACCGCCGCGCAGCACCCGCACCCCGCCGGCGTCGGCCACCACCCGGTAGACGCACCCGGCCGCGGACAGTTTCTCCCGCAGCAGGGTGGCGCCCGACGCGGTGATCTGCACCGTGCCGTGGTGCACCGCCACCAGCAGCCCCTGGTCGATCGCCCCGGCCGGCCCGGGCATGGTGCGCAACGCCACGCCGCCCGCCGGCCGCAGATCCAGCGGCGCGAGCGCGCTGCACGGCACGGTGGCGTCCAGCCGCAACGGGCGGTACGGGGACAGCGGCAGCACGGTGGAGCGGGGCGGCTCACCGGCCCGCGGCCAGCTGACCACCGGGTCGTCGGCGTTCACCGGGGCCAGCAGCACCCCGGCCGCGCAGAGCAGCGTGAGCGTCGCCAGCCCGGCCAGCCACCAGACCCGGGCGCGACCTGACCAGGTCATCCGAGGTACTTACGGCCGGAGTAGGCGGTACCGGTGACCGGCGGCTCCCGGTGCCAGCCCGGTTCCACGGTGCTCTCCACCCGCAGGTCCACCACGGCGACGGGGTGGTCGTACACCACCCGCTGCACATGACCCCACTGCCGGTCGGCCGGCAGCGGCGAGAGCCGGGTGGCCATCGCGATGTAGGTCGAGGTGTATCCGGCCTGCACGAACGAGCCGCCCCATTGCGGGTCAAGGGGGTTGTTCAGGACCAGCTCGTCGATGCCGTCGTCGGTGAGCAGCCGCACCGCGGGCGGTTGCACGATGCCGTGCCGGACCGCGACCTGGTCGACGCACGGCCACAACACGGCGGAGAGCTGGTCGGCGAACACCGGGTGGCCGTCGGTGACCGTCCGGACCGAATGCCATGAGGTGAGCGAGGGTGCGGCCACCGCGATCCAGGTGTCCGGGCCGGTGACCCCGTCTCGCACCAGCACCCGCACCGCGTCCGGCTTCTGCACCGGAACCTGCCCCGGAACCGGAATCGGGATCTGCACCGGAACCTCCTGCCAGGTGTCCCGGCCGGCCCGGCTGTCCAGCTGCACCGGTACCGGCCGCCCGGGTACCACAGCGGCCGGGTCCGGACCGGAACTCCCGAACTGGACCTGCACCTGCTGCCCCGCCACCTTGCCCGCCGCGACCGGAACGGTCACATAGGTGGCGGGCGACCGCGGGGGCAGTGGGTACCAGGGCGTGGTCACGGTGCCCCGCTCGCGGGCCTGCTCGGCCAGCGCCGCGGGTACCGCGTCGTGCCAGACCTCGACGCCGTCGGCCGGGGGGCGCAGCGGCGCCGGTGACCCCGCGGCCAGCGCGAAGTCCTCGGTGACCTGCGCCTGACCCCGGGCCACCGGTTGCGGACCCGTGGCGGTCAGGACCTGCACCGCGTCGGCCAGGCCGCAGGGACGGCCCGACAGCGCCCGCAGGTTCGCCTGTGCCACCGTCCAGCCCGGATACTGCCGGATCGGCGCCACCACGAACACCGCCAGGATCAGCACCATGGACAGCCCCGCGGCGACGAGCAACAGCCCCCGGTCGGTGGTCAGCGTGGTGCGCCCGCCCCGGCGCTGCCACCCGGCGATCCCCACGGCGAGCACGATCGCCACGGCCACCCAGACCAGCGGGTTGCGCAGGTAGACCGGGCCGAAGTGCGGGGCCATCAGGCTGATCTCGTACGGGGTGCCACCCGCCAGCCGATGGTCACCGAACGGTTGCCCCCAGTCCGAGAAGGGCCGCCACAGGTTCGGCCCGGCGTAGACGAGGGCAGCGCCCGCGGCCACGGCCAGCACCGCCGCACCGGTGGCGGCCGGCCCGGCGCCGGTCCGCCGAGAACCGCGGGGCAATGGGGAACGGCACAGGGCGGCGGTGAGCACCACGGTGCCGATCGCGCCGAGGGCGCCGAAGTGGTTGACCCACTTCGTCGGGGTCGCCGCGATCAGCGCCAGCGCCACCGCCATGGTGATCGTGCTGCCGAGCATCATCCGGTGCAGCGGGTCGCCCGGTCCCCGCCGTCGCCCGCTGCCGATGGCCACCAGCACCAGCACCACCAGGGTGAGCACCACCGGCGCGCGGCGCCCCCACACCCCGGTGTCGCTCAGCTCCAGCAGGTCGTTGTAGTGGACGATCTCCTGGTACCAGGAGTAGGTCAGGTAGTACCAGTTGTGCGTCACCCCCGCGTCGAGCACCTCGCCGAGGCTGGCGTCGGCGAAGGCCACCGGCACCACGATGCTGGCGGCGGCACCCGCAGCCAGCACCGCGGCGACCGCGGGCGCGCTGCGGCCAGGGTGTAGCAGCGCGCGGTGCAGCGGTCCGGGGTGCAGCAGCGGGATCAGCCAGGGCAGGGCCATCACCAGCGGCGCCCAGGCCACCGCCCCGGTCGGCGACACGGTCAGCGCGAGCGCGGCCAGTGCGGTGGCGACCACGAGCGCACCCAGCGACCGGCGACGGCGGGCCAGCTCGGCCAGCACCAGTACGCCGGCGGTGCACAGCACGATCAGTGGCTCGGGGCGCAGCATCATGCCGTAGGGCAGCCACCACAACAAGTACGCGACCAGCAACAGCCACGCCACCCGCGGCAGCCGGCCCGCCCGGCCCAGCGCGGTGGCCATCAGGATCCGGAGCAGCACCCAGGCGCCCAGCCCGTAGCTCAGCGGCAGCAGCCGCATCCACAACAGCTCCCACCCGTCGCCGAACAGCCAGTGCCCCAGCGCACCCCAGCCGGCCGACAGGTACTGCGACGCCACGAAGGGGTTCTCCGCAGCGTTGAACATGTACACGTAGTTGCCCAGGTAACCGGACGCGCCCGCGTTGCGGGCCATCAGCACGTACCACGCGTCGTCCCAGTTCACCCCACCCAGCACCGCCCAGGCGGCGGACACCAGCACCACGACGGCATCGGCACCGGAAGGCCGGGGAACCACCAGCCCGGGGCGTTTCGGCGGACGGCGCCCCGGCCAGATCCGGACGGCCAGCACCAGCATCGCGCCCAGAACCAGCAGGTGCGCGATCAGCAGCACCGTCTTCAGCACTGTGGGGGACGACGCGTACCGGTCGTCAGGCCGCAGCTGCACAGTGAGCGGCGCCGCCGCGGCACCGGGAGCCGGGTGCACATCGGTGGCCAGTTCGGCGATCTGCGGCGGCAGCAGGTCGGGGCGGTCGGCGAGCAGCACGCCGTCCCGCAGCACCCGCACCCCGGCCGCGTCGGCCAGCACCCGGTAGTGGCAGTCCCCCGGGGGGAGCGGCTCGGTCAGGATGGTGGCACCGGAAGCACCCACCACGACCTGGTGGTGGTCGAGGGCGACCCGCAGCCCCTGCACGGCGGACGATCCGGCCTTCGGCGGCACGGTGCGCAGCGCGTCGGCTCCGGCCGGTGAACTGCCCGCAGGCCCGTCCAACGCCCGCAGCGCGGCGCACCCGACGGTCGCCTCCAGGCTCAGCGGACGGTACGGCGACAACGGCAGCACGGTGGACCGCGGCGGCTGACCGTCCGGGGGCCAGGTCACCACCGGCTGCTCCGCGTGCACCGGAGCCAGCAGCACACTCACGCCGAGCGTTGCGGTGAGCACGGCGAGCGCGATAAGCAGCCAGACAGCGCGATGGGAAGGGGAGCGCGGTGTGTCGGATTCCGGCACGGCCGAAGGGTAGTCGGACGACACGGACCGTCTCCTCGGTACCCTGCCGGGACCACCCCCTGCCCGAACCACGTCAGCTCAGAACCGGCGAGGAGCCCGGATTGGCCGCACCTGATGTAGCGGAAAGCCAGCCGCCGCAGCTCGGCTTGACCACCCAGCTCACCCGCTTCGTGGTCGTCGGCGGTTTCGCCGCGATCGTGGACTACGGCAGTTACCAAGCGTTGCTGGCCCTCGGCTTATGGATTCACCTGGCCAAGGCACTGAGCTTCGTTCTGGGCACCACCACCGCCTACCTGATCAACCGGCGGTGGACCTTCCGGTCCGGGGGCGGCGGAGCGCAGTTCGCCTCGGTCATGGGGCTCTACGCGATCACCTTCGTCGTGCAGGTCGGGATGAACGCGCTGATGCTCGCCGTGCTGCCGCCGATCACCGGCGAGATCACCCTCGCCTACGTCATCGCGCAGGGCACCGCCACCGTGATCAACTTCATCGTGCAACGGACTGTCATCTTCCGCCGCTGAACGGATGAAATTCTGACCCCCCGTCGGCAGCATCACCCGCAGGCATGCTGTTACGTGCGGTAACCGCCACACGCGCGGCCACGACACGGAAAAAACCACGCCGGGGGTCACTCGCATGGAGCAGTACCTAGGTGGCAGTATGGGAGGTGCGGGTTCGGGACCCCCAGCCGGATCCGCCGCCCCTCGCGGAACACCTCCCCCCTCGTTTCCGCGAGGGGCCCTTAACTCGCTTCACGGGCCCCCTCACAAGCGGCTGGCGACAACCGCTCCGCAGGTGAGCAGTAGGCTCCATCGGCTACCTACCCTCTGATGCGGACGGGTACTCGCCACAGCTGATGGGTGTTCACAGGTCAGGCCTGTTCACGGCGCAGGACCCGCAGCAGTTGGTGATGATCATCGGACGAGGTGCCGAGGTCGTCGTTGCGTCCGGCCTTGATCCGAGACCACTGGGCGGTCGGGCGGCCGTCCAGCCGAAACTGGCCACCTCTGGAACCCCAACGCTGCGGCCAGCCCTCGGGCGAGTCCTCCCAGGACTCCTGCCGGCCGTAGGCGGTCAGATCCAGCAGTCCGTACGACGGTGCCATCAGTTCGTTGCCGCGGCCGGTAGTCCAGTAGGTCTCGTAGACCTTGTCATCGTCGCGGAGATAACTGGCCAGGATGCCGAAGTGGCGGTGTGCGACCAACCGCTCCACGGCGTCCTGCGGCACCGAGTACCAGGGAACCGTCCAGCCCATGAAGTCGCGATAGCGCGAGCTCTCCTCATACGGTCCCTGACAGAAGGTTGCGTAGCTGACGTCCCGCGAGTGCAGGTAGGACAACTCGTTGAGGTGGGTCGTGGAGAAGGTGCAGCCCTCGCACTGCTCCGCCGCGGGTCTACCCGTGTGCCACATGTGGAAATAGGTGATCAATTGGGACCGGCCGTCGAAGATGTCGATCAACGGCACCGGACCGTCGGCTCCGATCAGCGGAGTCTGCGGATCGACTTCGACCATCGGCAGCCGACGGCGTTCGGCGGCCAGTGCGTCCCCGGCCCTGGTGTGGGCCTTCTCCTTGACCCGGAGTTCGTCGATCTTCGCCTGCCAGGTCTGCCGATCGGCGATCTGTGGAAGGGGGTGTTCACCTGCTGGCAGCTCTGTCATGCGACCTGTCTAGCCCAGTTGGAGAGTGCAGAACAACACCTTCGACTGATCATGGTCAGATACTGATCTTGGAATGCCAGAGCTGTCGATCCAGCTCAGCGACCTTGGCGTGCCTGGCGTGCATGTGCTCAGCGGCCGAGCTGGGAGATCTCCGCCGGTTGGCCGCCGCTGCGCAGCGGCCCGGGCGACCACATGCCACTGCGCACCGCGGTACCGGTTTCCACGGTGGGCGGCACGGTGCCCTGCACCCTCGGCTCGACCACGGTGAGCTTGCCCCAGTCGGTGTTCCAGTTCTCCTTGAGGTAGGTGGCCATCTCCTGCTCGGTGGCGACGACCTGCAACCAGCCGATCGGGCCACCGGCGTCCTTGGAGGACCAGTTCTTGCTGTAGTTGGCCAGTGTCTCGTCGGGCAGCAGCCGGTACTGGGGCACCTCCGCGATGCCGTCATGGATCGCGAACGGGCGCACACAGGGATGCACGAATCCCACCGGCCAGTCCAGGAACACCGGCGCGCCGGACGCCACCAGATCGGTCATCGGGGTCAGCTGCGGCACCCGGGGGGCGGAGAAGGCGATCCACCCCTCCGGGGTGACGTCGGCGTCGGTGGCGATCACCCGTACGGTGTCCGCCCCGGCAGCGGCCCGACCGGCCAGGCCGAGGCGGTAGTCCCGCCAGCCGGGCGACTGAGCGGTCGCCGGATCCCCGATCGGGATCTGATCGATGACCTGGAAACCCTTGCCGCTGCGGCGACCGAACTCGGCGAGCAGCGGGGTGGTGGGCCCCAGGGTGCCTTCGACCGAGATCACCACCGGAGCACGGCCGGAGCGGGCACTGTCGGGTAACGCATACCAGCCGGTGCGCACCCCGCCGATACCGGAGCCGTCGCTGTTGAAGCTGCTCCAGATCGGGATGTCCGCCCCACCGAGGCCGGTTGGCGGTGGCCCGATCGGGTTCTTCTCGTCGTCGCCCGATTGCGGCGCGCGGTCACCGGTGATGGGGACCGGCTGGGTCTCCTCCTGCTGCTGCACGTCGGGCTCAGCAGGCGGCAGGTGGTCGTACTCGAAGCCCGTGCGCAGCGGGATGTCGCCGAGCAGGCTCCCGTGTACCGGGGTCAGCGCACCGGCCCGCCGGTTGGCCTCGACGGACACCGCGTCGGTGAGGTTGCAGCTGGAACCGGTGAGGGACTCGATGTTCGCCGCACCCATGCTGTAGCCGTCGCGTTGCTTGTGCATCGCCTTGACCATGACCCCGACGTCGAAGAGCACCATCAGCCCGCAGATCACCGCCAGCGGGGCGGAACCGATGAGCAGTGCCCGGCGGCGGCCGTTGCTGCGATCCGCCGCGGGCGGTGGCGGGGCGCCCGGCTCATGGCGCAGCCCCTCGATCAGCGCGATCGCCGCGGCCAGCGCGGCCAGCGCGATCAGCACCGTGCTCACGTGGAAGCCATTCACCGACGGAGGCTTGTCGAACCAGGGCACCCCGTACTGCGAGACGTACCACGGGGCGTCGGGCCCGGTGAAGGCCAGCGACAGCATGGTCAGCAGACCGGCCAGGAACCACCAGCGGTTGCGCGCGGAACGCAGCACGCTGGCACTGGTCGCCAGCGCGGTGAGCGCAGCCAGCCCGGCGCCGAGGAACGCGAACGCCCCGAAGTGGTGCGTCCACTTCGTCGGGGTCAGCGCGAGCAGCGCGAGCGACACCGCCGAGGTGCCGATCAACCGCCTGCTGGGGCCGAGGGCGGCACCTGGGATGTTGCCTCTGCGCAGCAACACCACCAGGCAGGTGCCCAGGCACAGCAGCAACAGCAACACCGGGAAGCGGCGGTTCAGCGCCCCGTCCGGGACATTGCTGAACAGCGCCTGATAGCGGACCGGCTCCTGGAACCAGGACAGGTTGGGCCCGATCTGGGTCCGGATCTGGGTGGCATCCAGCACCCCGGCCAGCGTCTGGTCCGCGAAGATCACCACGAGGACCAGCAGCCCGGCGCCGGACACCGGTCCGAGCACCGCGGCCCAGCCGGAGACCGAAGCGTGTTTGCGGAGCAGCCGCAGCAGCGGCCGCAGCGCCACCAGGAAGGGCGCCACCGCGATGAAACCGGTCGGTGACGAAGCGACCGTGAAGGCCGCGGCGAGCAGGCCCAGGGCCAGTGGCGCCACCCTGCGGGTCGCCACCGCCCGCTCCACCCCCCACAACGCGAGCAGCGAACCGATCGCCGCCACCGGCTCCAGCCGCAGCCCGTTGTTGTAGGGCAGCCAGAAGGCCAGGAACACCGCGGCGGCGGCCCACCCGGCGGCGGCACTGCGCCGCACCTCGCGGCCCAGCCGGGGCAGCATCTCACGACTGATCAGCATCCAGCTGACCACGCCCATGGCGAACGAGGGCAGCCGCAGCCAGGGCGGGCTGGTGTTGATCTGCGACCACAGCGCGTACAGCTCGTACGGCCAGCCGAAGGGTGCCTCCGGGACGTTGAACCACCGGTAGTAGTTCCCGACGTAGCCCATCTCCGCGCGGGTACGGATCATCGTCAGGATGTAGCCGTCGTCGGAGGTGATCCCGCCGATGAGCACCCACACCGCCAGGACGGCGATCACGGTGGTGTCCCGCCCGGTGGGCCGCCACCAGCCCGGCGGCAGCAACCGAGGGGCCCGGCGGCCGACCCGCGCGTCGAGCCGGTGCAGCAGCAGCAGGCTGCCCAGCACGAGGAGGCTGCCCAGCACCATCGCGCCCAGCTTGATCGGGTGTGCGACGGACTCGAAGCGGGTGTCCGGGGTGATCCGCACGCTCAGCCCGTCGACCGGGTCGTTCGCCTCGTTGAGGTTGGAGTAGATGCCGGTCACCTGCGGCCGCACGTCCTGCGCGACGTTCACGAACTGGGTGCTGCCCAGCGACGCCGTTGTGCCCTTGGCATCGGAGAACATCTTGATCAGGCAGGGTTGGCCAGCCTGCGCCGCGCCGTCCACCGCGGTGCTGCCCAGGGCCTGACCACGGCTGATCAGGGTCAGCGTGCCATCGGCGACCTGCAACGTCATCCCGACCGCGGCGCCCTTGGACGTTCCGGGCGGCGTGGTGGCCAGCACGATCGCCGGAATGGCCATTCGGGCGTCCACGGACCGGGCGGCCCCGCAGGGGATCGTGGCGGTCAGGTTCTGCGGCTGGTACGTCACCAGCGGCGCATTCACCGGCGCGAGGTGCCCCCGTTGCGGCCAGGTGATGACACTGGTGGTCTGGATCACCGGCAGCAGCGGCACGGCCAGCACCAGCAACGCTCCGACTATCCCGAGTGCCGCCGCGGTCACTTGCAGCAGGCGGGACGGCCGGTCATCCGCCCTGGACGCAGGGTCGGACGGCGCGGCCTCGTCGGTAGCGACGGACGGGCAGCGCACAGTGTTGGTGTGCCCAGAGGTCAGCACTCCGCGAGGCTAGCCCACCACGAACCGACACCTTGTCACCCTCCTGGCCATTGACCGCGGACCTCACACGAAGGGGGTACGACACGATGCGGGCCAGGTGCGGACAGCGGAGCAGGCCCGGGCCGCTGCCCAGCACGTTCACCAGCGGATTCAGCGCCGGTAGAACCGCTCGGCCCGGCCCTGGCGGAGCAGTGTGAGCCACTGGCCGAAGGCCCGCGGGTCACGCTTCGTGCCCAGGAAGTACAGCCCGAACCGGAACAGTTCGAGCATCCCGATCAGCCGCATGCCGGGCTGGGAGAGCAGGTACCCGCGGTTGCGATAGGTGTAGTACCGCTTGATCTCATCGGCCGGGTCCTGCGCATGGAAGTGCCCGCCGAGCATCGGCTTGAACTCCGCGGAGCCGTCCGGGTGGGCGTAGGCGGCGCGCAACGAGGTGCCGAACCGCAGTCCGGAGCGAACCACCCGGCGGTGCACCTCGACCTCGTCGCCACGGACGAACAACCGGTAGTCCGGCACCCCCACGACGTCCAGCGCCGCGGCGGAGAACAGTGCGCCGTTGAAGAAGCTCGCGATGCCGGGCAGGAACTCGGTGCCCAACTCGCTGCGCCGGCGCTTCCAGGTCAGGCCGCGGCGCAGCGGGAAGGCGAGCCGCTCGGGGTCATCGATGTTGACCACCACCGGGGAGACCACCGCGAGGTCGCGGCGCCGGGCCTCCTCGAGCAGGGTCTGCAGCACCCGGACGTCGGCGGGGCGGCCGTCGTCGTCGGCCAGCCACACCCACTGCGCACCCAGGGCAAGGGCGTGCAGGATGCCCAGCGCGAAGCCACCCGCGCCGCCGAGGTTGCGCAGCGAGGGCAGGTAGGTGGACGGGATCGGACAGTCGTCGACAACCTCTGCGGCCGGGTCGTCCGGACCGTTGTCCACCACCACCAGGTGGTCGGGTCGCCGGGTCTGGTCGGCGACCACCGCCAGCGACTTGGCCAGCAGGTCCCGGCGGTGCCGGGTGACGACGACGGCGACCACGCTTCCGTCCGGGAGCGGGCGGACCGCCGGGTCAGGGGTCAGGTCACCGATCATGACGCCTCCCCGATGCTGGCGGCACTGATCCGGTCGAGTGCTTCCTGGCTGAGATTCTCGAAGGGGTCCTTGCCCTTGTAGGAGGACAACACCGACCGCAGGTCGCCCTGCTCCCGGATCTGCCCGTGATCCAGCCAGATCCCCGAGGTGCACAGTTCGATGAGGAACTCGTCGGAGTGGGAGGCGAAGACCAGGAGCCCGGACCGTTCGACCAGCGAGGTGAGCCGGTCGCGGGCCTTCTCCAGGAACGCCGAATCCACCGCGCCGATACCTTCGTCGAGCAGCAGGATCTCGGGGTCGATGCTGGTCACCACGCCCAGCGCGAGACGGACCCGCATCCCGGTGGAGTAGGTGCGCAACGGCATCGACAGGTAGTCGCCGAGTTCGGTGAACTCGGCGATCTCGCTGGTGCGGGCCTCCATCTGTTTGCGGGTCATCCCCAGGAACAGTCCGCGGATGATGATGTTCTCGTAGCCGGAGATCTCCGGGTCCATCCCGACGCCGAGGTCGAAGACCGGGGCGACCTTCCCCACGATCCGCGAACTGCCCCTGGTCGGTTCGTATATCCCGGAGAGCAGCCGCAGCAACGTGGACTTGCCCGCCCCGTTGTGCCCGATCAGTCCGACCCGGTCACCGTGATGCAGGGACAACGTGATGTCCCGCAGTGCCTCGATGATCGGCACCCCGGAATCGATGCCGATCTTGCCGCCGGCCCGGCCCACGGTGCCCAGCAGAGCCTTCTTCAGCGACCTGGTCTTGGCGTCGAAGATCGGAAAGTCGACGCAGGCACCGCGGACGTCGATGGAGACCATTATGTGCGATCACACCCAGTACGAGACTCGAGCACGGTAGTTGCGCAGCACCAGCATCGCCAGTGTCCACCCCACCACAGTGATTGCCAGGCACACCACCCAGTCCCTCAGTTCGAAGGACTCACCGATCATCGGACGGCGCAGGATCTCGACGTAGTGCATGAACGGGTTGAGCTCGGCGAGCCGGGCCCGCTCGGCGACCTGCGGGATGGTGCTGGTTCGCAACGCCTCGTAGTTCCACACGATCGGGGTCATGAAGAACATCAGCGTCACGATGCTGCCGGTCACCGGGGGGATGTCCCGGTACCGGGTCGCGATCACCCCGATCAGGATGGCCACCCAGGCACCGTTGAGCACGATCACCAGCAGCGCCGGGATCGCCAGCAGGCTGCTCCAGTGCAGCTGGGTCTGGAAGATCAGGATCAGCGCTACCCAGACCAATGCGTTGTGCCCGAAGAACAGCACCTGACGCCACACCAGCCGGAAGACGTGCACGCTCAGCGGCGCGGGCAGGTGCTTGATCAGGCCCTCGTTGTGGATGAAGACCTCGGCGCCCTCGTTGATGCAGCCGGCCACGAACTGCCAGATGATCAGCCCGACGGCCAGGTAGGGCAGGAAGAAGCGGATCGGCTGGCCCAGCAGTGCGGCATACAGAATGCCCATCCCGACCGCCTGGACGGCCAGGCTGATGGTGATCCACAGCGGACCGATCACCGATCGCCGATAGCCCTGCTTGATGTCCTGCCAGCCGAGATGACCCCACAACCCGCGTTGCTGCCATCCCGTGGTCAGGTCCTCGAACGCCCGTGACCAGCTACGGGTGGTCGGCGCGAGCGGCGCCATGAACTCGGGGGTCGTCACGGTGTCCTGCACGATTCGGCAGGGTACCCGGACCGTGGCGCCGGCCCCGGGCTGTGCACCCCTGCCGAGCGATCAGCGAGCGGGCAGCGGCGCGCCTGGTGCCGATACGACATGGTGGCGCGTCGGGACATCACGTCTCCTGCGGCGTTGGGGGATACCGGAATCGTAGGCCAGCGGCTAACTGTGCGCCGACCGCACGGGAACCGTCACCGACCGGACGGCGAGCGCCGCGATGGCGAGCAGCGCGACCCCCGCCGCCAGCCCGCCCCACGGGGTGCTCCACACCGCCAGTGTCCCGGCCAGCGCCGCGCCCAGCAGCGGGCCGACACCGCGCGACAGCAACCGGGCAGCGGGCTGGGCCGGCCGGCCGAGCGCGTCCATCGTGGCCTTCGCGGCCACCGGGTAGGCGGCTCCCCACAGCAGGCCGGCCAGCACGGCGGGCAGCCAGTTGGTGCACATCAGGACGGCGAGCCCGCCGGCCAGTGACCCGATCAGAGCCTTCCTGGCCAGCCGGACCGGTCCGATCCGGCGCAGCAGTGCCGGAGCCACCCCGCACCCCACGATCGCGCCGAGCCCCCAGCAGCTGATCAGCAGCGCCAGCCGCGCGTCACCGGACGGCCGCACCTGCAGGTGCTGGTCCGCCCAGGGCAGCAGCACCGCCAGGTAGGCCGCGCCCGCCGCGGCGTGCAGTGTCCCGGCGAGCACCAGGGTCCGGGCGGGCCGATCGCCCCGCAGGAACCGCAACCCGGTGCGCACCTGCTTGCAGGTCTCCCCCCGCGCAGCAGGGCCCGGCCTGCTCCGGATGGCCCCCCGCACCACGAACGCGGAGACCAGGAAACTCACCGCGTCCAGCACGAGCAGCGGCGCGGGAACGACGACCGCGACGGCCAGCCCGGCCAGCGGCGGCACCATCAGCTCGACCAGCCCGGTCGCGCCACGCAGCGCGCTACCGCCCGCGGCGGTCAGCTCCGGTCCGACCAGCGCCCGCAGCGCGCTGGCGTGCCCGGCCGCCAGCAGCAGGAACACCACCTGCATCGCACTCGCCACCGCCAGCACGTGCCAGGCGGACATCTCACCGTGCCACCAGGCCAGGGGAATGCTGGTGAGCAAGGCGGCGCCGGCCAGATCGGCCGCGAAGAGCAGCGTGCCGTGCTTGACTAGGGCCGCGATCCGCGCCACCACCGGGGCGAGCAGCAGATGCGGCAGCGCCTCCGCGATCACCACCGCGGCGGTCCACCCCGCCGACCCGGTGAGCCGGTAGATCAGCACCGGCAGGACAACGGCGGTGACCAGCGTCCCGGCAGTCGTGATCACCCGGGCCGCCAGGTATCGGCGGAACCCGGGATCAGCCCGTAGCGCCCCCGACAGTGCCCCCGACCCTGCCCCCGACGACAACGTCACGGATCGAGCGTGTCAGGTGACGATCGCAGCCTGAGACCGTCAGCGTCTCGAATCGGTCACGGCATGCGCGAGAAGGATCACTGTCCGTCAGACGGCGATCCGGGTCAGAGGTACTGGCCGGTGCCCCGGATGCCGTGCTCGGGTTGCGGCGTCATCCCGGGCATGGTGCCGGCGGGCAGGCCGCGGCGCATCTGTTCCAATTGCACCTTGGCCGCCATCTGCTGGGCGAACAGGGCGGTCTGGATGCCGTGGAACAGGCCCTCCAGCCAGCCGACCAACTGGGCGTGCGCGATGCGCAGTTCGGCATCGCTGGGGGTGGAGTCCTCGCTGAACGGCAGGGACAGCCGTTGCAGCTCCTCCCGCAAGTCGGGAGCCAGGCCCTGTTCCAACTCGCGGATCGAGGACTGGTGGATCTCGCGCAGCCGGTTGCGGCTGGCGTCGTCCAGCGGTGCGGCACGCACCTCTTCGAGCAACTGCTTGATCATGGTGCCGATCCGCATCACCTTGGCCGGCTGCTCGACCATGTCTGAGACATCCGCGACATCCGCGCCGCCCTCGTCGGTGTTGGCACCTGCCACCATGCCGGGCGGTACCGCCATCGCGTGCACCGGCTTGCCGTCCGGACCGATCACGACGACGTGCTGCTCCTGCGGTTCGCTCATGGCTCCATCCTGCGCTCGCTGCCCAGTACTGACGAGTCGCCCTCAGCGCTGGCGCTTCCGTATCGGCCCCGCCGTGGATTCGCGCGCCTCCGGTCGTACGGTATCCGCCTATGGCGTTCGACGTCGCTCGGGTCCGCGGCCTGTTTCCCGCGCTCGGCGATGGGTGGGTGCATCTGGACGGCGCCCTCGGGATGCAGATCCCGGAACAGGTCGCGATGGCGGTGGCGACCGCGCTGCGCGCGCCGGTCTCGGCTCCCGGAGGAGTCTTCCCGTCCTCGCAGCGCGGCGTGGCGATCGTGGAGGCCGCGCGCCGCTGCGTGGCCGACCTGGTCGGGGTCGATCCGGCCGGAGTTGTGCTCGGCCCCAGCGTCGCCGTGCTGCTGCAACGGCTGGCCGAGGCGCTGGGCGCGGGCTGGATGCTCGGCGACGAGATCGTGCTGTCCCGGCTGGACCACCAGGCCAACGTCGCGCCGTGGCTGCGGGTGGCGCAGCGCTGCGGCGCCACGGTGCGCTGGGCCGAGGTGGACATCGAGACCTGCGAGCTGCCGTCGTGGCAGTACGACGAACTGGTGTCCCGGCGGACCCGGCTGGTGGCGCTGACCGCCGCGTCCACCGCCGTCGGGACGAGGCCGGAGGTCGCCAAGATCGCCGAGCGGGCCCGTTCCGTGGGGGCGGTGGTCGTGGTCGACGCCTCCGGCGCGGCCCCGTTCGTACCACTGGACGCGGCCGCTATGGGTGCCGACATGCTGGCCGTCTCCGGCGTGACGTGGGGCGGGCCACCGGTCTCCGCGCTGGCCTTCCGTGACCCGAGGGTGCTCGACCGGCTGCCGTCCTGCGCACTGGACCCGAACGCCAGGGGGGTGGAGCGGCTCGAACTCGGGCCGCATCCGCACGCCATGCTGGCCGGGCTGGTCGCCTCGGTCGACTACCTGGCCGGGCTGGACGACACCGCGGCCGGGCCGCGCAGGGAACGGCTGCTCACCTCGCTGGGGTCGGTCAAGGCCTACCAGGCCGGCCTGCTGGCGCACCTCACCGGCGAGCTGCGCGCGCTGCGGCACATCACGGTGATCGGCGACGCCATGCGCCGGGTGCCGGTGATGGCCTTCACCGTGGCCGGCCGGAAGTGCTGGGACGTCGTCGAGGCGCTCGCCGACTCCGGGGTGTGCGCCTTCGCCGACACCGGCCACCACGACGTGTTCGCCACCCTGGGGGTCGGCGAGGTGGGCGGCGCGGTCCAGATCGGTCTGGCGCACTACACCACGGTCGCCGAGGTCGACGCCCTGGTGCACGCCGCCGCCCGCCTCCACTGACCCCCGCCTGGTGCCCGGCGTGTCCGTCCCCCATGCCCGGTGTGTCCGCGCCTGGTGCCCGGTGTGTCCGTCCCCCATGCTCGGGTGGCGGTCAATGTCAGGTGGTGAGCAGGACCTTGCCGACGACGCCGCCCGCTTCGAGCATCCGGTGCGCCTCGGCGGCCTCGCCCAGCGGCAGCACCGCGTGCACGACGGGCTTGACCAGCCCGGCACCGATCATCGGCCAGAGCCGGGCGGCCACATCGGCGCAGAGGGCGCCCTTGCCGTGCGGGCCGTCCACCGGTCGCCCGCGTAGCCCGATGGCGGCGACACCGGCCCGTTTGGGCAGCAGGGCGGCGAGGTTGATCTCAGCGGACGTGCCGCCCTGCAGGCCGATCACCACCAGCCGGCCGTCCGGGGCCAGGGCCTTGAGGTTGCGGGAGAGGTACTTGGCTCCCATGTTGTCGAGGATGACGTCGGCTCGGCCCTTGAGCTCATCGGCGAAGTCCTGGTCCAGGTAGTCGATCAGGATCTGCGCGCCCAGTTCGGCACACACCCCGAGCCGCTGCGCCGACGCCGTGGTCGCCACCCGGGCACCCAGCGCCCGGCCCACCTGGATCGCATGAGTGCCGACGCCGCCCGACCCGCCGTGCACCAGCAGCAGGTCACCGGCCGCGAGCCCGGCGTGCCGGACCACGGTCGACCACACGGTGCACGCCACCTCGGGCAGCCCACCGGCGGTGACCACATCGACCCCGGGAGGCAGCGGCATCACCTGCGGGGCGGGGACGGCGACGCGCTCGGCGTACCCGCCGCCGGCCAGCAGCGCGCAGATCTCGTCGCCCACCGACAGCCCGTCCACCCCGTGCCCGAGCTCGGCCACCGTCCCGGAGCACTCCAGCCCGAGGATCTCGCTGACTCCCGGCGGGGGCGGGTAGTGACCCTGCCGTTGCAGCAGGTCGGCCCGGTTCACCGCGGTGGCAGCGACGTCGATCAGCACCTCACCGGAGCCCGGCCGGGGATCGGGTCGCTCGGTCAGCCGCAGGACGTCCGGTCCGCCGTATTCGGTCATCGTGATCGCGCGCACGACCGGCACGGTAGTCGCTGACCCGCCGGATGCGGGACGACGAGACCGGGTGACCTGGCGGGCCCAGCGTAGAAAGCCGAGCGCAGAAAACCCGTTGTCCGGTGCCGATGCCGCCCGCCACCGTTGCAGGTATGCCCGACCCGTGGCCGCTGCGGCACCTGGTGCTACGCACCCCGCGGCTCACCCTGCGCCCGGACGACGACGAGGGCCTGCTCGAACTGGCTGCGCTGACGCTGCGCGGGGTGCACCCACCAGAGCAGATGCCGTTCAGTGCCGCGTGGACCGACCAGCCGCCGGACGAGCTGGTACGCAATGCCGTACAGCATCATTGGGCGGCACGCTCACGGCTGAGCCCGTCGGATTGGCGGGTCAATTTCCTGATCCGCCACGAGGGCCGGGTGATCGGGACGCAGACCCTGTCCGGGAAGGACTTCGCGATCACCCGGGAGGTGTCGACCGGTTCGTGGCTGGGCATGGCGCACCAGGGGCAGGGCTTCGGCACCGAGATGCGCGCCGCCGTTCTGCTACTGGCCTTCGACCACCTCGGGGCGGCGACCGCGCGCTCGGGCGCGTTCACCGACAACCCCCTCTCACTGCGGGTCAGTGACAAGCTGGGCTATCGCAGGGATGGCTCGAACCTCCACGTTCGCAGGGGAACTCGGGCCATCGAGATCCGGTTGCTGCTCGAACCACAACACCTGGTCCGGCCGGGATGGACGCTCGGGGTGGACGGCCTGGATGCTTGCCTGGATCTGCTGGGCGCCGCCTCGCCCTAGGGTCGCACTAGGGTGCCGGGGTGGCGCACTTCGGCGACTTCCAGAGCGAGATCTACCTGCGTGGCGTCGCCGGGCAACGGCCGCCGCTGCCGATGACCGCGGACGGACTCGAAGCGGCGGCGCGCGGGGTGCTCTCGGCCGAGGCGTACAGCTATGTGGCGGGCGGAGCGTCCAGCGAGCAGACCGTCACCGCCAACCGAGAGGCGTTCGACCGGTGGCGGATCGTGCCGCGCATGGTGCGCGGTGTCACCGAAAGGGACCTGTCGACGACGGTGCTCGGCACGGCGATGAGCGCACCGGTGCTGACCGCGCCGGTCGGGGTGCTCGGTCTGGTGCACCCCGACGCCGAGCGCGCCGTCGCCCGCGCCGCGGCCACCCTGGGACTGACCAGCGTGTTGTCCACCGCATCGTCGACCGCGATGGAGGACGTCGCCGCGGCGGCGCCGGACGCACAGCGCTGGTATCAGCTGTATTGGCCGAAGGACCCGGAACTGGCCGAGTCGCTGGTCCGCCGGGCCGAGCAGACCGGACACCGGGCCATCATGGTGACCGTGGACACCTGGTCGCTGGGCTGGCGGCCGCGCGATCTGGAACTCGGGCACCTGCCGTTCCTGCGCGCTCAGGGCATCGCCAACTACCTGTCCGATCCGGTGTTCCGCTCCCGGCTGAGCACGCCACCCGAGGAGTCGGCGCAGGCCATGCAGGCGGCCGTGCACGCCTGGGTCGCACTGTTCGGCAACCCGGCGCTGGACTGGCCGGA
>DASXOV010000210.1:0-4205 GCA_036494005.1 Pseudonocardiaceae bacterium | reverse complement strand
CCTGCTGCTGCTGGCGGCCGCGGTGGGCGGGCTGGCCGCCCGGTACCGGAAGGCGGGCGTGGCATGAGCACGATCGAGCTGCGCAACGTGTCCCGCTGGTACGGCAACGTGGTCGCGATCAACGACATCACGATGACGATCAGCCCGGGCGTCACCGGGCTGCTGGGCCCGAACGGCGCCGGCAAGTCCACGCTGCTGCACCTGATCTCGGGGTTCCTGGAGCCGTCCCGGGGCGAGCTGACCGTCGGTGGCACGGCGAGCTGGCGCAATCCTGGTATCTACCGGACGCTTGGCCTGGTGCCCGAGCGTCCCGCGGTCTACCCGTTCCTCACCGGGCTGGAGTTCGTCCGGGCCACCGCCCGGCTGCACAAGCTGGCCGACCCGGACCGTTCCGCCGGGCGCGCCATCGCCATCGTGGAGATGGCGGGCGCGCAGGACCGGAAGATCGCCACCTACTCCAAGGGCATGCGGCAGCGGATCAAGGTGGCCGCGGCGCTGGTGCACGACCCGGAGATCCTGCTGCTGGACGAGCCGTTCAACGGGATGGACCCGCGGCAGCGGCTGCACATGATGGACCTGCTGGAGACCCTCGGCGACGAGGGCCGCACCATCCTGTTCAGCTCGCACATCCTGGAGGAAGTGGAGCGGCTGTCCGGCACCATCCAGGTCATCGTGGCCGGGCGGCTGGCCGCGTCCGGGGACTTCCGGGCCATCCGGCGGCTGATGACCAGCCGGCCGCATGTGTTCCTGGTGCGCACGTCGGACGACCGGCGGCTGGGCGCGGCGCTGATCGGCCGGCCTTCGGTGACCGGGGTGGAGATGAGCGGGCGCGGGCTGCAGGTCAAGGCCTCGGACTACGGCGCGTTCAGCCGGGAGATCGCCGGGCTCACCCGGGAGCAGGGCATCCAGCTCCGGGAGTTGCTGCCCGAGGATGAGTCGCTGGAGCGCGTATTCGCCTACCTGGTGGAGTCATGATGCTTTCTGCTCAGGCCCGGACCGTGGCCTCGATCACCCTGCGCGCCACCATGGGCCGCCGGCGGGCCCTGATATTCGCTATCCCACCGGTGATCCTGGTCCTGGTGAGTGCGTTGCTGAAGGCCGCGAGCCCGGAGCGGGCCGACTGGCCGAGCCTCATCCTGGGCGGCTTCGGGCTGGCCGTGGTGCTGCCGCTGACCGCGCTGATCATCGGGACCAGCGTCCTGGGCGCGGAGATCGATGACGGCAGCGTGGTGCACTTGCTGGCCACCCCGGTACCGCGGTCCACGGTGATCCTGACCAAGTTCGCGGTGGGCACCGGGCTGACCATGATCTTCGCGGCGGTACCGGAGTTGCTGGCCGGGCTGATCGCCACCGGCGGCGTGACCAGGCTGGCGATCGGGCTGTTCGCCGGGGCGCTGGTGGGCTCGGTCATCTACAACGCGCTCTTCGTGATGATCTCCGTGCTCACCACCCGGGCCATCGCCGTGGGCCTGCTGTACCTGCTGGTCTGGGAGTCGCTGCTGAGCAACGTGGTTGGCGGGGTGCGGGTCCTCTCGGTCGAGCAGTACTCGCTGGGCATCGCCAACTCGATCGCCCGGGACACCAACCTCGACGCGCACCTGGGGCTGGCCACCGCGGTGATTATGGGTGCGCTGGTCACCGTGGTCACGCTGGCGCTGGCCATCCGGCGGCTGGCGGCGTTCTCGCTCAAGGGCGACGCAGTCTGAGGTGCTGCGGGCTGGGCTCGCACGCTAGGTCCGCGTGTCCCGGACGGGATCGTCGGTGGCTCGTTGACTGCTGATCACGTTCCTGACGATCGTCTTGACGAACTGATCATCGATCGGTTCACGTGAGAACCAGCGGCGGTAGTACAGCGGCCCGATCAGCGCCGAGACCATGCTCGACGGGTCAGCTGCCGCGGATATCAAGCCCCGGCTTGCTGCTCGCTCGATGACCTCCCTGAGCGGTGCCGCGTGTCCACGCTGGATTTTGCCGTGGACGCCGGCGAACTCCGGATCGCGCTCGGCGACGTCGACGATCGAGGGCACGACCGACGACCACCGGGCCGTGCTCAGCAGGTGGCCAAGGTTGGCCAGGATCGCGGTGACATCACTCTCGAGCGAGCCGGTATCGGGAACCTCCTGCTCGGCGCTGATCCGGGAGGCGGCATCGATCACGAGCGCCTCACGAGACGGCCAGTGACGGTAGATGGTGGTCTTCGCGACCCCCGACCGGCGGGCCACCTCATCGACCGTGAAGCCACCGACTCCGCTCTCGCTGAGCAGATCGAAGGCGGTGGTGAGTACCCGAGATCGCGACCGCTGTACACGAGCGTCGACCCCGGCGGCGTCGCCCGCCCCCGGCGCTGCTGCCGAGCGCCGCGAGGGCTGAGCGCGGCCAGGAGTTCCCTTTCCCATCCCTTAATCCTCCACTTCGCTACGCTATGGTAGCGTAGCGTTTAGGCTACAAGATCACCGCTACCCGAAAGAGGATGACGTCGTGGATCTCGTCTCTATCCGCATGATCACCGACGACCTTGGCCGGGTGATCCAGTTCTACGAGCAGGTCACCGGCGTGGAGGCGGTGCGCTACACGCCGGTGTTTGCCGAGCTGATCATGCCGTCCTTCACCCTGGCCATCGGCCACACACAGACGACCCAGCTGTTCGGGGAAGACTCCGCTCGCCCCGCCGACAACCACACCATCATCATCGAGTTCCGCGTCGACGACGTCGACAGCGAGTACGAGCGACTCAAGCCGCTGGTCAGCGACTGGGTGCAGGAGCCCACCACCATGCCATGGGGCAACCGCTCCATCCTGTTCCGCGACCCCGACGGCAACCTGGTCAACTTCTTCACGCCGGTCACCGAGGACGCCATCAAGAAGTTCAACGCCTGACCGGGGACGCGACGCTCCGGCGGTGCCCCCGGGCTAGCATGGCTGCGAAAGGGGCGGCCGTGACCGGCTACGTGGTCGTCTTCGAGGGCGACGATCAGGCAGGTTATTCGGCTTGAGCTGGTTATCCGGGACGCGCAGCATCCTCGTGGAGGAAGGAGCGCTGTATGGTCCTCGACGACCGTGTGAAGGGCCTTTTGGATGGACGCCCGTTTGCGGTGCTCGCGACGCTGAATCCAGACGGAACGCCGCAGACCTCGGTGATCTGGGTCGCCCGGGATGGCGACGTACTTGTCTTTACGACCCACGATCAGCGCCGCAAAGCGCGGAATCTGCTCCGCGACCCGCGCGCGTCAGTGACCGTGTTCGCGGCGGACGATCCGTACCGCACCGCGGACATCAGCGGCACCGTTGAACTGGTTGATGATCCTGACCGCCGCCTGTCGGTTGAGCTGACCCAGCGCTATCTCGGCCAGGATCCACCGCCAGACCCACCCGGCTCGCATCGGCTGATCGGGCGGCTGACTCCCGAGCATGTCACGGGTTTCTCGACCTGATCACTCACGTTAGCTGCCTACCCTCGCCAACCTCGGCTCGCTCGACGACCCAGCGTGGCGCCAGGCAGGCGCGGGGTTGTACGGCCGGGTTCCGGTGCGAGGCTTGGCCGGTGCCGTTGGTGTGGGTGACCGGCAACTCAGGGGTCGGCAAGTCGACGGTCTGCGCGCTCCTGAAGAGCCTCGGAGAGCTAGCGGTCGATGCCGACTGGGAGGGCTGCAACCACTGGGTAGACCGGACGACCGGACAGGTCGTTGTCGATCCCCCCTATCCGGTGCCAGCCGGCTGGCTCGAGCGCTTCGCCTGGAGGATCAGTCCCGCGGACGTCGAGGCCCTTGCGGAGAGGATGCACGGCAAGGATGCGTTCCTTTGTGGATCTGCCGAGAACGAGGCAGACGTGTGGGACCTCTTCGACCTCGTGGTCTGCGTGGTGGTCGGTCTTGCCAGCGTCAAGCAGACTGTCGAGCACCACCAGGGCCACGTTTTGGGCCGAAGGTGCGGTGGGGCAAGGCGCAACCTTCTACTTCACCCTCAACACCGAAGAAAGCATCAAGGCCCGTCGGCTGGCCAGCGACCGCTGACCGGCCAGCGACGTCCGCGACGCAACCGCAAGGCCGCTCTAGCGGGGCGTGCCGGGGCCCGGGCGGAAGGCGGGGCCGTGCCCGGGCACGATCACCGTGGCCACCGCGAGGATCCGGGCCCGGCTCTGGTGCAGCGCCGCCTGGTCGGTGCCGAGCGGGTCGTCGGCCGGCCCGTCCGGGCCCCACCAGGCATGG
>DASXOV010000209.1:0-23245 GCA_036494005.1 Pseudonocardiaceae bacterium | reverse complement strand
CCCTGGCCGACACCCGGCACGGGACCTGGGGCTTCGCGGTCGATATGCCCTCACTGATAGCCAAGCGGACCACAATGCGCCGGGGCGGGTTCGCGACCAAGACCGCCGCCCAGGCCGCGCTGGCCACAGTCCTGGACTGTGAACGCAGCGGGATCCACCCCGACGACCAGCAAACCGTGGCCGACTATCTCACCACCTGGCTGGCCGAAAAATCCCGCACGCTGAAACCGACCACCATCGCGCGCTACCGCGACTACCTCACCAAAGACCTCATCCCGGCCCTCGGCGCCGTGCGACTGGACGCGCTGAGCCATCAGCACATCGCCGCGTTCATCAGCCACCAACTCGACGCCGGACGCGGCCTGGTGACGCTGCGCCGCTGTGTCGCCACCCTGTCCAGCGCGCTGGCCGATGCCGTGCGCCAGCGCCGGCTGCCGCACAACGCGGCGCGGTATGCGACCATCCCGCGACCACCCAAGCCAGATCGGGTGTGCTGGACTCCTGCCCAGGCCTGCACCTTCCTGCAGCACTGCCACCAGGTCGGCGATCCGCTCGCCGACCTGTTCGAGTTACTGATCGGCACCGGTATGCGTAAAGGCGAGGCACTGGCCCTGCACTGGGCGGACGTGCACTTCGAGGAGCGGGTGCTGTTCGTCCGCCACACTCTGTCCAACGTCAACAACACCACCCCGGTGCTGACGGCGCCGAAGACCAAGACCAGTCTTAGCTGGATCGGCCTGTCCGACCGGGTGATCACCGCCCTTCGGCGCCAGGCCGACCGCCAGCACCACCCTGACCAGCGGTTCGTCTTCACCCGCCCCAACGGTAAACCCCTGCGACCAGATTCCGTGCTACGCCGCTTCCGCCAGCTCACCGCACAGGCCGGGCTGCCCCGGATCCGAGTTCACGACCTGCGGCACCTTGCCGCCACCCTGATGATCGCCTCCAACGTGCCACTGGCCGTCGCGTCCAAAACAATGCGCCACTCGACCCTGTCCACCACCGTCAACATCTACGGCCACCTCACTCCCCAGGTCGCTCATCAAGCCGTCGACGCGATCGCCACCGCACTCGACACCGCCGACACCATCGCCCCAACCGGCTGAAACAAAAATCGGCGCAGCGTGCGACCACACCGCGACCACAACACCCTAAAAACACCAACAGGGAGTATGCCGACCACGGCATACTCCCTGCTCAAACCTGGTCGGGACGACAGGATTCGAACCTGCGACCCCTTGACCCCCAGTCAAGTGCGCTACCAAGCTGCGCCACGTCCCGGCCACGCCTTCACAGGCGCTGACACAGACTAGCGCAGCACCGACCACGGCTGCGAACCGCTACCGGAGCGTAGGCACACCGTCGAGGAGTTGGTGCAGGCTCTCCGCAGAGGGCATACCCTCCAGCCGCCGGTTGTCGACGATGAACGTGGGCACGACCGTGATCTCCAGCTCATGTGCCCGCCGTAGTGCGGCTTGATGTGCCTGGGCATAGCTGCCGGTTGCCAGTGCTGCCCGGAACTCAGCGGCGTCCAGCCCGAGCTCAGCGGCGACCTCGATCAGGACCTTGAGTTGCCCGATATCGCGCTGCTCGACGAAGAAGGCCCGGAACATCCGCTCGATGTAGCGCTGCCCCAGACCGTGCTCGTCGGCGTAGGCGAAACCCTCGAACGCCAGCCGGCTGTAGGGCTGCGGCGAGACTGCAGGTAGCACGATGGGGACACCCGTACGTTCGGCCATCGGGTAGACCACGCGCTCCCATGTCGACTGCAGGTATTCACCTTCGGGTCGCAACGTCGGTGTGGGTTCCGGTCGCAACTCGAAGGCCTGCCAGGCGATCCGCACGTCGCGATCCTGGACCGCATCCGCCAGCGGTTGCTCAGCGAGGTAGCAGAACGGGCAGACGAGGTCGGAGAACACCTCGATGATGGTGGGCACACCGTCCCCCTTGACATTGTGGTCGTCATTCCACCACCCACCATGCCCCGCATCGGCCCATCGAACCCCGGGGGGTGACCGACCTCTCCCCCCGCAGTGATGAGCAACGGGGTCGTTACCGTCTCCGGCGCTCCCTGACCCGCACCGAGACCCGCACCGGACTACCCGTGAAACCGAATGTCTCCCGCAGGCGCCGCTCAAGGAAACGCCGGTAACCGGCTTCGAGAAACCCGGTGGTGAACAGCACGAAAGTGGGTGGCCGGGTGCTCGCCTGGGTGGCGAAGAGAACCTTGGGCGCCCGGCCTCCGCGGACCGGTGGCGGCGTCGCCGCGATCACCTCGGCCAGCCAGGCATTGAGCTGACCGGTGGGGACCCGCCGATCCCAGGATTGCAGTGCGGTGCGCAGGAACGGCGTCAGCTTGGCCACCGATCGCCCGGTACGAGCCGAGATGTTGACCCGCTCCGCCCAGCGAACCCGATTCAGGTCGCGGTCCAGCTCACGGGTCAACTCGCGGCGCCGATCCTCGTCGACCAGATCCCATTTGTTGAACGCCAGTACCAGCGCCCGGCCGGACTCCTCCACCGAGGAGATCACCCGCTGGTCCTGCTCGCTGATCGGCTCACTGGCATCGATCAGCACGACGGCGACCTCGGCGGCATCGATCGCGGCCCGGGTCCGAAGGGATGCGTAATATTCGGCTCCGGTCGCCGTGTTCACCCGCTTGCGCAGCCCTGCGGTGTCTACGAACCGCCACACCTCGCCGTCCAGCTCCACCAGCGAGTCGACCGGATCCACTGTGGTACCCGCGACTTCATGCACCACCGATCGCTGCTCCCCCACCAGCCGGTTGAGCAGGCTCGACTTGCCCACGTTCGGTTTGCCGACCAGCGCGACGCGGCGCGGTCCCCCGGACCGGCCTGCGGCGTCGCGCGGCGACGTGGGCAATGCGTCCAGCACCGTGTCGAGCAGATCACCGGTGCCGCGACCGTGCAGGCCGCTGACCGGATGCGGCTCACCGAGTCCCAACGACCACAGAGCCGCGGTGTCGGCCACCGCCCGCTCGTCGTCCACCTTGGTGGCCGCCACCACGACGGGGGTGGACGAGCGGCGCAGCACCCTGGCCACCGCCTCCTCCGCCGCGGTGGCCCCCACCGTGGCATCGACCACCAGCAGCACCGCATCCGCGGTGCGCATGGCGAGTTCGGCCTGCCCGGCGACCGCGGCCTGCAGCCCGCGCGCATCGGGCTCCCACCCACCGGTGTCCACGACGGTGAACCGGCGGCCATTCCACAACGCGTCGTAGGCCACCCGGTCCCGGGTCACCCCGGGCACGTCCTGCACCACCGCCTCACGACGTCCCAGAATTCGGTTCACCAACGTCGACTTGCCCACATTGGGACAGCCCACCACGGCGAGCACCGGTTGCTCGAGTTCCACATCCTGATCGGCGTCCGAACCCTCGACGTCGTCGAGTGCCACCCACTCAGCCTGGTCGGACCAGGTCCCGTCACCGGGCAGGGAACTGCTCATCACGATCCTTCCCACCATCTCGGCCCGCTCCGGCACCGTCACGGAGCGCGTCCAGTTCAGTGACCAGCGCAGCCAGGCGGGTCCGCAGGTCATCGGTCGCGGCAGCCAGCGCGGTCCGGCCCCTACCGGGAGGAAGCTCGTAGGGCTCGCCGACCAGCATGTCGACCCTAGGCCGGAACCGACGGCCGACACCGGCGGGGCGGCGGGTGCCGCGAATCGCCACCGGCAGCAGCCTGGCCTCACCGGCACGGGCTATCCAGGCGGCCCCGTGGTGCGCGGCGGCGACGTCTCCGGTGCCCCGGGTGCCCTCGGGGAACACGACAACCATCCCACCGGCCTTCAGCATCCGCACCGCGGTGAGCAGCGGGGCCCGGTCCCGCTCGCCCCGACGCACCGCCAACTGCCCGAGCCGCGGGAGCAGCCAGCCGAGCGGACCGTGGAACATCTCCTGCTTGATCAGGAACGAGGAGGGCCGGCCCACCAGCCCGTACAGCAGCGGGCCGTCCACCATCGCGCTGTGATTGGCCACCACCACGACGGGTCCCTGCCGTGGAATCCGCTCCCGGTGCCGGATCCGCAACCGGTACCCGACGAAGAAACACCAGGTGCCGATCCAGCGGGTGAAACCCTGCAGCCACGGCCAGGTCCCCTCGGGAAGGTCTGCGTCGGGAAGGTCTGCGGTGGCCCCGGAATCCGCCAGGGTCACCGCTGCCCCCATGCGGCCACCGCGACCATGTCGCGCTGCACCGCCAGCTCACGCAGCCTGGCCAGCACCGCATCGATGTCCAGCGCGGTGGTATCCAGTTCGACGGCGTCATCGGCGGGCCGCAGCGGGGAGGCCGCCCGGCTGGAGTCGAAGCTGTCCCGGCGTTCCACGGCGCGGCGCACCTCCGCGATGTCCTCGACGCCGTCCTGGGCCGCCCGCCGGGCCGCCCGCTCGGCCGCGGCCGCGGTGAGGAACACCTTGAGCGGGGCATCCGGCGCCACCACGGTGCCGATGTCACGGCCTTCCACGACGATCCCGCCGCCGCCCTCCGTCGCGTCCCGGATGATCTGCCGCTGCTGGGCCACCAGCACCGCCCGTACCTCGGGCACCGCGGAGACCGGGCTGACCGCCGTGGTCACCACCTGGCCGCGAATCTCCGTGGCGACGTCGGCACCGTCGAGCACGACAGCGGACTCGTCGGGGTCGGTGCCCACGTCGATGCGCAGCCGGGGCGCCAACTGGGCCGCCGCACAGGGGTCGGCCGGGTCGGCGCCTGCTCGCAGCACACCCAGCGCAGCGGCCCGGTACATGGCACCGGTATCGAGATAACGGGCGCACAGCAATGCCGCCAGCCGGCGGGCGACAGTGGATTTTCCGGTGCCTGAAGGCCCATCGACCGTTATCACGCCTCGCAACACGCCGCCCTGTCGCACCCGAAAGACCTCCCAGCTCGCCGACGCCTCCATTCTGCCCGCCGCAACCTCGCGGGGCCGAGTCGAGGCTGTGTGACCGCGGTTGCGCTACACGGTGCTGCGCAGACGGGCAAGGACCGGCCCGGTAACGTCGGAGAGCCGGTCGGATCTCCATGACTGGCGGTTCGCCGGAAAAAGCGGGCGAATTCTGTCGGTGCTTGCCGATACCGTGCAACAGCCCGAGATCCTCGATCTCGTTTCGTCAGCACTGGTTCGTCAGCACTGGTTAGTCAGCACTGGTTCGTCAGCACTGGGGAGTTCGTATGTCCACACTCGCGGTCGACGCCGAGGGACTGGTGAAGACCTTCGGGTCGACCCGTGCACTCGACGGCGTCGACCTGCAGATCCCACACGGCACCGTGCTGGGTCTGCTCGGCCCGAACGGTGCAGGTAAGACGACCACCGTCCGCATCCTGACCACCCTGCTCAGGCCGGACTCGGGCCGGGCGCGCGTGGCCGGTGTGGACGTGCTGGCCGACCCGAACGGCGTCCGCAGGAAGATCGGGTTGTCCGGTCAGTACGCGGCCGTCGACGAGAACCTCACCGGGTTCGAGAACCTCTACATGGTGAGCAGGCTGTACGGGATGCCCCGCCCGCAGGCCCGGGCCCGGGCTCGGCAACTGCTCGACCGGTTCCGCCTCGATGACGCGGCCGAGCGACCCGCGAAGACCTACTCCGGGGGGATGCGCCGGCGGCTCGACCTGGCCGGCGCGCTCGTGGCCCGCCCCGAGGTGGTCGTTCTCGACGAACCCACCACGGGGCTGGATCCCCGTGGCCGGCTGGAAACCTGGGAAGTCATCGGTGAGCTGGTCACCGAAGGGGCCAGCGTGCTGCTCACCACGCAGTACCTCGAAGAGGCCGACCGGCTGGCGGACACCATCGCGGTGATCGACCGCGGACGGGTGATCGCCCTCGGCACCGCCGACCAGCTGAAGGCCCAGGTCGGCGGCGAACGACTGGAATTGGTGATCGACGACGCCACGTACCTGCCCGAGGTGGCCCGGGTACTGGCCGAGATCGGCACCGGTGAGCCCACCATCGACAGCCAAGCCCGCAGGATCGGCATCGTCGTCGAAGAGGGCGCGAAGTCCTTGATCGAGGCGCTGCGCCAGCTCGACCTGCAGCGCGTCACAGTGCAGGACGTCGGACTGCACCGGCCCACGTTGGACGACGTGTTCCTGGCGCTGACCGGTCACGCCGTGGACGAGTCCCCCGCCGGGGAAAGCCAGACGACCGAGGAAGTCCAGAAGACGGGAGCTCCAGCGTGACCACACCGACCTCGATTCTGCGCGACAGCGGCATCATCACCTGGCGCAATCTGGTGAACATCCGGCGGATCCCGGACCTGATGCTGGGCGCCACCGTGCAGCCGATCATGTTCGTGCTGCTGTTCGCCTACGTGTTCGCGGGCAGTCTGGGCGGGGACTCCTACCGGGAGTTCCTCATCGGTGGCATCTTCGCCCAGACTGTGGCCTTCAACGCCGCGTTCACCACCATGGGGCTTGCCAATGATCTGCAGAAGGGCATCATCGACCGATTCCGGTCCCTGCCGATGTCCCGGATCGCGGTGATACTGGGCCGCACCACCTCCGATCTCGGGGTCAGCTCGGTCACTCTGCTGATCATGAGCCTGACCGGTCTGGTGGTCGGCTGGCGGATTCACAGTGGATTCGCCGATGCGGCAGCCGGGTACGCCCTCCTTCTGGTGTTCGCCTTCGCGATGTCCTGGGTGGGTGCCTTCGTCGGTCTGCTGTGCCGCACCGTGGAGGTGGCCCAGAGTGCCGGGCTGATCTGGTTGTTCCCGTTCACCTTCATCTCCTCGGCATTCGTGCCCACCGGGAACATGCCCACCGTGCTGAAGGTGGCAGCCGAATGGAACCCGGTCACGGCGGTGGCCGACGCGAGCCGGACGCTGTTCGCCAACGCCGCACCGGCCGGGTTCCCTCCGCCCGGTGGCTGGCCCGGGCAGCATTCGGTGTTCTACGCGATAGCGGCATCCGTGGCGATCATCGCGGTATTCGCACCGCTCACGGTGGCCCGCTACCGCCGGGTCGCCAGCCACTGAGCTACAGGCCGACCGCCCGGTATAATCCGCCGACCTCGCCTCGCGACAGCGACCGCACCGTGCCAGGGCGCTGCTCGCCGAGGTGGAGGTCAGCAATGGCGGTGCGGACCAGGCGGAGCACAGGATGTCCCGCCTCGGCGAGCAACCGGCGCACGATGTGTTTGCGCCCCTCGTGCAGGACCACCTCGACCAGTGCCTTGCCGGGCAACGCCTGCACGATCCGGAACCCGTCCACCGCCACCGAGCCGTCCTCCAGATCCACCCCGGCGCGCAGGGTTCGGCCCACCGTTCGGGGTACTGGACCCGGAACCTCCGCCAGATAGGTCTTGAGCACCCGATAGGAAGGGTGCATCAACCGGTGCGCGAGCTCACCGTCGTTGGTCAGCAGCAGCAGTCCCTCGGTGTCCGCATCAAGGCGGCCGACGTGGAACAGCCGCTGAGCCCGGTTGACGACATAGTCGCCGACGCAGGGCCTACCCCGCTCGTCGGACATGGTGGAGTGCACGCCACGGGGCTTGTTCAGCGCCAGATGCACCACGTCGGAGCGCAGCTCCAGCCGCAGGCCGTCGACATGGATCACGGCGCGTTCCGGGTCGACCCGCACCCCCATCTCCCGGATCACCACCCCGTCCACCTGCACTCGGCCCCGGGCGATCATCTCCTCGGCCGCCCGCCGCGACGCCACACCGGCCTGCGCCAACACCTTCTGCAAGCGCAGTTGAGGCGACACGGTCGAGCCCTCAGAGCGCGACATCGTCGATGGTGTCGACATCGGGCAGCAACGGGGCGATCGGGGGCAGGTCCTCCAGCGAAGGGAGCCCGAGCCGCTCCAGGAACAGCTCAGTCGTCCGATGCAGTACGCCCTGGGTATCCGGGTCGATCCCGGCCTCCTCCACCAAGCCGCGGGCCAGCAGGGTGCGCATCACCCCGTCGACGTTCACCCCGCGCACGGCGGCCACCCGGGAGCGGGTGACCGGCTGGCGGTAGGCCACCACGGCGAGCGTCTCGAGGGCGGCTCTGGTGAGCTTGGCGCGCTGCCCTTCGAGCAGCAACCGTTCCACAAACGGTGCGTACACGTCGCGGGTGTACATCCGCCAGCCGTCCGCGACCTGACGCAGGTCGATGCCACGAGCGGCGTCGGTATAACGGTCCCGAAGCCGCTGTAACGCCTCGACCACCCGCTCGACCGGCTGGTCCAGCGCACTGGCGAGTGCGCCCTCCGCAGCCGGGGAATCCACCACCAGCAACAAGGCTTCCAGCGCGGCGTCGAGTTCGGCTTCGCCGGCCAATGTGGGCAGCTTGCCGGACTCCGAAGGGATTGCCACGGGCAGGGGCTCGGACGAGGTCTCGCTCACCGGTAGTCCTCGTCGTCGTCGGCCGCCTGCTCGGAACCGCCGGTCCAGCGTACGTGCAGATCCCCGAGCGGATCGATCTGATCGAACATCACCAGCGCCTCGCGATAGAGCTCCAGCAGCGCCAAGAAGCGCGCCACCACTTCCCGAGTGTGCGCGCAGTCCGCCACCAGCGTGCGGAAACTCGCCTGTCCGTGCCGGGAGAGCCAGTCGCGAAGCAGCGCTGCCTGCTCGGGCACCGATATCCGGACGGTGTGCAGGTGCTCCAGTGACACTGTCGGCGGCGGTTTGGGCCGGAAAACAGCGGCCGCGATCTCGGCGAACCGGCCCGGGTCCACCCCCAGCATCACCTCGGGCAACAATCCGGCGTAGCGCTCCTCCAGCGCCACCGACCGCGGATAGCGGCGCAGCGCCCCGGCTTCCAGTTCGGCGAACAACGCCGCGACCTGCTTGTACGCCCGGTACTGCAGCAGCCGGGCGAACAGCAGATCTCGCGCTTCCAGTAGCGCGAGGTCCTCCTCGTCCTCGACGTCCGCCGCCGGTAGCAGCCGGGCCGCTTTGAGGTCGAGCAGGGTGGCCGCCACCACCAGGAATTCAGTGGTCTCGTCCAGATCGAAGGAGTCTCCGAGTTCTCGCAGATGCCTGATGAACTCATCGGTGACCTGGTGCAGGGCCACCTCGGTCACATCCATCCGCTGCTGCGAGATGAGCTGGAGCAGCAGGTCGAATGGGCCTTCGAAGTTCTCCAGCCGCACGGTGAAGCGGGCGGGATCGGCAGCACCGTCCGGCAGGGCCGAATCCTGGACCGCTGTCACAGGGTCGCACCTGGTGAGCCGCGGAGGTGTGTCATCGGGCGATCACCTCGCGGGCCAGTGCTCGGTACGCCTTCGCTCCGGCCGACTTCGGCGCCCATCGGGTGATCGGCTCACCGGCAACAGTGGTCTCCGGGAAACGGACCGTGCGGTTGATCACCGCATCGAACACGGTGTCGCCGAACGCCTCCACCACCCGGGCCATCACCTCCCGGGCGTGCAAGGTGCGCGGATCGTACATGGTGGCCAGAATTCCGATGATCTCCAGCTTGGGGTTGAGCCGCTCGCGTACCTTCTCGATGGTATCGATGAGCAGGGCCACCCCCCGGAGGCTGAAGAATTCGCACTCCAGCGGGATCACTACGCCATCCGCGCAGGCCAGAGCATTGATCGTCAGCAGCCCCAGCGAGGGTTGGCAATCAACCAGAATGAAGTCGTAGTGCGGCACGAGCGGAGTCAGCGTGCGGCCCAGCGTCTGCTCCCGGCCGACTTCACTGACCAGTTGCACTTCCGCGGCGGACAGGTCGATGTTGCTGGGCAACAGGTCCATACCGGGCACCGACGTCGGCTGCACGACCTCGTCAACCGGGACGTCCCGCTCCATGATCACGTTGTAGATGGTGCGTTCGAGCTGGTGCGAGGGCACCCCCAGCCCGACCGAGAGCGCGCCCTGGGGGTCGAAGTCGACCAGGAGCACCCGACGGCCGAATTCGGTCAGCGCCGCACCGAGATTGATCGTCGACGTGGTCTTGCCGACGCCGCCCTTCTGGTTGCAGATCGCGACCACTCTGGCTGGGCCATGCCGATCCAGCGGTGGCGGTGGTGGCACCGCACGGCGCTCACGCCCGACCGGATAGATCCCGTCGTCGGGAGCAATGTCATCGTGCGGGATCGGCGGGGTCGGCACAGCCAGCGGCTGCTGCGCGGACGCCCAGGTGGACATGGAATCCCGATCCCTTCTCGACGACGGCCCTTCTTGAACACAGCCCGGTCCCCGGGGAGCCTATTCGGCGGCCGGTAACGTCTTCAACGCGCCTCGCCGTAAGAGGTCGCGAGTGCTTTTCAAGGTCAGCCCGGAAAATGCGGCACGATGCCGCCTCCGCGGGACCGAGTGCGTCGGCGGTCACAACGGCTAGCCGCAGGCCCGCGGGTGCGCGGTGGCGTAGACCTCGCGCAGCGTGTCCACCGTGACCAACGTGTAAACCTGTGTGGTGGTCACCGATGCATGCCCGAGCAGTTCCTGGACGACCCGCACATCCGCGCCGCCTTCGAGCAGGTGGGTCGCGAAGGAGTGCCGCAGCGTGTGCGGTGACACCGCGACGCCGAGGCCGGCCCGATCCGCGGTCTCCCGCAACACCGCCCAGGCACTCTGCCGGGACAGCCGGGCGCCGCGCGCATTGAGGAACACCGCAGCGTTGCCCCTCCCCCGTATCGCGAAAGCCGGACGGCCGCGGATCAGGTAGGCATCCAGTGCCGCCAGCGCCGGACGGCCCACCGGCACGAGCCGTTGTCTACCCCCCTTTCCGCGTAGCAGCACGGTGCGGGCCGCGGCGTCGACGTCGTCCCGATCCAGCCCGACCGCCTCGGAGATCCGCGCACCGGTCGAATACAGCAGTTCCAGCAGCGCCCGATCCCGCAGTTCCCGGGGCCCGGCGTCGGCGGAGAACGCCTCGAGCAGCCGCAGCACCTGGTGCACCGCGAGTGCTTTCGGCAACCGTTTCGGTGGACTCGGTGGATGCACCTCGACGGCGACATCCGCGGCCACCAAACCCTCCCGATGCGCGAATCGGTGCAATCCGCGGGCCGCCACCAGAGCACGGGCCGCGGAGGACGGCGCCAGGGGGCGATAACCCCCGGCACCGTCGCGCAGCGCGCCGAGGAACCCGGTGACGTGGTGCTCGTTCACCCCGGCGAGTTCGGATACCCCGGCTCCTCCCAGGTAGGCACCGTAACGACGCAGGTCACGGGCGTAGGAATCGAGGGTGTTCGCCGACGTGCCACGTTCCACCGCAAGGTGGTCGAGATAGGCGGTGATCACGGCGGCCAGCCCAGGCGGCACCGCGGAATCCGTTCGGGCGGCGGCGGCCCGCTGGGGAGCATCGACAGCTGGTCGGGTCACCGGTCCGCGCTCACTCCCAGTGCCCCGGCCAGCGGCACGTGCTCGATACCATGCGCTAGAGCCACCTCCGGCAGCACGACCGACCCACCCAGCACGTTGACCCCTCTGGCCAGCGACGGATCGTCCTGCACGGCGCGACGGACTCCCTTGTCGGCCAGCGCGCAGATATAGGGCAGCGTGGCATTGGTCAGTGCGTAGGTGGAGGTGTGCGGCACCGCGCCGGGCATGTTCGCGACGCAGTAGAAGACCGACCCGTGTACCGGGAAGGTCGGGTCGGCGTGCGTGGTGGGCCGGGAATCGGCGAAGCAGCCACCCTGGTCGATGGCGATGTCCACCAGTACCGATCCCGGCCGCATCCGGCTGACCAGATCGTTGCTGACCAGCGTCGGGGCTTTAGCGCCGGGTACCAGCACCGCCCCGATCACCAGGTCTGCCCACAGGCAGGCCTTCTCCACCTCGTAGGCATTCGACGCGATGGTCTGCAGATGGCCCCGGTACCCGAAGTCGATCTGACGCAGGCGGTTGAGGTTCGTGTCCAGCACCACCACCTCGGCCTGCAGGCCCAGCGCGATGGTGGCGGCATTCATGCCCGACACTCCTGCGCCGAGCACGGCCACCTTTCCGGCGGGCACCCCGGGGACCCCGCCGAGCAACACGCCGCGCCCACCCTGGATCCGTTCCAGGAAATGCGCTCCGACCTGAGGTGCCATCCGCCCGGCCACCTCGCTCATCGGAGCCAGCAACGGTAGCGCCCCGTCGGGCAGCTGCACGGTTTCGTAGGCGATCGCGTCGATCTCCGCCTCGATCAGCGCGGCGGTGCACTCGGCCGACGCGGCCAGGTGCAGATAGGTGAACAGGGCCTGCCCCTTGTGCATCCGGTGATATTCCTCGGGCACCGGTTCCTTCACCTTGAGCACCAGCTCGGCCTGTGCCCACACATCGTCAGCGGTGGGGGCGATGCAGGCACCTGCCGCCAGGTAGTTCTGGTCGGGATACAAGCAACCGGCACCCGCATCGTGCTGCACGAGCACTTCATGTCCGCGACGAGTCAGTTCCAGCACCCCGGCCGGGGTCAGCGCGACCCGGTATTCGTGGTTCTTCACCTCACGTGGGACGCCGATACGCACGGCGTTGCCTCCTCCGGCTGCCTCGTCCGACCGGCTGCCTCGTCCAACCAAGCCCGGTCGGGCCTGGGCCGAGCGCCCGCAGCCTAGCGACGGCCACCGCGTCAGCTACCGCGGTTCGCGAAGCGGGTCGGGCGGTCCGGCCACGGTGCGTTCGCGGGACGTGGTCGCGCCACCCCGGCCAGCACGACGTGCGCCGCGAGCAGCCCAGCCACGGTCACCGCGTTGACGATCTCACCGGCCAGCGCCTGACGCAGCGCCTCGGCCAGCGGCAGTCGGAGCACGTCGAGGTCGGCCTCCTCGTCGTCCTGGCCGGAGGGACGGCCGACCTCGGTCAGCCCACGAGCCAGGAACACCCGCACCGACTCGTCGCTGAACCCGGGCGAGGTCACCACGTCGACGAGCACCCCCCACTCCCGCGCGGTGCAGCCCACCTCCTCCACCAGTTCTCGCTGTGCGGTCGTCAACGGATCCTCCCCCGCCGCGTCGAGCAACCCGGCGGGCAGCTCCCGCAACCGGCGACCCACCGGGTGACGGTACTGATCGACCAGCACCACCGATCCGCCGTCGTCCAGCGCGACGACGGCGACCGCACCGGGGTGCTCGATCACCTCACGCACGGCGACCCCCCCACCCGGCATCACCACCTGGTCCCGGCGCAGCGCGAGCACCCGGCCGACGTAACGGGTGTCGCTGTCGGACACCGCGAACTCGTGCGACACGCTCAGCCCACCGCCGCGGGCAACTCGACGGGCAACCGGTCGGCGGCCTGATAATCCAGCGCCGCCCGGATGAACGCGGCGAACAGCGGGTGCGGCCGGGTGGGCCGGCTCATCAGCTCCGGGTGTGCCTGGGTTCCGACGAAGAACGGGTGGCTGGCGCCGGGTAACTCGACGAACTCGACCAGATGCCCGTCCGGCGACGTGCCGCTGATGACCAGACCGGCCGCGGCGAGCTTGTCCCGATAGGCGTTGTTGACCTCGTAGCGATGCCGGTGCCGCTCGGAGACCTCGGTGGCTCCGTACGCCGTCGCCACCACGGTGCCCTCGACCAGCGACGCCGGGTAGGCACCGAGCCGCATCGTGCCGCCCATGTCACGCCGGCCGGACACCACGTCGGCCTGGTCGGCCATGGTCGAGATCACCGCGTGCGGGGTGGCTTCGTCGAACTCGGTCGAATCGGCGCCCTCGAGACCGGCGAGACTGCGAGCCACCTCGATCACCATGCACTGCAGGCCCAGGCACAGCCCCAGCAGGGGAACTCCCCGGGTGCGGGCGTAGCGGATGGCTCCGATCTTGCCCTCGATGCCCCGCACCCCGAAACCACCGGGCACCAGCACCCCGTCCACGCCGGCCAGCGCAGCTTCCGCGTTGGCCGGGGTCTCACAGGTGTCCGAGGGCACCCAGCGGATCTCGACCCGGGCCCGGCGGGCGAATCCAGCCGCGCGCAGTGCCTCGGTCACCGACAGGTACGCGTCCGGCAGATCGACGTACTTGCCGACCAGGGCGATCCGCACCGTCTCCTTCGGGGCGTGCACCCGATCGAGCAGATCACCCCACACGGTCCAGTCCACATCACGAAACGGCAGTCCGAGGCGGCGTACCACGTAGGCGTCGAGGCCTTCCGAGTGCAGCACCTTGGGAATGTCGTAGATGGACGGCGCATCGGGCGCGGCGACTACACCATCGGTGTCGATGTCGCACATCAGGGCGATCTTGCGCTTCAAACCGGCCGGGATCTCCCGGTCGGCGCGGCAGACCAGGGCGTCGGGCTGGATACCTATGCTGCGCAGCGTCGCCACCGAGTGCTGAGTCGGCTTGGTCTTCAACTCACCGGACGGGGCCAGGTAGGGCACCAGTGAGACGTGCAGGAACAGGCAGTTGTCCCGGCCCACGTCGTGGCGCACCTGACGCGCGGCTTCGAGGAACGGCAACGACTCGATGTCGCCCACCGTGCCGCCGATCTCGATGATCACGATATCCGGGATGTTGCCGTCATCGCCGGGCAAGGACATGGCGAGGATCCGCGACTTGATCTCGTCGGTGATGTGCGGGATCACCTGAACGGTGTCGCCGAGGTACTCCCCACGCCGTTCCTTGGCGATGACCGCCGAATAGATCTGGCCGGTGGTCACGTTCGCGTTGCCACTGAGCTCGCGATCCAGGAACCGTTCGTAGTGCCCGATGTCCAGGTCGGTCTCGGCCCCGTCCTCGGTGACGAACACCTCACCGTGCTGGAACGGGTTCATCGTCCCAGGATCGACGTTCAGATACGGGTCCAGCTTCTGCATGGTCACCCGCAGCCCTCGGGTGGTCAGCAGCTGGCCGAGGCTGGACGCGGTGAGGCCCTTGCCCAGTGAGGAGGCGACGCCCCCGGTGACGAACAGGTACCTGGTCGGGCGGACGTGTGGCACCAAGACCTCTCCCGTGGTCCGGACCGGCCTCTCCAACGGTGACCGGTTGCACTGCGGCTGGCAGCGAGCTGCCGACCACGGAGCTTCACGGTAACACCGTCACCGGTAGCTCCGCTCACCCACCTCACCACGAGTCAACCCCCGCTCGGGGGCGCCGCGGACTGGGCATTGCCCGCTGTGCCGTACTGCCCGGCGCGGCCTTGCCCCTGCTCGGCCAGCGCGAGCACCGCGACCACCCGTCCGGCCGCCGTGCCGGCGTCATCGACGGTGGACAGTATCGAGGCCGCCGCGATGTCCGCGCGCACGACGCCGATCGGCCCGGTGCCCGCGGCGGACCCCGGCCCGCCTGCGAGTACGGTGCCAGTTCCCGACCGATCCAGTTGGGTGGCGAACCTGGCCACGACGGCCGCTCGGTCAGCCCCGTTCCCGCCGTTGGCTTCGCCCCGCGCGGCGTTCCCGGTCAACACCGCGGCGAGCTGCCCGGGCTGAATCGGACGGTCGTAACGAAGGAACCCACCGTCCCGGAGTCCGGCCAGCGCGGACGCCGTCTCCAGCGGAGTGGCCTGCGGCTGGCCGTTGTGCAGGTTGAGCAGCAGCAGGGCGCCGAGCAGCGCGCCGGCCTGGGTACCCGCGTCCGTGGCCGCAGGCAGTTGCACCCCGGCAGGCAGCAGCCGGGCGGTGAGTTCGCTGAGCTGGTCGGCGCGGAACGGGTCGCTGAACGCGTCGGTGAGCTGCAGTTCCCCGGTCACGGTGGCACCGGCGGCACCGAGCAGCACGATCAGCGCGTCCCGGTCGGCGGGCGCGGCGTCCGCGGTCGTGACCACCACGACGCTGCGGCCTGCCAATACCCCGCGGACCGCGCGCGGGCCCACCGTCAGAGCGAAGGCGTTGCCATCTGCGACCTGGGCCCGTAGTGCGTTGCCGCCGGTCTGCAGATCGCTCACCTGCCGGCCGAGCTCGTCGCGGCTCGAGCTGACCCCGGCCAGCAGCCGATCGCTGACCGTGGTGGATCCGAGCACCACCCCGACAGCCAGGGCAAGGAAGAACGCGGCGATGGAGACGACGTGGTAGCGCAGTGAGATCACGGCCTACCACCTTCCCGGTACCGACGAGACCACCCAGGAGACGGCATCGCGCCAGATGTCGGCGAGGACGGTCGCGTAGGCGCTCCCGGCGTCGGAGATCGTCACGATGACGACCATCGCCAGGACGGCGGCCGACACCAGGATCCGGACCGCGCCGACCGTCACCCGGCCGGGATAGAGGGCAGCGACCGCCCGGCCATCGACCACCTTGCCACCCAGCCGGAGCCGGGCGAGGAATGTGGACGGGTTGGAACCGGACCTGCCCCGGTCCAGGAACTCGTGCAGGGTGGCGTGGAAGCCGACGGTGATCACCAGCGCGGCACCATGCGCGTCGGCCAGTAGCAGAGCGAGATCTTCCGGATTGCTCACCGCGGGGAAGGTCACCGCGCCGATTCCCAGGTCCTGGATCATCTCCAGCCCGGGTGCGTACCCATCGTGACAGGCGGGCACCACGACCTTGGCGCCGCACTTGAGGGCTTCGTTGCCGATGTAGGTCGGATCGCCCACGATGAGGTGCGGCCGGTACCCGGCGGCGTGCAGCGCATCCGCGCCGGCCTCGACACCGATCAGCACCGGCCTGCATTCGCGGATGAATCGCGTGAGCCCGGCCAGATCAGCGCCGTGCTCGTAGCCGGCCGCCACCACCAGGACGTCCCGGCCCCGGATCGGGACGTCGACATCGGGTACACCGACGCCGTCGATGATCAGGGAGCGCTCGTGGCGGAGGAACTCGATGGTGTTCGCTGAGAACGCCTCCAGCTGGGTGCACAGCCCGGATCTGGCCTCGATCATCAGGTTCGCGATCGAGTCGGCGGTCTGCTCGATGCCGCGGGCGAGTTCCCGGTCTCCGCCGAACACCACCCCTTCGTGCAACCGCAACCGGGTACCATCCTTGATCCGCAAGACGCCGGTACCCGCCTCGTCGATCAGGATGACACCTGCCGCGACGACGATCTCCGGACCGAGATTGGGGAAGCGGCCGGAAATCGACGGCGCCGCGTTGACCACCCCGGCCACCCCCGCGGCGACCAGCGCATCGGCGGTCTTGCGGTCGAGATCGACCTGGTCGAGCACCGCGATGTCGCTGCGGCGGACCCGGCGCAGCAGCAGATCGACGCGCCGGTCGACCCTGGCCACGCCGGCCACGCCGGGCAGTTCGGGGCGGGATCGGCCGAGCACGCCGGAGATCTTCATGCCGGTGATGGTGGGCAACGCCCCGGCGTGGGATGGGGAGGCGCGCCGGGCAGCTCACGGGCATGACCCCGTCGTGGCACCTCGCCGGGTGCCATTGGACACCCCGGCCGCGGTGACCGGTGACTAGGCTCAGCCCGCCTTGCGGCGGCGGGGACGTTTGTCGGCCGCCGCGGTGGACAGCAGCTCCTCTGCGTGTGCCCGGCCCGTTTCGGTGGCGTCCAGGCCGGCCAGCATCCTGGCCAGCTCGGCGATCCTGGGCTCACCGTCGAGCTCCCGAACCCCGCTGCGGGTCAGCCCGGTGGCGTAGCTGGCCTTGTCCACCAGCAAGTGCCGGTCGGCATAGGCGGCGACCTGAGGCAGGTGGGTGACCACGACGACCTGGTGGCTGCGGGCCAGCCTGGCCAACCGCCGTCCGATCTCGACCGCGGCTCGCCCGCCGACTCCGGCGTCCACCTCGTCGAAGACCATCGTCGGCACCGGGTCGGCATCGGCCAGCACGACTTCCAGTGCCAGCATCACACGGGACAGCTCTCCACCGGAGGCCCCTTTCTGCACCGGCAGCGGACCCGCGCCGGGGTGCGGCGCCAGCAGCAGCTCCACCTCATCGGCGCCATCCGGCCCGGCGCGGCGCCGAGTTCCGGCGATGGTGAGGACGCCTGCGTCCCCGTCCGCCGCCATCGCGGGACCGACGGTGATCGACAATCGCGCCTGCCCCATCGCCAGCCCGGCCAGCTCGGCGGTCACGGCATCGCCGAGATCCTTGGCCGCGGCCTGCCTGGCGCTGGTCAGCGCAACGGCGTGCCGGGTCAACTCGGCCGCCAGCTCCCCGCGACGGGCTTCGAGGCCTGCGATGGCCTCTTCGGAGGTGTCCAGCCCGGCCAGACGTCGGCGGGCCTGTTCGGCCCAGGCCAGCACCCCGTCGACGTCGGCAGCGTATTTCCGGGTGAGCTGCTTGAGCTGAGCCTGCCGGGTGAGTACCTGCTCCAGCCGGTCCGGGTCGGCCTCCAAACCATCCAGGTACCCGCCGAGTTCGGCGCCCACGTCGGAGAGCAACGCGGCGGCTTCCTGCAGGCGGGGAGCGAGCGCCTGCAGCGCCGAGTCCTCCGCGTTCTGCAGCCGCCGGCGCGCCTCTGCGACCAGACCCATCGCACCCGGTTGATCGGGATCCCCGTCCAGCGCGCCGCTCACCGCGGACTGCGCGGCGCCGGCGGTGACCCGCAGCTGGTCGGCGTCCGCGAGCCTGCGGGCCTCGGCCACCAGGGCCTCGTCCTCGCCCGGCTGCGGGTCCACGGCGGTGATCTCGGTGAGACCGTGCCCGAGTAGGTCGGCCTCTCTGGCCAGTTCCCGGGATCGCGCGCGCCGCTCGGCGAGCTCGGCGCAGCAGGACAGCCAGTCCTGCCGGACTCGTCGGTACGCGGACAGCGGTCTGGACACCGTGTCACCGGCGAAGCGATCCAGCACCGCCCGCTGCTCCCCGGCTCGCAGCAACCGCAGCTGGTCGTTCTGACCGTGCAGCGCGAGCATCCCATCGGCCAGGTCGGCAAGCACTCCCGCCGGTACCGCACGCCCACCCAGGTGCGCCCGGGAGCGGCCGTCCGCGGTCAGGGTGCGGCTGGCGATCAGGCTGCCGTCCTCGTCCATTCGCGCGCCCACCTCGGTCGCCAGGGCCGCTCCCGCATGGCCGTCTCCCAGGCGGAACCGGCCCTCCACCATCGCGCGGTCGGCACCGCTGCGGACCCGGCTGGCGTCGGCCCGGCCCCCGCTGAGCAGGTGCAGGCCGGTGACCACCATCGTCTTACCCGCCCCGGTCTCACCAGTGATGACGGTCAGGCCGGCGTGCAGGTCCAAGGTGGCCTCGTCGATCACACCGAGGCCCTCGATGCGCATCTCGGTGAGCACTGCCGCACCCTAGCGCGCCGGAGAGGTCCTGGCCGCGAGATCCCCTCAGTTATGGCCGCCGGATGTCCCGGTGGCCGGCCACTGCGGCGGTGCGCTCAGCCGGCTGTGTGGCGGACCCCGCCAGCTCTGCACCGGCAGCTTGAACTTGCGCACCAGCCGATCGGTGAACGGACAGTTGTTCAGGCGGACCAACCGGATCGGGGCGGCACCACGGATCACTTCGACCCGCGCGCCCGGCGGCAGGTCATAGGTCCGCCGCCCGTCGCAGCACAGCACCGCGCTGTAGCGACCGGCCGGATCGGTCTCCACAGCCACCACCGAATCCGGTGACACCACCAGCGGACGCGCGAACAGCGCATGGGCGTTGCTGGGAACAACGACGAGCGCATCGACATCCGGCCAGACGATCGGCCCTCCCGCGGAGAACGCGTAAGCAGTGGACCCGGTGGGTGTGGCGCAGAGCACCCCGTCGCAACCGAAACCAGAGACCGGTCGATGATCCACCTCGAGCACCACCTCAAGGATCCGCTCCGGGCGGCTCTTCTCGACGCTGACCTCGTTGAGCGCCCAGGTCTGGACCAACTGGGTGCCGTTGAGTGTCGCCGTGGCGTCGACGGTCATCCGCTCGTCGACGAGGTAGTCACACGCGACGATCGCGTTGATGGCCTCGTCGAGGGAGTCGGTCTCTGCCTCGGCCAGGAAACCGATCCGGCCGAGGTTGACCCCGAGCAGCGGGGTACAGCGGGGCCGGGCCAGTTCGGCACTTCGCAGCAGCGTGCCGTCTCCGCCGAGGACCACGATGAGTTCCACGCCGGTCGCCGCGTCAGGTCCGGCAGGCACCACATGGTCACGCAATGCGGGGTCGAAGTAGGCCGCTTCCTCCTGCAGTACCCGGATCGCGACACCCGCCGCGGTCAACCGGCGGGCTATCTCCTCAGCGGTCGTCACGTTCTCCGGATGCCCGGTGTGCAGCACGAGCAGTACCTCACGTCCGGCGTTCATCGCGGCCCCTCCTGCACGGCGACCTGGACCAGCTCCTCGATATCACGGCGGCGGGCCGCCACATCATCACCGCGGCGGGCCGCCACATCGCGACGCAGCCACAAGAAGTACTCGACGTTGCCCGAAGGCCCTGGGAGCGGACTCGCGGTGACATCCACCAGACAGAGCCCGAGGTCGACCGCTGCCGATGCCACGCCGAGGACGGCTTCGGCACGCAACGCGGGATCGCGGACCACGCCACCGGAGCCCAGCCGATCACGACCGACCTCGAACTGTGGCTTGACCATGGGCACCAGGTCACCGTCCGGTGCCGTGCACGCGACCAGTGCAGGCAGCACCAGCCGCAGTGAGATGAACGACAGGTCGGCCACGGTGAGCGCCACCGGTCCACCGATGAGCTCGGGTTCCAGCGTGCGGACGTTCGTGCGGTCCCGCACCCGGACCCGCTCGTCGGTCCGCAACCGCCAAGCTAACTGTCCGTAGCCGACGTCGACCGCCACCACCTCCCGGGCCCCCCGACGAAGCAGCACATCGGTGAAGCCACCGGTCGACGCGCCGGCATCCAGGCACCGGCGGCCCGCCACCACCGGTCCCCCGGCGGTGAAGCCGTCCAGCGCTCCCACAAGCTTGTGGGCACCTCGGGATACCCACTGAGGTTCGTCCAGGTCCGCCCGTACCAACAGCGGCGTATCCGGATCTACCCCGGTCGCCGGCTTGGTGGCGGGCACTCCCCGGATCCGCACCATACCCTGCGCCACGAGTTCCGCAGCGTGGTCGCGTGATCGGGCCAGGCCTCTGCGCACCAGCTCCGCATCGAGGCGGGCCTTTCGCGCCATCTAGACCTCGTCGATGCGCGACAGCGCCGCCGTGAGCGCCTCATGGACGGCGTTGAACCGGGCGACGTGGTCGACGACCGGCAGTTCGTCGAGATCGCGCAGGCCCTCGATCGCACCTGTGATGCTCACGTCGGATGGGGGTTGCTGCGACGTCATGGCGCGATCTCCTCGCCCGCTCAGGTCTCCCGGCACGATATCGAGCGATCCGCGCCCGGTGCGACTGTGTCCCTCATCGATGGACCACGGTCAGGCCTAACGCCTTCAAAGCAGCGGCGGCGCTGTCGTCACCGGCCTGCACCCGCACCGGGCCGGTCTGGTCCGCCCACCAGGTGGCGCACAGCGTGCGCAGCGCGTCGAGGGGGTCACCGACTGCTCCATTGCCATACAACACCACTGTCCCGTCCGCAGTGTCGGCCCGCCAGCCGGGTCGGGCCCCGATCCGGGCCTGGTCAAGAGATCCGCACAACACCCGCAGGTCGGCGCCGAGATGAACCGGCCGCTGGTGCGGTGGTGCGGCCAGCAATGCGGCGGCATCGGCCACCCCTGAAAGGACCAGCAACGAGTCCAGGCCCGCGTTACGGGCACCGGCGATGTCGGTGTCCAGCCGGTCACCGACCACGAGGGGCCGTTGCGCACCGGTGCGGTCCACCGCGGTGTCGAGTAACGGGCGGGCCGGCTTGCCTGCCACCGACGGCTCGCGACCGGTGGCGGCCTGCAGCGCGGCCACCATCGCGCCGTTCCCGGGCACCAGTCCCCGTTCGGTGGGCAGGGTGCGGTCGATGTTGCATGCGATCCACACCGCACCGCCTCGGATGGCCAGACAGGCCTCGGCCAGCCGCACCCAACCGGTCTGCGGCGAGTGACCCTGCAGGACCGCCTCGGGGAGCTCGTCCGCCTGGGTCACTGGCCTGAACCCCGCCACCCGCACCGCAGCGACCAGCGCGTCGGTTCCGACGACGAGAACCCTGGCATCGGAAGGCAGCCGCGCGGTCAACATGACCACTGCGGCCTGGCCGCTGGTGAGCACCTCCTCCGCGGTACTGCGGACTCCCAAGGCGGTGAGGTGCTCGGCAACCTCCACCGGCGCGCGTGATGCGTTGTTGGTGATGAATTGCACTGCGGTACCGCCCCGGCGCAGTTCGTTGATCACCTCGGCCGCCCCCGGCACGGCCTCCGTTCCCCGCACCACGGTGCCGTCCAGGTCCAGCAACACCGCGTCATAGCCATCCAACGACCCGTTCACTCCGGCTCCGTCCAGGCGCTGAGGTCCATGGCCCGCTCAGCAGCGTCGGTCACATCCTCGACGTCGACCTCCGCCGCCGCCAGGAACCACCGGATCGCATCCTGCGGCCGACCCGCAGCCCGCAGATTATCCGCGTACGCATAGCGCAGCCGGGCCCGCCACGGTTCCGGCCCTGCCGTGTCGAGGTCTGGCCCCTGCAGTGCGACTACGGCGGCGTCGAACTGCCCGAGATCCCGTCGCGCGCCCGCGGCGACGATGCGCAGCTCGACGGCCTCGTCCATGCTCAGTTGGGCAGCCTCCGTGCTGCGGGCGATCTCCAAAGCCCGCTCGGGTCGCCCCAGAGCCCGTTCACAATCAGCCAGCAGCGCCAGGTGCCCCGGCCCTCCGCCGAGGCGGCGTGCGGCACGCAGTTCCGCCAGCGCTTCGGACCACTCCCCGGTGTGGTAGGCGGCAACTCCGGTGGCCTCCCGTACCGCGGCGACGCGGCTTCCCCGGCTCCGGGCGAATCGACTGTGCGCCAACGCCAACTCGGGGTCCTCATCCAGCGCCCGTCCGGCCGCCACCAGATGACTCGCCACGAGATCAGCGAGCCCCTTCGGCAACGTCAGCAGTTCCTTGCGAACCTCACGGTCCAACTCGGCCGGGTCCACGTCTTCAGGCAGGTCGGGACGAGGAACATCGACATCGTCGCGGCGCCCTGACGCAGCACGGTCCTCGTCGCCCGGTCCACCCGCTCGGCGCACAGAACCGCTCGGCTGGCCACCCCGTGATCGACCCGTGCCGACGTGAGCCTCCCTCGACGGCCGGCGCTCACCGCGGTCCCGCCGTACCCCTCCCGATCCCGGGTTGCGACGCACACCACGTTCGCCCACCTGACGACTGCCCCTGCGCTCTTCCGGGGAGCCACTCCCACGGCCGCGTCGATCTGCCGAATTATTCTTCTCGCGCGCTGAATTCGGCTCTCCTGCGCTATTTTCCCCTTCCGAATCTTTACCCGGGCCACGTTCCGTCGGCACGGCGCCCGTCCTCTCATCGCTGAAATAAACAAAAAGGGGGCCCCCGGGGTGTGGTGGGGGGCCCCCTTTTTTTTTGTGTGGGGTTTGTGTTCGGCGGTGTCCTACTCTCCCACACCCTGGCGGGTGCAGTACCATCGGCGCTGGAGGGCTTAGCTTCCG
>DASXOV010000208.1:0-6894 GCA_036494005.1 Pseudonocardiaceae bacterium | reverse complement strand
CAGATGGGCACCGAGCGTTATCTATGCGCGAGAGATCGTCATCGTGGGCTGGGCTGCATGCGTGGTGGGGCATGATGGCGCTCATGGACACGGGCCTGCTGCTTCATCTGTGCGCTCCCGTGACGTGGCGGATGGCCCTGGCCGCTGGTTGCCTGGCGCCGCCGTCACTGTTCACCGACGGTTTCGTCCATCTCTCGACATCAGCCCAGGTCAGGCTGCCGGCCAACGCGCTCTACGCGGGGCGTACCGATCTGCTGATGCTGCTGATCGACCCGGCCAGAGTGCCGGGTGAGCTTCGCTTCGAGGCCGGTGAGCATGACGCCCGGTCCGGCCTGCGATTCCCGCACCACTACGGCGCCCTGCCGACCAGTGCCGTGGTGGCGGTCCTTCCCTACCCACCCGGCCCGGACGGACACTTCCCCGACCCGGTCGGCCTGCCCGCACCAGATGATCACCGGGCACGGGTGCGCTTGTTCGACCGGTCGCTGGCGGTGCGCCGCGCAGCTGCCCTCGTGCCGGTAGCCGGGGGTGTGGCGGTGCTCGACCCGCGATTTCCGGCCTCCTACGAGCACAACACCCTGTGGATCGACCACACCGCCGACGCTGCCACCGTCATCGCTGAGGCCGCCCGCGTCCTCGGCGGTGCTGCGCTGACTCACCGGCGGGTGGTGCTCCACGACCCCGTCACGGTCCGCGCGCTGGCCAGCCACGGGTGGAGTGTGCAGGAGCTGCGACTCCTGGCCTGGGACCAGACCAGGAGGGCACCACAATCCAGCACGGTGCGCCCCGTCGTGCACGAGACCGTCAGCCGCCTCTGGGAACGGTCTTGGCGGCGCGACTTGCCTGACGTCGAGGACGAGACGATCCGTCAACTCCTCGACCGCGAGCCCCTCACCGATGTGGTGCTTCGTCTGATCAACCTCGCCGTGCTCGATCCTCACGGGGAGCCGATTGCCTCGGCTCAGCTGCGCATCGATGGCGCCACCGCCGCCATCGAGGCCGTCATGACCGATCCGGCACACCAACGCACTGGCCTGGCCCGGATGCTGGTGCTGCACGCCATCGCTCAGGCTCACACCGCAGGCTGCGACGTCATCTTCCTCGCTTCCGCAGCCGACGACTGGCCCCGTCACTGGTACACCCGGCTCGGGTTCACCGAGGTCCACACCCGCTACGAAGCAACCCAGACCGACGCTCCAGCATCCCCCACAAACCCCGAGGGACAGCGAATTACCTCGCCGCAGACAGACCCACGAAACGCGCGCTCATAGGCCTATGCACTTCGCAGCCTAACGCGCTGATTGCGGCATGAGAGGGCGTTCGTCTGTTGGTTGGGTGCGGACACACGATCAGCGACTCGTCCGGGGTGTTGAGGCGGAACTGAGCTCGCACAGGGCGGTGGCGATGCTCGCACCGGCCCGCGCGTTGTTCAGCAACAGGGCATGGTTAGCGGCGAGGGTTCGCGCCCCGAGACTTTTGGTGACCGAGGCCAGGAGCCAAGGAGTGAGAGATTTTCCCGATATCCCCTGCTCCGCCGCCTCGCTCAGCACCCGTGCTGTGGCCTGCTCGACCTCGGAGAGCTCTAGTGCCTGCTCTTCAGGACAGGGACAGGCGACCAGGACGCCGCCCCGCTGCTTGAGCCGACGCCAGCGAATAAGACAGAATCGGGCGATATCCTGTGGCTGCTCGGTGTGCTTGTCCAAAACCAGCCCGCTGCTGCGCGCATAGAAGGCGGGGAAGTCCCGCGTGCCGAGCCCCACCACTGGCACGCCCAGGGTCTCCAGCGCTTCCAGCGTTCTCGGAAGATCGAGAATGGTCTTCGCGCCGGCCGCGACCACGGCGACCGGATGGTGAGCAAGGGTGGGAAGGTCCGCGGACACATCACCGGCATCGCCGCGGTGGACCCCGCCGATGCCGCCGGTGGCGACCACGTCGATTCCCGCGGCGGCTGCTGCGAAGACCGTCGCTGAGACCGTCGTCGCCCCGTCCGCAGCCTGGGCGATTGCCCATCCGAGGTCGCCAGCAGCACACTTGAGAACGTCGCCCGCTGTGCCGAGGCGCTCAATCTCGTCGGGCTCCAAGCCCACCTGCACCCGTCCCCCGATCACCCCCACGGTCGCCGGCGTCGCCCCGGCGACTCGCACAGCCTCCTCAAGTGACTCAGCGACGCGAAGGTTTACCGGAAACGGCAATCCGTGGGCGATCACACTGGACTCCAACGCCACCACCGGACGACCATCAGCCAGCGCCGCACGGACGTCCTCACGGACACCAATAAGATCCACACAAGCATCCTGCCAGCGCCCTGCCACACAACCGGCCTACGCCTCACGCCGACCGCGCTAATGCTGGATCTCAGAGAGATCCATTCGACCATCCCAGCACGGCCTGCATGGCACCTGCTCGCGGACAGCGGCATGAGAGCGCATTGGTTCGCATGACGACCTGCCTTGCGGTGTGATCCCGCCGACCCGGCCGTTGACCTCCATCTCGCTTGAGGTCTTAGCGTGCGCCCGTCGCCACGACAACCGAGTGATGGAGTTCCCCGATGGCCGTCGAGCATGTTCAGCCGGACATCACCAGGCCCGACGCGGGCCTCGCCCTGGTCAGCGTGTGGACGGTGGGCGCGCCGGACCGCCAGCGGGCCGCGATGGACGCGGCGGCCGACGGCTTCCAGCGCCTCGGCCTGCCAGACGGCTTCCTGTCATTGCACTTCCTCATCAGCCCGGAATCCGACACCACCCTGCTCTACGCGCAGCTGACCGGCGAGGACGCCTACTACGCGTTCCTGCGCCGGGACGACCGCCCGACGCTGAAACGCGGCGTGGACGAGGTGTCAGCGGTGTCCAGCGCCACGGCGTGGACGCCTACCGGCTCCACCGCAGCCACAGCAGCGGCGAGCGGCCGGGCTCCGCCGGGTGCGTCGTGGCGGTCGAGGTCGCCTTCGACGGCCCCGGCCAGGCCGCGCCGTGGGCCGAGCGTGTGCTGGCCGGGCTGCGCGAGACCGGTCCGATCCCCGGGCTGATCGCCAGTCACCTTCATATCTCCACCGACGGTGCCAAAGCGCTCAACTACGTGGAATGGACCAGCCCCCAGGCGCACCGCGAGGCCGTCGCGTCCGGGCCATTCGGGGCCGGCCCTCTAGGAAGACTGGCACGCGCCGGGACGCAGCAGATCCACGGCGAGCGCTACCGGCCCACCGCACCCTGACCCCGACACCGCGCTGACCCCACGCCCCCGGCAGGCCCCACCACGGCCCGCGAGCACCACCACCCACGGCCAGCGGGCCGCCGGCATCAACTGTCGCCTGCCAGGGTGATGGGACCGTCCTGAGGGGTTTCTGCCAAGGGCATGGGTTCTGGCGCAGTTTGAGTGATCAACTTTCCCGGTCCTGGTGATCGACTGTGGCCCGGGTCGTTGATCATGTCTTGGGTGCGGTGATCACGGTCTCGGGGATCTTGTTCCGCGTCTGGCCAAGGTGTTGGTCCGGCGGGTTGGGCAGGATGCGGTGGGGGTGCGGATCTGGGCGCGCGCCAGGGCGTCGATGGTCGCGTGTCCCGCCTGTGGCGTCCCGTCGGCGCGGGCGCGTAGCCGGTGTGACCGGCGTCTGGCCGACGCGGCCGTCATCGGTCTTCCGATCGTGTCGCCGTTGTCGGTTCGGCGGTTGTCCTGCTACAGCCGCGACTGCCCAGCACGGGCCTTTGCCGAGCAGGCACCGGGATTGGCCGTGCCGTGCGCTCGGCGCGGCCCGGCAGTGCGCGGGATGCTGGAGGTGACCGGGTTGGCGGTGGCCGGTCGGGCCGGAGCGCGCCTGGCTGACCTGTTGGGGCTGCCGGCCAGCCGGAACACGCTGTTGCGACTGGTCCGCGCGGTGCCCGGCCCGGTCAGTCGGCGCGGTGCGGGTGGTGGGTGTTGACGACTTCGCGGGACCGGTGCCATCTGCAACGAGCCCCGCGGCTCACCCGCACTGGAAGGACCAGGCCATCGACGGTGACGGTTGTGTAGGCGTTGGCGAACGGCTTGGCTGGAGGTGGCGCGGTTCCGGCGCTGGGCCGTTCACCGACCGGTCACCTGATCTGCTCCGCCAGCTCGATGATGATCCCCTCGGGGCCGCGGACGTAGCAGAGCCAGTAGCTGTTCTCGTACCGCACCAGCTCGCCGACGAGTTCGGCGCCATGGGACCGCAAGCGGTCGAGGACATCCTCGATGCCCTCCACCGCGAACACAATATGCCGGATGCCCGGCGTGTTCGGCGGAGCGCCCGGGTCGCCGCCCCGCCCCGGCGGCGTCTGGTACTTGATCAGCTCGAGCCGTCCGTGGCCGTCCGGGGTCCGCATCATCGCGATGTCCGAGCGGACCCCGTCGAGCCCGCTGAGCCGATCCACCGTGTTGCTCTCGAGCGTTGCCTCGCCTTCCAGGTCGAGCCCGAGCTCGGCGAAGAACGCCACGGCGGCCGCGAGGTCGTCGACGACGATGGCGACATGCTCCAGCCGCTTGACCGCCACGCGTCCAGAGGCGCGGCCCCGCTGTTCGGTCTCCTCCATGAGGATCCTTTCCGGGTCGGCCGCCCGGTTGGGCGGCGCGTGTTCGTGTTCAGGCGCGCTGGCGTTCGTCCCGTCGCCGCATGAGCTCCTCGATGGCGGTGGGCAGGGTTGTCTCGAAGTCGATCAGCTTGGCCCAGGTCGGGGTCACCACGATCCGGACCATGCCGTCGTAGAGCGACCGCACCTCGGCCTCCCACTCGGCCCGTTGCTCGGGCGTCATCTGGTAGGCGCCGTTCCACTGCAGGTACTCGTCGGGGATGCCGTCGACCGCATCCAACTCGGCCTGGCCGCGGATGAGCAAGACTTTCGGCGGGTGCGCCTCGGTGTCGATCGTCAGCGCGACCGCGGGGTTGCGCCGCAGCGCGGGCAGCTTCCGCGCGTTCGTCGCGGTGCACATGACGATCTCCGCGCCGTTCCAGAAGAACCCGATCGGGATCGACCGGGGGGTTCCGTCCAGCCCGACGAAGGCCAGCCGGGTCAGGTCACGGGCCAGGAGTTCCTGGCTGAGCTGCTGGTTGAGGACCTCGTCGATAGCGCTCTGATTCATGATCGGTCTCCTCCTCGGATGGACAGTGTGATCGGCGGTGGACACCACAGGGACGGAGCCGTGCGCGGCGCCTCGACACGGCCGACTGCGACGTACGACACAAGCTGTGCTCGGGTCAGTTGTAGCTGCGGCGGGCGCTGGTCCCGACCCGGGTGATGTCGGTGCCGCAGATGTGCAGGTTGATAGCGGTTTCGCTGCCGTCGTTTCGGATGCGGTGGATGTCACCCGGCGGCGCGAAGCCGCTGACCTCGCCTGAGTGGTTGACCCGTACACCCACCGGGTTGAGCGATTCGTCGAACAGTTCTTCGTGCTCGGCCCGCCAGCACGCCCACGACGCACCAGGTGATGTGGTCGTGGATCCGGGTGCTCTGGCCGGGCCGCCAGACCAGGCCGAGGATGGAGAACGTGCCGTCGGGCTCGGCGTGCAGTACGTGGCCGGCGGGTCGGTCGGGGTGACCGCGACGCTGGTCAGGGGTCAGACACCCCACTGCGCGGCTTCCGGCGACGGGTCTACCTGGCCACCTATCCACCGAATCCCACAAAGTTAGCACCGGCTGCCGTGATCATGGGTTCTGGCGCAGTTCATATGATCAACTTCAGGTTGTTGATCATGTTGCGAGCAGGATTCTCATACGCATCAACGAAAAGTCGGCCCGTCCAAAGCACTGCCTCTTCAAGAATTTGATCTTGTTGACTGCGCCCTCGGTGGACCGTTGCTCCAGGGCAGAGTGAGCCGGGCGGTGACGGCGGCCAGGTCGTGGCGCAGGCCGTTGACGAAGGAGCGCAGGGCGGCAGTCGTCGGCCAGGACGGCGTCCATCCAGGCGGGCAGCAGGTCGCCGCGCAGGTCGCGGATCATGTGCGCGAAGGCCCCGCCGTGGCGACGCACCGCTTCCAGTCTCGGGCAGCGCGCCAGCATGGCCTTGAGCCGCTGCTCGTCCTCGTCCCCCAGGTTCTGCGGGTCTCGCATGATCCAGCCGGTGACCTCGCGGATCTTCGGCGGGGCCGGCGCCGGGCACGTATCGTTCTCCTCCGCCCCGGACGAGTTCTTGGACGTCGTCGAACCATTCCTGCGCGCCACCCGCCCCCAACAGCCACAGCGCGCCTGATGCAGTCGTGCGAAGGAGGCCACGGCGTCGGCTGCGTACCGCGCCTACCGTCGCGGGTTCGGCCGGGACGGCGCAGCAGGATCCACAGCGATGCCCCAAACGTCCGGTGCGCCGGCAGGGCTTCGGCGTAGTCGGGTGGCGCCCGATTGTGCTCACGCGAGGCCCACTTCGGCAAGATCAAGACGGTTCGCGCGAACGCCGTGCCATGGGAGGGGGCCGCGGCGTCCCGTCACGGTGCGGAAGCCGCCGACCACCCTCCGTCCCAGCCCTTGCTTCATCTATTGAAGTTCGATAGATTTCCATCGCAACTCGATGGGAGGATGGGTCATGGGAAAGCTGGCAGTGGGTGCGCTGCGCGCCGTGCTCGTGGTGGTGCTCGCCGGCACCGTGTTCGTACAGGCATTGATGGTGTGGACGTTGGTCAGCGGGAGCGACCCGGAAGACGGGTCGCTCCCGCTGACCCCGCTGCGCGTGATCACGATCCTGGGCCTGGTGTCGGTCCAGGTCATCGGGGTCTGCGTGTGGCGGCTGGTGACGATGGTGCGACGCGGAACCGTGTTCTCCCACGCCGCCTTCCGGTACGTGGACGTCGTGATCGGCGCGATCGTGGCGGCTGCCCTCGTGTGGTTCGCGGTCACAGTCATCAATGCGCCGGGCCAGCGGGACGACCCGGGCGTCACCGTCATCATGGGCGGG
>DASXOV010000207.1:0-27514 GCA_036494005.1 Pseudonocardiaceae bacterium | reverse complement strand
CGAAGTTGGCGTCGGAAGCCACCACCCGCGCGCCGAGCCCGCGCAACGCCGCGACCACCCGGTCCCGTTCGGCCACCAGCACCGCGACCGAGTCCAGGGTGGCCGCGCCATGTCGCAACGCGGCGCGGGCGGCCGCCTGGGTGAGCGCCGAGAGGTGATAGGGCAGCCGCACCAGCAACAGGGCGTCCACCACGGCGGGCGCGGCGGCGAGATAGCCCAGCCTGCCACCCGCGAAGGCGAACGCCTTGCTCATCGTCCGGCAGACCACCAGCCGGTCGGGGAACTGCTCGATCAACCCCACCGCGCTGGGCCGCGCGCAGAACTCGCCGTAGGCCTCGTCGACCACCACGATGCCCGGCGCGGCCCGCACCACCGCACGCAGATCCCCGGGCGGGATCGCCTGCCCGGTGGGGTTGTTGGGGCTGGTCACGAACAGCACGTCGGGCCGGTGACGTTCGATGGCCGCGACCGCGCCGGCCGGATCCAGGGAGAAATCCGCTCGCCGGGGTGCGGGCACCCACTCGGTGCGGGTGCCCGCCGAGATGATCGGGTGCATCGAATAGGACGGGGTGAAGCCGAGCGCGCGCCGGCCCGGCCCGCCGAAGGCCTGCAGCAGCTGCTGGATGATCTCGTTGGACCCGTTGGCGGCCCACAGGTTCGCCGCCGTGAGCGGCACCCCGGCGCGCTCGGCGAGATACGCCGCGAGGTCGGTGCGCAGTGCGATCGCATCTCGATCGGGGTATCGGTGCAGCTGACCAGCCGCGCGCGCGACCGCCTCCGCGACGTCGGCGACCAGAGCGGGCGGGGGCGGGTAGGGGTTCTCGTTGGTGTTCAGCCGCACCGCGACGTCCGGTTGCGGCGCACCGTAGGGGCTCGTGCCCCGCAGATCCGCGCGCAGCGGCAGGTCGGCCAGCGTCACTTGGGCCCCGACCACCTGCTGGGCCGCCTGCTGGGCCGCCGTCACCGGCCCTCCCGGAGCCGAGCAGCCTGTGCGGTCCCCCGGAACCGGGCGGTGACGGCCTGGCCGTGCGCGGGCAGGTCCTCGGCATCGGACAGCGCGAGCACGTGGTCAGCCACCTTGATCAACGCGTCCTCGTCGTACTCGATGAGGTGGATGCCGCGCAGGAAGGTCTGCACGGACAGCCCCGAGGAGTGCCGGGCGCACCCTCCGGTGGGCAGCACGTGGTTGGAGCCTGCGCAGTAGTCGCCCAGCGACACCGGCGCGTAGGGGCCGACGAAGATCGCCCCGGCGTTGCGCACCCGGCGGGCCACGGCGGCGGCGTCAGCGGTCTGGATCTCCAGGTGCTCGGCCGCGTACGCGTCCACCACCGCCAGGCCCGCGGCCACGTCGGACACCAGGACGGCGCCGGACTGCGGGCCGCTCAGCGCCGTGCGGATCCGCTCGGTGTGCTTCGTGGCGGCGACCTGGCGGGCCAGTTCGGTATCGACGGCGTCGGCCAGTTCCGGTGAATCGGTCACCAGCACACTCGCCGCCAGGGTGTCGTGCTCGGCCTGGGAGATCAGGTCCGCGGCGACGTGCACCGGGTCCGCGCCTGCGTCGGCCAGGATCGCGATCTCGGTGGGGCCGGCTTCGGCGTCGATGCCGATCAGGCCGCGCAGGGCGCGCTTCGCCGCAGTGACGTAGACGTTGCCCGGGCCGGTGACCATGTCCACCGGGTCCAGCGCGGTGCCGTCGGTGTCGGTGCCGCCGTAGGCGAGCAGCGCGACGGCCTGGGCGCCGCCGACCGCCCACACCTCGTCGACATCGAGCAGCGCGGCGGCGGCGAGCACGGCCGGGTGCGGAAGCCCGCCGTGCGCGGCCTGCGGCGGTGAGCACACCACCAGCGACCCCACCCCGGCCACCTGAGCGGGCACCACGTTCATCACCACGCTGGACGGGTACACCGCCAGCCCGCCCGGCGCGTAGAGCCCGACCCGGGCCACCGGCACCCACCGCTCGGTCACGACACCACCGGCCACCACCTGGGTGGTGGTCTCGGACCGCCGCTGGTCGGCATGCACCCGGCGAGCCCGGGCGACGGACTCCTCCAGCGCGGCACGGACCGCCGGGTCCAGCGCGCCGAGCGCGGCACGCAGGTCGTCGGACGTCACCCGGACACCGGCCGGGCGCACGCCGTCGAAGCGCTCGGTGAACTCCAGTACGGCAGGCACGCCATCCTCGCGCACCGCGTCGATCATCGGTGCCACCTGGTGAGCCACCGCGTCCACGTCCACGTCGGCGCGCGGTACCAGACCGCGCAGCGTCGCCAGCCCGGGCAGGTCACCTCGCAGATCGATGCGGCGCAGCATGCCTGCAGCCTACGGCGCCCGTAACTGCCATCGGTGATCCCTTGCCAAGGCCACACTCCGCAGTCAGGATGTTGCGGCCCGTGTCTGCAAGAGGGGGATCTGCGAATGTCAGCCCGCCGTGTCGCCGCGATCCTGGCGTTGGCGTTGCTCGCCCTGATCATCCCGCTCTCGGCGAGCGCGGCCGCGCCGCCACCCGGTCCCGGGGGCATCTACCGGGTGCCGGGGGTGGACACCCCGGCCGCACGCACCGCGGTAGCGCGCCAGGGCGTCGACGTGCTCGGCGGCGGGCTGGACTACCTGGAGATCCGGGCCACCCCCGAGCAGGCGGACCGGTTGCGGGCCACCGGACTGCAGCTGCTCCCGCTGCCCGGCCCGCCGCTGCCCGCCCTGCCGCTGCCCGCTCTCCCCGTGGCGCACGACTTTCCGCCCGGCTACACCGGCTACCACACCTACGACGAGCTCAACACCGCGCTGCGCACCATCGCCGACCAGCATCCCGGCGTCGTGGCACTGTCCAGTTTCGGCCGGTCCTACGAGGGCCGGGCGCTGCCGTTGGTGAAGATCAGTGACGCGGTGCACACCGACAAGAACGAGCCCGAGGTGCTGTTCAGTTGCGCGCAGCACGCCCGCGAGCACCTCACGGTCGAGATGTGCCTGCACATCGTGCAGCGGCTGGCCGACGGCTACGGCACCGACCCGGCGATCACCAAACTGGTGGGTTCCCGGGAGATCTGGGTGATGCCGATGGTCAATCCGGACGGCGCCGAATACGACATCGCCAGCGGTCTCTTCGCGTCCTGGCGCAAGAACCGGCAGCCGACGCCGGGCGGCAGCGAGATCGGCACCGACCTGAATCGCAACTGGGGCACTGAGTGGGGCTGCTGCAGCGGCTCCAGTGCCAACCCCGCCGACGAGACCTACCGCGGCCCCGGGCCGTTCTCCGCTCCTGAAACCGCACAGCTACGGGACTGGGTGAACAGCCGGGTGATCGGCGGCAAGCAGCAGATCACCGCGCACATCGATTTCCACTCCTACTCCGAACTGGTGCTCTGGCCGTACGGCTATACCACCAGCACCACCGGACCAGGCCTGAATCCCGCCGACGCCGCGGCGTTCAGCACGCTGGGCAAGCAGATGGCCGCCAGCAACGGCTACGTCCCGGAGCAGTCCAGCGGCCTCTACATCACCGACGGATCGATCGGCGACTGGATGTGGACTCAGCACCGCATCTGGTCCTACACCTTCGAGATGTACCCCACCAGCGAGGCGCAGGGCGGTTTCTACCCACTGGACACCGAGATCAAGCGGGAGACCGAACGCAACGACGCCGCCGTGGACCTGCTGCTGCGCCGCGCGGACTGCGTGCCCTGCGCGGCCCGGTCGTGAGGATGAGCCAGATGAACCAAGCGCAGGCCCGCGACGTGCTCAGCCGTACCCCGAATTACGAGTTCCGGTCCGCGGGCAAGCTCTGCACCGCCTGCGGTGTGATCGTCGGGAACGTCAGCGGCGACGACCGGATCCACGAGCAGTGGCACGAGGCACTGGCGGCGATGTTCGGCGGCGGCGGGTAGAGCCTCGGGCTGAGGGTTACTGAATCACGTGTCGTGCTGCCTTACGAACCATCTCGTGCACATCTTCTTCGAGGCCCAGACCCGGTGTGTCCATTGGCTCAAGGCAACTGCGGATAATGGCGAGGGCATGGGTCCCCAGCAGGGAGCGCTTCCGGTCATGATCAACGACCTGAGCGTTCGGATCGGCGAGCAGACGCAGGGCCAAACCTTCAGCTGCCCCTGCCAGCAGGTTGGCGCAGTGATCGAGGCTGAACCCGGGGCGGAACCGTAGCCGGCGAGCTTCGAGGAACCTGGAGTAGATGATCTTCCATTGTCCCGTGGTCTGCGCATAACGTTCGGAGATGACTTCCTGGATCACCTCGTCACTGTCACTCGATGCGGAAGCCACGAGCTGCAACCGGAACATCGGAATGCTCAGGTAACCGACCAGGTCCCAGTAGCAGATGCGGTGAATGGCTGAGACGAAGTCGTCCCCCATGATCGCCTCCTCGATCGCAGCCTCCACATCGTGCTGATGAGACGCCGGGTAGTGGATCTCCCACAGACCGAATCTCAGCAGATCTGCGATGAAGTCCGCATGGGATTTCCACGTGGACCTCAACGTCGGGACGTTTCCCCTACGGGGAAATGGACCCGGGTTGTTCTTGACCTCCCGTGCCACCGCACGCTGCGACAGAAAACTCAGCAAGGGGCGTTGAACGGAGTTCCCATTTCCCCGATCGGCAGAGGTCACCCGATCGGCAGAGGTCACCCGATCGGCATAGGTCAGCTGTGTGCCAGGGCCTAAATGCTGTTCGATCAGCCGCATCGCGGCAGCGAGGTAGGCGGCTGTCACGGGATCGTTGGCAAGTCGCTCTCATCCGCGTTGTGCGCGGCGGTTCAGACGGCGCAAGACCCGTGACAGGTCTTGGTTATAGGGAACGGGTAAGTTCAACTTCAGCGTCGACGGGTCGCGAGTGCGCACCTCGGAGCCGGCGTGAGCCTGTTTCACCAGATCCCGCGCGGCATCGTCCTGATCGGTCATGACCTCTTCGCCTCCTGAGTCATTCTTGGTGATCGATAGCAGCAATCGCGAGCTGCATCCTTAGTCTGGCGCGGCGCGGCGGTAACTCTGGCTAACGTCCGTTGGATCGTCGTACTGTAGAAGTCACTGAAGTGCTGGCGCAGAGCGGGATCGGTGCTCTTTCCAATTCACCACAGGGCAGAACCTCGATCTCCAGCACATCGCCGTCCGCCGAGCGGTCCGTGACCCGGATACCACTGCTTCGGCCGTGCACGATGCGTTCGACACTGGCCCGGCGAACGATCTGATGACTGATTGACACCAGCTCTCGACACAGGCGGACGACGATCAGGATCACCGCGAGAACGAGCAAGTTCCTGTCCACCGCCACACTTCCTCTCATGCCCACGATGTGCTGGTAGGCGGGACATCGGTGATGGGCTCTGATGTGACCCCTGCCACCAGATACTGTCACCAGGCCGTCACAGGCAGTAGGCACGCAGGCGCGCGGTCCTTCGCGTCGGCCGGAGGCGGAGGCCGGGCGCGTGGACACTCAGTGAAGATCGAGCCCGAGATCGAGCGCCGGGGCCGAGTGGGTCAGGGCTCCGACCGCGAGGTAGCGCACGCCGGTCTGCGCGTAATCCAGCGCCACGTCGAGGGTCAGGCCGCCGGAGGCCTCCAGCTCGGTGCCCGAACCGGCCGTACGGCGGACCGCCTCGGCGCACTGCGCCACAGTCATGTTGTCCAGCAACACCAGCGACGCGCCTGCGGCCAGTGCCTCGTCCAGTTCGCCGAAGGTGCCGACCTCCACCTCGCAGCTCAGCGTCGGGGCGTGCGCCCGGACCGCCGCGATGGCCGCGGTGACCGACCCGGCCGCGGCCACGTGGTTGTCCTTGATCAGCACCGCGTCGCCGAGCCCCATCCGGTGGTTGACCCCGCCACCGCAGCGCACCGCGTACTTCTGCAGGGTCCGCAACCCGGGCAGCGTCTTGCGGGAGTCCCGGATCAGCGCGCCGGTGCCTGCCACCGCGTCCACCCAGGCGGTGGTGGCGGTGGCCACCCCGGACAGCTGGCAGAGCAGGTTGAGAGCGGTGCGCTCGGCGGTGAGCAGCCCGGCCACCGGGGCGCGCACCACGAGCGCGGCATCTCCGGCGACGAGCCGGTCGGCGTCCGCCCGGCGGGCGAGAATCTCGTAGCCACCCGCGCCGAGCACCGCGTCGAACACGCTGAGGAACACCGGCAGCCCGGCGAGCGTGCCGGGGCCGCGCGGGGAGACCGTGGCCACCGCGACAGCCCCGGCGGGGACGCAGGCCGCCGTGGTGGCATCCGGGCCGTAGCGCAGGTCCTCCTCCAGCGCGGTGGCGACCACCCGCGCGACCTCGTCGACGTCGAGGCCCACCTCGTTCAGCGCAGCTGGCGTGCTCACGCCGCACCACCGACCAGCATCGGCTCGGCGGGCACCGGGGCACCGGCGTCGTCGAGCGTCACAGTGATGCTGCGCCGCCACTCCGGCGCGGTGCGCGGGTGATCGGTGCGCAGATGGCAACCGCGGGACTCGGTACGGGCGTTCGCCGCGGCCAGCACCGCGGCCGCGGCCAGGGTGAGTCCGGCGTTCTCGGCATCGACCGGCGTACGCAGTGCTCGCCCGCTGGTAGCGCCCACGACCTCGGCCGCGGCGGCCAGCCCGGCTGCGTCGCGCCCGATACCGGCGTGCGCACTCATCGCCCGCGCCACGGCGTCGCGGTCGGCCACCGGCCGCACCTCCCACACCTGCCGCGAGGCACCCAGCAACACCGGCCCGGGTGGTGCCGACACCGCGAGGTCGGCCGCCACCGCCTCCACGGCGCGAGCTCCCATCACCAGGCCCTCCAGCAGGCTGTTGGAGGCCAGCCGGTTGGCACCGTGCAAGCCGGTACGGGCCACCTCACCCGCGGCGTAGAGGCCGGGCACCGTGGTCCGGCCACCACCGTCGGTCACCACACCACCGCACTGGTAGTGCGCCGCCGGGGCCACCGGGATCGGCTCGCGGCCCGGATCCAGCCCGATCGCCAGGCAGGCGCCGAACACCGTGGGGAAACGCACCCGGAACGCCGTACCACCGAGGTGGGTGGCGTCGAGCAGCACGTGGCCATCACCCGTAGCGGCCATCCGGCCGGTGATCGCGGCGGCCACCACGTCCCGCGGCGCGAGGTCCCCGAGCGGATGCACCCCGGCCATCACCGGCCGTCCGGCGGTGTCCAGCAGCACGGCGCCCTCACCGCGAACCGCCTCGGTGACCAGGGGGCGCATGCCCCACGAACCCGGGCCCGCGTAGAGCGCCGTCGGGTGGAACTGCACGAATTCCAGATCGGCTGCGACCGCCCCGGCCCGCAGGGCCAGCGCCAGCCCGTCGCCGGTGGCCACCTCGGGGTTGGTGCTCACGGCGTAGAGCTGGCCCAACCCCCCGGTGGCCAGCAGCACCGCACGAGCCCGCAGCACACTGCGGCCGTCCTCACCGAGCAGCGCCAGGCCGGCCACCCGCCCGGTGTCGTCACGCAGCACGTCGGTGGCCGACTGCCGTTGCAGCAGCGGCAGCCCCCCGCCGCGGACCGCGCCGGCCAATGCCCGCTCGACCTCCGCCCCGGTGGCGTCACCCCCGGCGTGAATCACCCGGAACGCGCGGTGCCCGCCCTCCCGGGTCCGTTTCGGACCACCGCGCCCCCCGTGGTGGTCGTGACCGTCGAAGACCGCGCCCCTGGACCACAGCGCCTGGACCGCGGCCGGGCCCGCGGCCAGGATCTCGCGGGCGGCGACCTCGTCGCACAGTCCGGCACCGGCAGCCAGGGTGTCGGCGACGTGCGCCTCGACGCTGTCCCCGGTGCTCGGCAGCACCACGGCCACACCGCCCTGCGCCCATCGGGTGTTGCCGTCCTCGATGGCGGCCTTCGTCACCACCACCACGCGCAGACCGAGCTCGGCGCCACGCAGCGCGGCGGTCAGCCCGGCGACGCCGGTGCCGACCACGACAAGCTCGGCGGTGGCCTCCCAGGTTGTCATTCGCCGCCGCCGGGACGCCCGATGGCGATCATGCGCAGCACCGCGCCGCGGGCCCGCTCGGCGACATCGGCGGGAACGGTCACCTCGTCGACGCCGTCCCGCAAGGAGCGCAGCAGCGCCGCCGGAGTGATCATCTTCATATAGCGGCAGGACGCGCGATCGTTCACCGCGCGGAAATCCACCCCGGGTGCGGCGCGCCGCAGCTGGTGCAGCATGCCGACCTCGGTGGCGACCAGCACCTCCCGGGCGCCGGTCTGCCGGGCGGCGTCGAGCATCCCGCCGGTGGACAGGATGCGGACCCGGTCGGCGGGTACCGTGCCCTCCCCGGCCAGATACAGGGCACTGGTGGCGCAGCCGCACTCCGGGTGGATGTAGAGCTCGGCGTCCGGGGAGGCGGCGGCCTTCGCGGCCAGTTGCGGACCGTTGATCCCGGCGTGCACGTGGCATTCTCCGGCCCAGACGTGCAGGTTCTGCCGCCCGGTGACGCGCTGCACGTGCGCGCCGAGGAACTGATCGGGCAGGAACAGCACGTCGCGGTCGGCGGGGATCGAGTCGACGACCTCGACGGCGTTGGACGACGTGCAGCAGATGTCGGTCTCGGCCTTCACCTCGGCGGTGGTGTTCACGTAGGACACCACCGCGGCACCGGGGTGCTCGCTCTTCCAGGCTCGCAGCGCAGCGGCGTCGATCGAGTCGGCCAGGGAACAACCGGCGCGCGCGTCCGGGATCAGCACGGTCTTGCCAGGTGCCAGGATCTTCGCGGTCTCGGCCATGAAATGGACACCGCAGAAGACGATGGTGCCGGCCGCCGAGGCCGCGGCGATACGCGACAACGCCAGTGAGTCGCCCACGTGATCGGCGACGTCCTGGATCTCGGGTACCTGATAGTTGTGCGCCAGCAGCACCGCGTCCCGCCGGCGGGCGAGCTCCCGCACCTCGTGCCGCCAGGCCCGGTTCGCGTCCGCTCCAGGAGGGCCCGCGTTGGTCCGCTCCGGCACGACAGTAGCGGCCATGTCGCCTCCTCATCGTCCGCCAGCACCGGCCGATGGCGCGGCGCTGGCCCCTGCCTGAGTTTTCGCCTTACAATCGAAAACGTGAATAGTAACAGCGCAGGCGTCGCGGTGCACGAAGTGCTCGCCGTAGTCCTGCAGGTCCGGGCGGGTGAGCTGCAGGTGCTGCTGTGGCGGCGCGGCATCGAACCGGAGGCCGGGCGCTGGGCACTGCCGGGGGGACGGCTCGGTGCGAGCGAGGATGTGCAGACCTCGGTGCTGCGCCAGCTCGCCGAGAAGGTGGATGTGCGCGAGGTGGCCCATGTCGAGCAACTGGAGGTGTTCAGCGCACCGGACCGGATGCCGGGAGCACGCACCGTGGCCACCGCATTTCTCGGGCTGGTGCCGTGCGTGGCCGATCCCGAGGTGCCCGGCGACACCGCATGGCATCCGGTGTCCGGTGTGCTGCACGGCGACCCGGCCACCGCGTTCGACCACGGCCCGATCGTGCGCGGGGCGCGCAACCGGCTGCGCGCCAAGCTCTCCTACACCAATCTCGGTTTCGCCCTGGCCCCACCCGAGTTCACCGTGTCCGGGCTGCGGGAGCTCTACGCCGCGGCGCTCGGGCACCGGGTGTCGGCGACCAACCTGCAGCGAGTGCTGGCCCGCAGGGGTGTGCTGGTGGCGACCGGCGGGACAGCCGCGCCCGGACCCTCCGGTGGGCGGCCCGCCGCCGTCTACCGCTTCGCCGAGCGCGACATGCGGGTCACCGACCCTTTCGCCGTGCTGCGGCCACCCGACCCGAGACAGACCGTAGGCGAACAGCTTCAGCCAGCGGATCGAGCGCCGTCGTCGTAGCGTTGTGTCGTGGCCGAGACGCTCCCGCTCTTCCCATTGAGCACCGTTCTGCTGCCGGACGCGTCATTGCCGCTGCACATCTTCGAGCCCCGGTACCGTCAGCTGACCGTAGACCTGGTGACCGGAGCGGTTCCCGGGCGCAGCTTCGGCGTGATCGCGCTGCGCCAGGGCCATCAGGACGGCGGCCATCAGGAGGGCAGGGTCTCCGAACAGCACACCCACGACATCGGGTGCACCGCGATTCTCCGGGAAGCCCGCCGGTTGCCCGACGGCCGTTTCGACATCGTCACGCGGGGCGAGAGGCGGTTCCGGCTGCTCGACGTCGACGAGCACTCGGCACCGTACCTGATCGGCAGCATCGAATGGGTGCCCGATGACGAGGTGTCCGCGCAGCAGCGCACGCTGCTGCCGATGCTGGCCGGTTCCGCCCGTGAGGCGCACCGACGCTACTGCGCCGCCGCGTGGCAACACGGTGACTGGGATGAGCCCGCCGAGGACGTGGCGGCGGCCGCCCTGCCGCATCTGCTCGCCGCGGACTGCCTGCTCACGCTGGAGGACCGGCAGGCACTGCTCGAAGAATGTCGCCCGGCCGATCGACTGCGCCTGGTACGCAGGCTGCTGGTCCGGGAGGCCGAGTTCCTGCGGGCGCTGCGGGCGGTGCCGGTACCGCTGAACCAATTCGCCGTGGAGACCACTCGCAACTGATCCTCAGCCGGTCACTCAGCCACGGCCCAGGTCCTCGGCACCGTTCCAGGCCACCGCGAGGCTGTAGGCGATCGCCAGGCCGAACGGCTGCACGACAACCACCCAGGCCGACTCCAGCACCGGGGCGCTCTCGAACATCTGCCCGGGATGCCCGATCACGGTGGGGTAACGCCAGTCGGCCAGGATCGGCCCGACGCGCATGGCGAGCCAGGCAGCGGCCAGCGAGCCGAGCACCGCGCCGATCAGCAGCACCGGGCCGCGCCGCTGCCGCAGCGACCACAGCGCTGTCCCGGTGAGCACCCCGGCAGCCAGCCCGAACAGCACGAACGTCGCCATCCCGTCGAAGCGGTGCGCGCTCTGCCCCACCAGAGGCAGTACCTCGACCTGGCCGGCAGTGGACCCGGCAAGCACCCCGACCACCTCCGGAGGGGCGACCCGGGACCACAACCATCCCAGCGGCAGGCCCAGGACAGCTACCACGGCCAGCACGATCACCGCGGGCAGCAGGTCGGCGCGAACCACCACCCGCGATCGCGGCGGCACCGGTTGTCGCGCCGGTTCGGGGATCTGCCCGAGACGCAGTTGCGCCGCGCTCATACCAGCTCCGGGTCGCGGCCCGCCGCCTCGGGCACACCGTGCGCACTGCACCGGGCCGACCACCCGGACGGCGTCACCTGAACCACCATCCGGCGCGCGCACCGCGGGCAGTACCGCGGCGGCTCCAGCTCCCGGCGCCGGGTGCAGGCCACGTGCTCGCCCTCCCCCGGCGGGCGGCCACAGGCGTCGCAGAAGGCGTTCATATCGCCGCCTCCGCTGGGAAGAGTGCGTCGGCGGTCACAACGTGTCCCCAGGACTCACAACATCTCTCCCAGCGCCTTGATCGGCATCTGCAGCTCCCCGAGCATCTGGATGTCGCGCTGCGCGGGACGCCCCAGGGTGGTCAGGTAGTTGCCGACGATGATCGCGTTGATGCCGCCCAGCATGCCCTGCCGGGCGCCGAGGTCGCCCAGCGTGATCTCCCGGCCACCCGCGAAGCGCAGGATCGTGCGGGGCAACGCCAGCCGGAAGGCTGCAATGGTCTTGAGCGCCTCCGCTCCCGCCAGCACGGTCTGGTCCTCCAGCGGAGTGCCGGGTCGCGGGTTGAGGAAGTTCATCGGCACCTCGTCGGGCTCCAGCTCGGCGAGCTGGGCGGCGAACTCGGCGCGCTGCGCCACCGTCTCCCCCATGCCGATGATGCCGCCGCAGCAGACCTCCATGCCTGCCTCGCCCACCATCCGCAACGTCTCGAAACGCTCCTCCCAGGTGTGCGTGGTCACCACCTCCGGGAAGTGCGAGCGCGCGGTCTCCAGGTTGTGGTTGTAGCGGTGCACGCCCATCGCGGCGAGTTCGTCCACCTGCTGCTGGGTGAGCATGCCCAGCGAGCAGGCGATGTTGATCTCCGCGGTCTCCGGCTCGGCGCGGATCGCCTCGATGCCCGCCCGGACCTGGTCCAGCAGCCGCCGATCCGGCCCGCGCACCGCGGCGACGATGCAGAACTCGGTAGCGCCGGTGGCCGCAGTCTGCTTGGCGGCCTCGACCAGCCCCGGGATATCCAGCCACACCGACCGCACCGGCGAGCTGAACTGGCCGGACTGCGAACAGAAGTGGCAGTCCTCCGGGCAACCGCCGGTCTTCACGCTGACGATGCCCTCGACCTCGACCTCCGGGCCGCACCAGCGCATCCGCACCTCGTGGGCCAGCGCCAGCAGTTCCTCCACCCGGTCCTCGCCGAGCTGCAGGACCTCCAACACCTGCGCTTCCGATAGTCCCGCACCACGCTCCAGCACCTGCTCGCGAGCGACGGCTAGCACGTCGACCTGCTGCCGGCTCCCCTGCTCGACCGAGGCGGCCAAGGTCTGCTCCTCTCGACGGCGGTCCTCCTCCGCCAGTCTGCCGCACGCCACGGGGGTCAGTCCTTCGCGCCGTCCTCGAGCCAGCTGCCGATGTCTTCCATCCGGGACCCCACCACCTCGGCCTGCTGGGGTGAGATCACGATGTGCCTGCCCTCCGAGTCGGTGATCGTCACCTCCGGCATCCGCAGCGCGATGGTGACCGGCCCCTTCTCGTTGTGGGTCTCCTCGGTACTCGACACGTGCCCAGTCTCTCCGACGCACGAGCGCAGCCCGGCCTGCCGCGGTCAGGACCACGCGATTGCGCCGGCGGTCGCCCGGATCCCGCTGCCGTTCCCGGTGGAGCTCGACCTCACAGAACTCGCCGCCGCCACTCGACCACCAGGCCACCGCCACTCGACCACCAGGCTGACCCGCGCCTGGCATCGACGTCAGCGCACGCCGCAGCGCTCGATTCACCAAACTGCAACACGTCCGGGTGATCGCATTGCTACCCTCCGCCGCAATGAGGCGAGGAGGGGGCACATGGACCCACAGCAATGGCTACGCGACTACCAGGCCAAAGGCGAGGCCATGGTGCGACGATCACAGCAGTTCCAGCAGCAGTTGCACGATGTCAGCGAGACGGCCACCAGCGATGACGGCGCCGTGACGGTGACCGTCAGCCCCAGCGGAGCGCTGCAGAACCTGTCGTTCTCGTCCCGCATCCGCCAGCTGTCCGAGACCGAACTTGCGCAGCTGATCCTGCAGACAGCGCGAGAGGCACAGAACCGGGTGGCCCACCGGGTCGCCGAGCTCGTCGAACCGGTCAGTGGCGAGGGGGAGGCGCTCGCCTTCCTGCGAGGCCAGCTCCCACCCCTGGACGACCTGCCGCGCAACGAGCAGCGCGATGACCAGCCACGCGGCCGGCACGTGCGCAATGACGACGGCAGCGGTTACGACGGATCATTCCTGAGGTGACGTGATGACAGAGGCCTTCACCCTGTACCCGGCGGATCTGCTCGCGCACGCCAACACACTGGACGACCAGGCCGCGCGCATCGGCACCGCGTCCTCAGCGGCAGAGCAAGCCACTCCGAATGCGGAGAGTTTCGGCCAAATCTGCCAGTTCTTCGCCGTTGGCGCGATGGACCAGGTCAGGACCGCGGCACAATGCCTCGCTGGGCTGCACGACGCCGTCGGTCAACTGGCCGGTGGAGTCCGGGACACCGCCGAGGTGTACGCACGAGCGGATGCGGCCAACTGCGCGATCTTCGAAGGAGTGCAGTGACCATGAACGCGCCGAATTCGCTGATTGCAGCGCCGGGTGAGGGCAACTCCACCGAGGGCGCCGGGATCGTCGACAGCATGCGGCAGGCTGGTCTAGAGCTCGGTGCGGGCAATGCGGCCGGGTTCGCGCTCCAGGGTGCGAGTACCGCGCTCGACTCGCTGGGCGCAGTCGTGGATCCGCTGGCAGCGCTCGCGTCAGCAGGTGTCGGATGGCTCATCGAGCATTGCGAGATACTGCGCGAGCCGTTGAACCAGCTCGCCGGAAACCCGGAGGCGATCGAAGCGGTCACCCAGACCTGGCACAACATCGCCGCTGAGATGCGCGACATCGGCCGCGACGTCAGCGCTTCGGCAATCAGCAACACCGTGGAATGGCAAGGCCGGGCCGCTGACGCCTACCGCGGCAAGGCAACTGCGCTCGCCAACGAGATCAGTGCGATGGACGCCGGCGCCTCGGGCGTTGCCGGCGCCATCGCCACCGGCGGCGTGTTGGTGGGAACGGTTCGGGCATTGGTCCGCGACATCATCGCCGAATGTGTCGGCGATCTGATCTCCAAGGCGCTGATCGCCGCCGCGTCATCCGTCGTCACCCTCGGCGGATCGGTTGGCGCATTCCTCGGCTGGGCCATCGGCAAGATCGGGATCACGGTCGGCAGGATCGCAGCGAAGATCAGCGAATTGCTTGCCAAGCTCGGTGAGCTGCTGGGCAAGCTGGGGAAACTCGGTGGCACCATGGGTGAACTCGCCACCCACGCATCCCGGTACGCACGCGTCCGGGTCGTGAAGGTGGACGAGTTCGCCTCCGCGCCTGGACGTTGGGTCGCCTCGGACGCCCCTGACCGCTTGGGTGAGCTGGGCCAACGCGGCTACGACCGGGTCGAACAGTGGCACAAGGCGACGGACGACTACACGGTCGAAACCGGTATGGAGGCCGCCAAGCAGACAGAGGCGGCCGGTCATCGCTACGAGGAGCAACGTCGCGAGGCCCGGGATGCTTAACGACCGCCGCAGCGCAGGTCTGCAGCCCCCAGATCTGCAGACCTGGCGGGACGCCGAACGCCTGGTCGCCCAGGACGAAGTGCGCCGGCGGCGGATGCGCCTGCGAGGGGTGCCGTTCGGCGGGAGCCCCCACTTCCAACTCATCGGTGGGGGAACCTGCCTGGTGCTGGCGGTCACCAGCCTGCTGAACGTTGGCGAGCCTGGTTGGAATCCCAGTTACCTGCTGGGCACCTTGTTCTTCGGTGGCTTCGGCGCAATCGGGGTCCGGCTCGGCCTGCGGTTGCGAGTAGCCCGGCGACTGCTCGCAGGGTGGCCACAGCCTCCCGGCGCATAGCCCTCGGAAGCGACAGATCCGGCCACCGCGCCGGTGCCGGGATGGACATCAGCGCCGGGCTGACGTCGCGAGCTGCCCGTCCCACACCCCGCCGAGTTCAGCGACCAGCCCACATCGTGCCGCCGATCGGAAGTCCTCTCGGGTCAGGCCGGCTGCGCCCTCCGGCAGGGCACCCAGCAGGGGAACTCCGGTGACAGCGGGCAGATCCACCAGATTGCACCGGGCGGCGAGAGCGGGCCGCGCGGGCCAGCACCCCACCACGACCCCGGCGCAGCACAGGCCCCGGGTCCGCAACGCCTCCACGGTGAGCGTGGTGTGGTTGAGTGTGCCCAGCCCGGCAGCGGCGACCACCAGTACCGGTGCGCCGAGCAGCCCCGCAGCCTCGGCCAGGGTGCCCCCAGCATCGTCGAAGCGAACCAGCAGACCCCCGGCACCTTCCACCAGCACCAGATCATGATCGGCGGCGAGCTCGCGGGTGGCGGCGGCGACACCCTCAGGTATGACGGGTGCAACCCCGGCCCGGCGGGCTGCGGTGGCCGGCGCCAGTGGGTCGGGGAACCGAGCCAGCTCCCGGCAGGTGAGCGCCGGGCCCACGAGCCGGCGCACCTCGTCGACGTCGCCGGGCTCATCGGGACCCACCCCGGTCTGCGCGGGCTTCAGCACGGCCACCCGGGCACCCGCATCGAGCGCGAGCGCGGCGACAGCGGCGGTGACCACGGTCTTGCCGACCCCGGTGCCGGTACCGGTCACCACCACGATCACGTGCGCACTCCGGTGAGCACCGTGGCGAGCACCGCTGCCACCTGATCGAGATCCGGGTCGCTCAGCGCGGCGTGCGCGGTGAGCCGGAGCCTGCTGGTGCCCTCCGGCACCGACGGCGGCCGGAAGCACCCCACCCGAACGCCCCGGCGCAGGCACTCCGCCGCCGCATCGACGGCCCGCTGCGGTTCCCCGAGAACCACCGACACCACCGCCGACGTGGGCACCGGCACCCCTGCGGCGGCGGCGACGGCGGCGGCGACGGCGAGCACCCGGCCCGGCAGCGCGGGCTCGGCGCGCAGCACCCGCAGCGCCGCGAGGGCCCCACCCACCGCGGCGGGAGCCAGCCCGGTGTCGAAGATGAAGCTGCGCGCCGCGTCCACGAGATGGCCGACCACGGCCCGCGACCCCAGCACCGCGCCACCCTGGCTGCCCAGCGACTTGGACAGCGCCACCGTCACCACCACGTCGGGTTCACCGGCCAGCCCGGACTCGGCGACCTGCCCACGACCGCCGAGCCCGCGCACGCCCAGCCCGTGCGCGTCGTCAGCCACCAGCACCGCGCCGCGGGCCCGGCACACCGCATGCAACCGCACCAGCGGGGCCAGGCCACCGTCGACACTGCTCACCGCATCGGTGCAGACCAGCGCGCGCCGCTCGGACCGGGCGCGCAGCGCGGCATCGACCGCGTCGACGTCGAAGTGCGGGGTCACCACGACGCGGGCCCGGGACAACCGGCAGGCGTCCACCAGGGATGCGTGGCTGCCCGCGTCGGAGACGATCAGGCTGCCCGGGCCGGACAGTGCGCTCACCGCGCCGAGGTTGGCGGTGTACCCGGAGGAGAACACCAGGGCCGCCGCGGTGCCGCAGAACGCGGCGAGTGCTGCCTCCAGCTCGTGATGCAGTTCGGTCGATCCGGTGACCAGCCGGGATCCGGTGGATCCGGCACCCCAGGTCCGCGCCGCTTCCATCGCCGCCCGCACGATCCTGGGGTCGCGGGCCAGCCCCAGGTAGTCGTTGGACGCCAGGTCGATCACCGGTTCCACCGCCGGGCGCGGACGCAGGGTGCGGCGCAAACCGTCGGCCCGGCGCGCTGCGGCGTGGTCGTCCAACCAGTCCAGTGCTCCGGTCACGACCAGCGAGAGTACGGCGGGTGCCGGGGCGCACTGTGATCCGGCATCCGGCACCCGGCTGGCTGGCATCGCCCGAACGGCTGGCCCGCGCCGGTACCGGGCGGTTGACTGAAGGTCATGCGTTACCTCGACGACCTCGGTACCCGGACTCCCTACTCCGTCATCGGCCTCGGAACCTGGCAGTTCGGATCCTGGGAATGGGGCTATGGCGAGAGATACGACTCCGGTGTGGCCCGGCGACTGGTTCGCCGCGCCCACGAACTGGGTGTCACGCTCTTCGACACCGCCGAGATGTACGGCTTCGGCCGAAGCGAGCGAATCCTGGGCGAGGCACTCGACGGGATCGACCGGGACCGCGTGGTGATCGCGACCAAGATCTTCCCGGTCCTGCCGATCGCACCCGTGGTGCAGCAGAGGGCGGTGGGCAGCGCACGGCGGCTGGGGGTGCGGCGGATCGACCTCTACCAGGTGCACCAGCCCAATCCACTGGTCCGGGACGGCACCACCATGCGGGGCATGCGTGCCCTGCGGGACATCGGCCTGATCGACGAGGTAGGGGTCAGCAACTACTCACTTGCCCGGTGGTGCACCGCCGAGACCGCGCTGGGGTGCCGCGTGCTGTCCAACCAGGTGCACTTCAGCCTGCTGAGCAGGGAACCGGCTGAGCAGCTGGTGCCCTTCGCCGCCCAGACCGGCCGGGTGGTGATCGCCTACAGCCCACTGGAGCAGGGCCTGCTGACCGGGCGCTATACCGTCGAGCACCGGCCCGGCAACCGGATAAGGGCGCTGAACCCGGCGTTCCTCCCGGAGAACCTGGAGCGGGTCGCCGCACTGATCGGGGTGTTGCGCGACGTGGCCGACGCCCACGACGCGACACCGTCACAGATCGCGCTGGCCTGGGTGGTGCACCATCCACACGTCGTCGCCATCCCGGGCGCCTCCTCACTGGAGCAACTCGAGCACAACGCGGCCGCGGCGGACATCGCGCTCAGCGACGAGGAGTTCGCGGCACTCACAGCCGCGGCGCAGGCCTACGAACCGATCCGCGGGCTGCGCGCACTGCTGCGCTGGCGCCCATGAGCGCCCCAGCTGTGGATAACCCGTGAGTGGCGATGCGAGTCATAGCTCACATCGCCACTCACGGGTGCCTGTCACATGAAGTTGCGGGTGTGCAGGGCGGACAGTTCGGCGGCTTCGTCGGCGGGGAAGCCGAGCCGGAGCAGCCGCTGCTGCCGGCCCTCGTCCATCGCCTGCTGAAGTTCCTGCACCGCCTGATAGCCCCGCGCGATCGACGACGGTGCCCACGAGCCGGCCGCCAGGAGCATCAACGAGTCGAACACGTCGGTGTTGAGACCGGAGGTGTCGGCCAACGCGTCGTGTCTGCGTTCCACCGCCGCGCGTAGCCGGCCGCGCAGCGCCGGGTCGAGCGTGGCCTGATGCTCCAGGTGCGCCACCCCGAAGGCCACATGCCTGGCCTCGTCCTGCCGGGCCAGCCGGGTCACCTGCCTGGTCACCGGGTCCGGCGCGTGGTGGTCCAGGAAGGTCAGCAGGTTGAGGAAGCTGCCCTCGCCGAGCACCGAGAGCAGAAAGGAGGCGAGTGAGAAGTCGGGCTCGGCCAGCAGGGTCGCCAGCGACGCCCGGCCCCCCACCGACGAGGTGCCCGGCTCACCGCCGGTCAGCAACCCGCGGCGGGTGAACACCTCGACGTGGCGGGCCTCGTCGGCGGCCTGTACCGCGAGCAGTTGCTGGACCTCCCGGAAGTGCGGATGCACCCGGGCCAGCAGCCGCGCCGGGATGACCAGCGCGGCCTGCTCGTTCTCCACCAGGTAGGTCATCACCTGAACGACCGCCGCCTCCACCTCGGCAGGCACGTCGATCGGGGCGTCCCAGTCCACCGCGGTCGCCGGGTCCCACTGGGAGGCGGCCGCCCGGGCGTAGAGCCGGGGTGCCAGATCGGCCCACACGACGTCCCGTTCGGCGATGTCGAACGTGGGCACCACGGGTCCACCGGACTCGATCAGGGCGCCGCGGGCGGCCAGCCCCCAGTCGGGAGCCGGCCGCGCCACGATTCCCGTGATCGCCGAGCCGCCCGCGCGTTGCGCACCGGCCCACCGGTCCAGCTCAGCACTCCCCCGCACCACCAGGAACCCGCTCTCGGCAGCCGGACCGGCCTGGTGCCCCTCCCGTCGGCACCAGGCGCGCAGGTGCACTCCCAGCAGCGGGTCCCGGCCGGTGACCACCAGCTGCCCGCCGACTGGCACCGCCCGCAACTCACGGCGCAGCAGCAGGTGGCCGCCCCGCTCGAACCCGAGGTCGTCGAGGTCGAGCCGGGCAACAGCGGAACCGGTCACGGCGGGTACCCGGTCACGGCCGGTACCCGGTCACGGCGTGTACTCCACCGCGGTGATCTCGCCTGCGGCGTCGTAGAAACCGGTCTCGTCGACGGCGGTCTCCAAGGCCGAGTACCCCGTGTCGCGACCCGCGCGCCAGGCGGTCAGGCCCTCCAGGTCCAGCAACGGCCGGACCTCGGGATCGGCGTAGGACATCGACAGCAGCAGGTCGACGAACCGGGCCACCAGATCGTCGGGCGCGGTGTCGACCACCGTCATGTTGCAGTGGTCGTAGTCGCCGGTCTGGGCGAGCAGCCTGGTCCCGCCCGCGGGCAGCGTCCCCTCCCGGCCGAACAGCAGGTGGTTCGCGTCGATCATGCACGCCGCGGCGACCTGGCCGTCCATCAGCGCGCGGGCCGCGTCCCGTTCGCCTCCGATGTGGTCACCGTGCAGGCCGACGCCCACGTCGAACCGCCGCACGGTGAGGTCCCCGGCGCCGGCGGCCCGGAGGTGCGACAGCGGGATGAGGGTGGCCTGCGGCGAGTCCACCGCCCCGACCGCCACCGTCTCGCCCTTGAGGTCGGCGACGGTGTTCAGCGGCGAATCGGCCCGGACCACCACCACCGAGGTGAGGTCCTGGTCGGTGTCGCGCATCACCGCGGAGCGCACCCGCCGCCCGCGGGCCGCCGCGAGCCGCTGCGCCCGGATCCAGGCCAGCGGAGAGTTCCATGCGGCGTGGATCCGGCCGTCTACCAGATCCTCGACCTGCCGCTCGTAGTGGGAGTACAACACGAAGTCGAACGGCAACCCCCGGCTGACCAGCCACTCCCGGAAGCCCAGCCAGATGGTGACCACCTTGGGGTCGTAGGCGACCCCGCCCATGATCAGCGTCATCGCTCACGCACCCGCCGGGTCGAACAGCGGCAGCCCGAGGCAGACCCGGCCGACGAAATCGTGCAACGCGTCGGTGGTGGGCGCCATCACCCGGGCGGCCAGCGAATCGCGGAACCGGCGCTCCACGCCGAGCTCCTTGCGGAACGCGGCCCCACCGCACAGCCGCAGCACCCCGTCGGCCACCTCGGACGCCGCTTCCGCCGCGACCGCCTTGACCTGCAGCACGCGCAGTGTCGCGTCCTCCCGTCCGGTGCCCAGCGCGGTGAGAGTGTCCTGCAGGAAGGCCCGCACGCCGTCGGTGCGGATCCGCAGCCGGGCGTAGGCCGCCCGGCTGACCGGTTGCTGGGCCAGCGTCTGGCCCAGGTGCTCGAGTTTGGTCCGGGCCAGGTGCGCACCCGCCTCGGCCACCAGCGCTTCCATGATGCCGAGCGAGAACGCCGCGTTGAGCACCAGGAAGTAGGGCAGCGCGGTGGCCAGCGCGATGTCCAGACCCGCGCCGTCGTCCCCCAGCCGGGCGTCCGCGGGTAGCACGACGCCGTTCGCGGACACCGGGTTCGAGGCGTTACCGCGCAGGCCGAGTCCGTCGAACTTGCCTGCCACGTTCAGCCCGGCGGTCTTGCTGGGCACCAGCCACAGCGTCATGGGGCCGTCGGCGGCCAGCGGACGGCTCGACCAGACGTAGCTGTCCGCCTGCCCGGCCGAGGTCACCCAGCTCTTGCGGGCGTCGAGGGTGACGGTGTCTCCCTCGCCTGCGGTCGCGGTGCTCGACGGTGCCCAGAAGTGGCTACGCGAACCGACCTCGGAGAAGGCCAGGCTGCTCACGTGCTCGCCGCGGGCGATCGAGAGGCGCACGTCCTTGGGCCCGTGCGCCTCGATGATCGCGACGGCCGCGTAGTGCATCAACATCACCATCGCCGTCGAGCCGCACTGGCGGGCCAGTTGTTCGATGACATGGGCACCGGCCGCGAGTGACTCACCACCGCCGCCGACCTCGCGCGCACTGAGCAGCCCGAGCAGCCCCGCCTCACCGAGCGCCTGCATGGCGTCGGCCGGGTACGCCCCGGTACGGTCGATCTCGGCGGCCTTCGGGCTCACCCGGCGTTCGATGAGCGCCGACAGCACTGAGTCATAGGCGGTCGTGGTCGTCGCGAACTCAGGAGAACTCAAGACACCCTCCACGGGATTCGAAGGAGCCGCGAAGGTGCTGCCGGGTTCTGCACGCTCACATCAGCAGAACCGTCGCGGCGCGAACTGATCCGCCCGACCGGACGGAGCTGAGGCACGGGAATCAGCGACGTGGCGACACGGACCGACTCCTCTCATCGACAGTGCTGCCGATCAACGGTGCTGCGGAGCGTGACGATATCCGGAGTGTGACCGATCGCGCGCCCTTGGGACTGTGCTGCACTGCGATACATGGCAACTGCGCGGCAATGAGCCCGCCAATGAGCGTCGTGACCGCCGCCCGGGCCGGGCGCGCCCGGGTCGCCGTCACCGCCATGTTCGCCCTGGGTGGCCTGGTGTGCGCGTCCTGGATCTCTCGCACTCCGGCGATGCGTGACACGCTCGCCCTGTCGGAGTACCAGCTCGGCCTGCTGCTGTTGTGCCTGTCCAGCGGTGCGGTCACCGCCCTGCCGCTGGCCGGGCCGTTGGTTACACCGCTTCCTGGCAGGGCCGCCGCTCATCGGGTTCCTGGCTCAGTCGGCCGGTGTGCTGCGCGCGTTGCTCGTGCTGCTCGCCGCGCTCCTGCTCGGTGTGCTCACCGCAGGCGCAGCCGACTTCCCCGGCCCGCGATGCGACTCCGAAAGGCGCCGGTAGCCGGACCGGGCACTATCCGCAACGCTGACCGGAATGGCTACCGGCCCCCTGATACACCCTCCCACCAGGGCGCACCTATCCGGCTCAGTGGTCATCGGCACGGCACACCACGATCGTGCGGTTTGCCAACCCCTAACCTTCGGCTCGCCATCCTTGCGGCATGGCTCAGACGCCGCCGTCGGGCAGGGCGGCGCAGCCGTACTGCCCCCCCGAGGTACCGACGGAGTCCACCGGATACGTCCGAAAGGTCCCGCTGGCTAGCCGGATTGCGTTGCGCACTGGTGCGCTGGTGGCACGAGCGTCCCGGGCCGCCGGGTTTCAAGGGCAGATGATCGGCGGCCGGGTGGCGCTGATGCTCCGGCCGAGTTGCCTGACCGAACTGGCTACCGGTCGCCGGGTGGTCCTGGTGTCGGGCACCAACGGAAAGACCACCACCACGGCGATGCTCGCGGCCGCGCTGGCCACCGCGGGCGAGGTCGCCAGCAACGCCAGCGGAGCGAACATGCTCGACGGCCTGACCGCGGCGATGGCAGGCAGCGCCGCACCCACCGTGGTCGGCGAGGTCGACGAGCTGTACCTGCCCACTGCCGTGGAACAGACCAACGCGGTCGCCGTGGTGCTGCTGAACCTCACCAGAGATCAATTGGACCGGGCCTGCGAGATACGGAGGACCGCATCCCAGTTGCAGACCGTCGCGGCGAGGTTTCCCGAGCTGTTGATCATCGCCAACTGCGACGACCCGTACGTGGTGCTCATCGCCGAGGCATTCAGCAAGGTCGTCTGGGTGGCAGCTGGCGGAAGCTGGGAGGGTGACGGCAGTACCTGTCCACGCTGCGGGTATCGGCTGGTCACGGAGGTCGCACACAGCGCATCCGGCAGTGACAACGTCATCGGGGACAACGTCATCGGGGACAACGGGTGGGTCTGCCGTCGGTGTGGGCTGGCGCGCCCCCGGCCGCACTGGCGGCTGTCCGCCGATGCGCTGATCACTCCGGACGGCGCGTCGCTTTCGTTGAGCTTGCGGCTGCCCGGCGAGTTCAACCGCATCAATGCGGCCATGGCCATCGCTGCCGCCCGAGCAATGGCGGTGGAACCGAAGCGGGCCGCCGACGCCGTGGGCGAGGTAACCGGCTCGGCGGGTCGCTACCAGCGAATACGCGTCGGTGACCACGAGATCGAACTGCTCTTGGCGAAGAACCCCGCGGGCTGGGCGGTGATGCTGGATCTGCTGTGCACGCACTCCGGTCCGATGATCATCGCGGTGAACGGGCGGGAGGCCGACGGCCACGACACGTCGTGGCTGTACGACGTGGGCTTCGAACGGCTGGCCGGTCGGCAGGTCGTCGCCGCAGGCGAACGCTCCAGCGACCTGGGGGTCCGGCTGAGCTACGCCGGAGTGGCGCACATCACCAGTCCGGACCCGCTGGCTGTGCTGGACCAGCTCACCCCCGGCCGGGTGCTGTTCGTCGGCGACTACACCAGCTTCTGGCGGTTACGATCAGTATTGGAGGCTCGTCAGCGTGACTAGCCCGGCCACAGTGCGCATCGCGTTGTTGCTCCCGGACCTGCTCGGTACCTACGGCGACCGGGGCAATGCGACGGTGCTGGCCCGCAGGTTGCAGCTGCGAGGCCGCCCCGCCGAGGTGGTCGAGGTGCCGTCGGACCGGCCCATCCCCGGTGACTGCGATATCTACATCGTCGGTGGTGGTGAAGACGTCGCGCAGATCGAAGCGACCCGATTACTGGAGCGCAGCGAATTCCCGGCAGCGGTCCAGCGCGGAGCAGCGGTGCTCGCGGTCTGTGCCGGGTTGCAGATCCTCGGCACGTCGAGCACCGACGTGAACGGCAACGAACACCGCGGCCTCGGGTTGCTGGACGCGGCCACCCAACCCCTGCCGCATCGCGCTGTCGGTGAAGTCGTCACCTCACCGGCCACGGCGACGGGATTGGGCGAGGAGCCGCTGACCGGGTTCGAGAACCATCGTGGCGGGACCACCCTGGGCCCCGCGGTCGTGCCATTGGCCCGGGTGATCAGTGGTGTCGGCAACGGTGACAGCGGTGAGGGTGCGGTTGCCGGTCACATCATCGGCACCTACATGCACGGACCGGTGCTGGCCCGCAACCCGGCCCTGGCGGATCATCTGCTGGCCCTGGCCACCGGCCTCTCCCTGGAACCCCTGCACCTCGACGACATCCCCGAACTGCGCCGGGACCGGCTGGCCGCAGGCCGGGAACGACAGGACAGCCGCATGCGGCGCCTTGCCGCCGCGCTGACCCCCCGACGATGGCTCACGCCCGGGATACCCGCTCCACGCGGGTGAAGGACCGTAGTAGGTTCGTCGCCGTGGATTCTCAGACTGGCGACGGTTTCCATCCATCCCGGCTTTCCGCCAGCCCGGCTGCCGCCCTACTGCGAACTCGCCTGCACCACATCCGGGCGGATTCGCTCGACGCCGACACGGCACAATCCGCCGGAATGCGCCGTGTCGCGGCGATCAGCGGCAACTCGGTCGGTTCGGAACGGATCTGGATGGGGCAGACCCATGTGGCGCCCGGCATGGCGTCGGCGGACCACCACCACGGGGAATCCGAGACGGCGATCTACGTGATCAGCGGGCATCCGGAATTCATCTTTCTCGACGGCACCGACGGATCACCGCAGGAGGTCCGGCTGCGCACCGGGCCGGGCGACTACATCTTCGTGCCGCCGTTCGTGCCGCACCGGGAGGAGAACCCCGACCCCGAGTCCGAGGCCGTGGTGGTGATCGCCCGGAGCACCCAGGAGGCGATCGTGGTCAACCTGCCCGGGCTGTTCGTTCCCCGGGCTGATCCACCGGGCTGACCGAAGGCGAAACTACCCCTGCATCGCCCTCGGCTTCACTCGATCGGGCTGTACGAGATCGTCACATCACCCTGCTGCAACCAGAACACACATCGCCCTTGTGATGAGCGTGAGGTCATCGTCGCAGGTCACATAGGGTGGCATCGTGTAGATAAGATCGCGAAACGGACGCAACCACACACCGTTGGCCACGGCAGCGGCAGTGGCAGCCGGGACGTCCACCTGGTGATCGAGTTGGACCACTCCGATGGCACCGAGCACCCGGACATCGGTGACGCCGGGCAGCTCGGCCACAGGGGCCAGGCCACTGCGCAACCCTGCCTCGATCCGGTGCACCTCGGCGCGCCAGTCCTGGCCGAGCAGCACATCGATCGAGGCACAACTCACCGCGGCGGCGAGCGGATTGCCCATAAAGGTGGGTCCGTGCGCGAGCACCGGGACCTCGCCGCGCGAGATACCCTCAGCCACCCGTGACGTGCACAGGGCCGCAGCCATCGTCAGATAACCACCGGTGAGCGCCTTGCCGACGCACATCACGTCCGGGCTGATCCCGGCGTGATCAGCGGCGAACAGCTCCCCGGTTCGGCCGAAGCCCGTCGCGATCTCGTCGAAGACCAAGAGCACGTCGTTCGTCAGCGTGATCTCACGCAGCACATGCAAATAGCGCGGATCATGAAAACGCATTCCACCGGCGCCCTGCACCACCGGCTCGACGATCACTGCGGCCAGTTCGTCGGCGTGCTCGGCGATGGCGTCGGACAGCAGCTGCACGTACGCCGTGTCCAGCTCGGCAGGTGGCGGCGGCACGAACACTTGTCGCGCCAGCACGTCACTCCACAGCGCGTGCATCCCGCCCTCAGGGTCACAGACACTCATCGCACCGAACGTGTCGCCGTGGTAGCCGCCCCGCCAGGTGAGCAGTCTGCGTTTGCCAGGTCTGCCCAGCGACCGCCAGTACTGCAGACACATCTTGATCGCCACCTCCACCGACACCGAGCCGGAATCGGCGAGGAACACGTGCCGCAGGGGTTGTGGTGTGATCTGTACCAGGCGCTCGGCCAGCCGGATGGCGGGCTCATTGGTGAGGCCACCGAACATGACGTGGCTCATTCGCCCGAGCTGCTCACGCACGGCGGTATCGAGCACCGGATGGGCGTAACCGTGAATGGCCGCCCACCAGGATGACATCCCGTCCACCAGTTCCGCCCCATCCGCAAGACGCAGCCGTACCCCGGCGGCCGAACGGACCAGCAACGGATCCGCCCGGCCCGGCATCGGTCCGTACGGGTGCCACACGTGCGCACGGTCCGTGGCGATCAGCCCCCGCTCGGTCTCCATAGTTGGCGAGCCTACGGGTCTATCCGATAGGGTGAACGGTCGTCAGCTCGCCACGCACGGCTACCACGTCGGGAAGTCCCACCCGGGCGCCGCGTCGCTGCACACTGCCGTTCGGAACACAGGTAGGTGAGCGATATGACCCAACCTAGTCTTACGCAAGGTGATGACGTACACGATACGTGTTTGTTTGTAACACATGTCGGTGTGGCGTCGATAACAAACAGTAAACAGCCCTTTGCAATGATCGTCCGGCGGGATACCCCAGAAGTGGTCACTCGTCGGAGTAACAGGGGGTGATGACGTGGTCACTGAACGGATTGCTCGCATGAAGGCTGATCGACGTCACTACCTTTCAGGGAGTGATGCCGATCAAGCGTGTGGCCACGGTTCGCCCAGTCATCGGCCCGATCCACGTCGTAACCGATGACCCCGGGCGACCAGGGAAGTACTCCGATCGAGGGGAGTCACGTGGGGAGTGTCGCTGCCACGTACCAGGAGTACCCCAACCTCCCCCGTCAGGCCGAGGAGAAGCGTCCCGGCCTGAAAACGATCCGCGTTCTCCTCGTGATCGACACAAGTCTGGTCCGTGGCGCGCTGGCCGCCCTGCTGTCCGGCGAGGACGACATCGAGGTGGTCGCCGGAATGGCATCGAGCGACCGCGTGGTCGCCAATGCGGTCCGGCACCGGCCCGAGGTCGCTGTCCTGGATGTCGAGTTGGGCGGCGCGGAGATGCTCGCGGTGGCCAGAGCGCTGCACAAGCGACTGCCCGAGTGCCGGCTGGTGGTGCTGGCAACGGCCCGGCGACCGGGCCTGGTCATGCGGGCATTGGACCTCCCGGTGGCGGGTGCGGTGGACACCAATGCGCAGCCGAGGCGGCTCCTGGCGACCATCCGGCAGGTGGCCAAGGGCAAGAAGGTGATCGATCCGGCTCTCGCCGTGGCCGCGATCGGCACCAGCGGCAGCCCGCTGACCCCTCGAGAGCTCACGGTGCTCGACCTCGCGGCAGGTGGTGCGTCTCCCACCGAGATCGCCCAACAGCTCTTCCTGACTCGGGGCACGGTGTGTAACTACCTGTCTCGCATCATCACCAAGCTGGAAGCCCGTACCCGGATCGACGCCATTCGAATCGCCCGCGAAGCGGGATGGATCTGATCCTGGCGTCGGACTGCCCGGTTCGGCAGTCTTCGTGTTCGGTGCCGGCGCCGAGTCGGTGCCGCCGCTGACGGCTGGTTACAGCCTGGTCCGCATAGCCGAGTCGAGCGCCGGTGGCTGCAAGGTGATCACGGCCTCGGTGGGCGCTCCGACACCGAGGTGCACCTCGGCGGCCACTGGCGGATAACCGGTCGCGATGACGGTGTACACCCCCGCATTCAGGTCGTCAAAGACGAACCCACCCTCCTGATCGGTGATGGCCGACGCGACCACGTGACCATCCGC
>DASXOV010000206.1:0-8046 GCA_036494005.1 Pseudonocardiaceae bacterium | reverse complement strand
CCCCCAGCACGCCGAGCACGATCCGCCCAGGGCGACGGTTCAGCAGAACCAGCAGCCCGGTACCGGCCGCCATCACCAGCGCAGCGGAGATGACGGCGGTGGCCAGCGGACCGATCACGCCGCAGATCCTGGCACGTCCGCATTGACGAACCCGACCCCGGTGGCCAGCTGGGTTACGCCGCCCAGGGCCGAGTGATTGCCACGTACCCGGTGCCGACCACTGGAGGCGTGCACTTAGTAATTCCGTCAGCTCGACGACCGTACGGACCGCGCCATCCAGTGTGCCTGAGCACCTCAGCCCGTCATCAGGATCGTCGGACGCGGGGCCGCAGTCGGCAAACCCGCACTCGGTGACGCTGACCTCACGCTGCAACCGCCTAGGAGGGCGCTGAAAAACCCGGTCGGGGTGCGCGGCGTGTCGGCGGACTTGCACTGAGCCGGCTTGGGATGATCTTTTGGTGCAGGGTGTGGAAGGGCCGGACCGGGAGTTGTGGGACGCCGCGCAGGTGGTGGGTCACCTGGTCCCGGCGGGGAGCATGTTCGGGTTCCTGGCCGATCATCGGGTTGAGGTGTTTCCCGAGGAGCAGTACGCGGACCTGTTCTCTACGGTGGGTCGCCCGTCGCTGCCGGCGACACGGATGGCGGCGGTGATGGTGTTGCAGGCGCTGCACGGGCTGTCGGATCGGGAGTGTGCTGAAGCGGTCCGCTGTGACCTGCGGTGGAAGGTGGCGTGCGGGTTGTCGCTGCTGGATGAGGGTTTCGATCCCTCGTCGCTGGTGTACTGGCGGCGCCGGATCGCCAAGTCGCAGCGGCCGCATCGGATCAACGACGCGGTCCGGCAGGTGATCGAGGCGACCGGGGTGCTGCGCGGTCGGCGGCGCCGCGCGGTGGACTCCACGATCCTCGACGACGCGGTGGCCACCCAGGACACCATCACCCAGTTGATCGGCGCGATCCGCCGGGTGGGCCGAGAGGTCCCCGGTGCCGGTGAGGTGATCGCGGCGGTGTGCACCGGGCATGACTACAGCGGGGTGGGTAAGCCGCGGATCGACTGGACGGACCCGGCGGCGAAGGGCGCGCTGGTCTCGGCGCTGGTCGGTGATGCGAACGCGGTGGTCGCGGCGTTCGCCGAGGCTGAGCTCGACGAGCCTGCCACCGCGGCGCTGGCGCTGCTGGCGCTGGTCGCCGGGCAGGACGTGGAACCGGCCGAGGGCTCAGACGGGCGAGACGGGCGGTGGCGGATCGTGCGCAAGGTCGCCCCGGACCGGGTGATCTCCACTGTGGACCCCCAGGCCCGGCACACGCGCAAGTCGCAGAGCAACCGTAAGAACGGCTACCGGGCGCACATGGTCGCCGAACCGGAGACCGGGCTGATCACCGACGAGGCGCTGACCATGGCCGCGGGGGCCGACAGCTCCGACGCGGCGATCGCGCAGAAGTTCCTGACCCCGGGCGAGCAGACCCCGCCCGAGCAGGGCGGCGCACCTTCCGGCGCCGCGGCCACCGGGGCGGACCCCGAGGCCACCACCAGCGATGACGCTGCAACTGACGACTATGCCCGCAGCGCTGCCGCCCCCGACACCGCTGCGCAGAGCGCCGCTGAGGACACCGATGCGCCCGACCGCGCGCCTGCCGAAAGTGCCGCGGCCAGGAGCCTCGGCCAGGACGAGACTTTGACCTGGTACGACGACTCGGCCTATGGCACGGGTGAGCTGCGTGGTGAGATCGAGGGCGCCGGACACCGCGCGGTGATCAAGCCCAAGCCGGTGCAGCCGGCGGTCACCGGCGGGTTCACCCTCGACGACTTCACCGTCGATGAGGGCTCCGGCACGGTCACCTGCCCGGCCGGTCAGACCCGGCCGCTGTCGGCGACCCGGACGGTGACCTTCGGTGCGTTGTGCCGCGAGTGCCCGCTGCGCGCGGCGTGCACCACAGCGAAGGCCGGACGCACGATGGTCCTGCACGAACGCGACGACCTGCTGCGCGCGGCCCGCGCGGACTGGGCGGCTGACCCCGGCTTGCGCGAGGACTACCGGACCTACCGGCCCAACATCGAACGCACCGTCTCCCAGGTCGCCACCCAGAGCGGGCGGCGGATCAAGCTACGCTACCGCGGCACCACCAAGAACAACGCCTGGCTTAAGTGCCGCACCGCCGCGCTGAACCTGCGCAACCTCCTCGGCCGCGGTCTCACCCGCGTCGACCGAACCTGGGTCCTGGCCACCTGACCAGCCCCCAACAGGGCACAGGGCCACCGAAAGGGAGCCCACCGAGCACTCCGGGCAGCCAGCCGCGGGCGCTCCCACCCCATACCTGCCGTGCTCAGCCCAGCCGCGATCACCCACCACCGACTCCCCGGGTATCACGCGCAGCCCGCCCGGGCCACCACCGAGCCCACGAACCGGCTTCTTCAGCGCCCTCCTAGGGGCTTCCTAGACCCCTGGTATCTGTCCCGTTGTGCCCATTGCCGGTGATCGCATGGTCCGTGACTGTCGCTGGTCCCGGGTTGATCTCTAGCGCCGTACCGGGGCGGACCGGCCGGGAGGGCCACGCGCGTGCGCGCGGGGCGCCACCCATACCGGCCGCTCCGGCCCGCTGTCCTCCAACGACGCCGGCGCGCTGATCCACCACACCAGCCGCGCGGGTGGTATGGATAGGATCCGTGCATTCTGTCGGCCCATGGGCTGCGTGCACGGCTACGGCTGGGCACTCAAGTTTCCTTCAACGCTGAGTGCTGATGCCCGACCCGTGAACTTGGAATTCTTGTCCCGTGTGCCTCTGTCGGTGAAAGGCGACTCGCTCCGGGCGCCTACGCGGTTGGGTCCTTGATGGTGAAACAGCGGGTGTGGATCAGGTTCTTGTCCACATCGAAGAGGCCACTTGAGGCGATGAGAACGCTGAGCGTGGAGCCGTCCTTGCACAGGAGCTTGGCCTTGTAGTTGTACAGGGTCTCCCCGGCGAGGAGGCGGGTCAGGATGTCGTTGATGACGTCGGGTTCGGCGTGGAACTCCGTGATACTGTGCCCGAGGTACTCTTCAGCAGAGTACCCGAGAGGCTCGTAATCGGCCGGGTTGGCCCACAAGATCGTGGTATTACCATCTACCCAATGCAGCCCGATCGCAGCATTGTCGAGATAGTCCAGCATGTCCTCTTCGGTCCGTTTGAACTCTGTCGTTGTCACAGATTTTCAGTCCCTTCAACGATCGGAGACGGGCCCCTAATCTGACTGTATGGGACCCTAGCCAGCCGATAGTTCCGCCAGAGTTGGATTCATGTAACCAGCTCCTCACAGGCGTTTAAGATCCATTGTGAGCTGCCGAATTCTGTGACTGCCGTGGCGCCACCACAATCGTGAGTTGTCACGGCGGCTGGAACCGGCCCGGGTAACCTGTGGGTGCCGAACTGGTCGTCCACGGCGGTGACCGGCGGCATCGCTGGGCAGTGACCTTCGGGCTGATCGCCGGCCGTGACACTGCGACTGCTGTATCTGGTCTTGCGGCAACTCCTGGCCTGGCTGGGTCTGCTGGCCCTGTGCCGTGATGGTCCTATAGATCGTCAAGGAGCTGTTTGGGTGCCAGACGGTCATGGAGAGTGGCGAGGTCGGCCTGGATGGCGTGATGGACCTCGCGGGCGATCTGTCTCTTCAGGCAGCGGATGATGTCCTTTTTGGAGAATCCTTCGGCGGTTCGGCGGGTGAGGTAGGCCCGGGTTTTCGGGCACCAGCGCATGCGCACGACAGCGATCAGGTGCAGGGCGTGGTTGGCGGCCCGGTCACCGGCGGAGTTGAGGCGATGCCGATCGGTTTTGCCGCTGCTGGCCGGAATGGGGCAGGCGGCGCACAGCGCGGCGAAGGCGGCTTCGCAAGCGCAGCCGGTGGGGGTATCGACTGCCTCGTCCACCACGCCGAAGTCCTCACCCTCACCGGCGACTCCTACCGCACCCGCTAACGCCGCGAGCTCGTCGCCCACAACCGCACCACCCGCGACTGAACCAGGGTGGTCAGTTTTCAGCCGCCGCCGGCCGCTCAATTTTCAGCCGCTGTTGACAGTGTGGGTCGGAGCCGGCGATTCCGCCCTGATCAGGTCCGCACAGTAAGACAGCGCAGGAGGGGCAGGGGAACTGCGTAGCATGCGAGGTCGCAAGACGTCGGCAGACCTACGGTCTCCACCTGCTGTAGCTCGGTCTGCGAGGCCCACCCGGGCGCGTCGCCCCCTGTGGCCGGGTGTGCCGTCCTCACTGGCCTGCCGACCTGTCTCTCCCGCTTGCGTCTCGGCCGCTTCTCCCGCTCGGCCTTCGCCTGATGGAGGCGCGTGATCCATAACGCGCCGCGCGAGGACCGTGTCCCTTCGCCGCCTGTGGCGAAGGGAGGCGTGAGACAAACGACGGGACACCCTCGCTCACCCCTCGATCATCGCCACGTACCGCATCTGTCATCACCCTCCAGTGACACCAGGCGTCCGCTCGACATGGTGAAGCAGCGAAGAATGTAACGAAGACGCCACTCCGCGTCTGCGGTATTTTCACCACTTCACTCCGCAAATACGGACTTCAACCGTAAAAGCGACACCGCGGCAGGTTGGCCAGCCGGTCCTGCGCGGAGACAGGGACCCGCGACTCCCTGGCTGAGACGCCTCGTCCCGCAGATCGATCACGACCCGGGACCGCTCGCCGGCGCGGCTGCGAGGCGAGACGATCACGGCGGGCGTGCTGTCCACCGGCCGCGTGGTCGTCACGTACACCGGAGGTCATCGACGCGGAACCGAGCTTTCCGGCGCCGACAGTGACCGCGACGCGCGTCGGGCCGGTGGTCTGGTGAGGTGAGCAGGCTCTGCGCTCACCGCAGATGCGACTCGTATCCCACTGAGAAGATGCAGATGCGTCTTTTTGGGTGATGTTTAGATGTGGATCTTGCCCGTTTGGTGTGTCACCCGTTTCAGTGATGGCGCTCACGTTCGGTGTGTGTCGGCGTGCTGTGTGTGTTGGCGACGCTGACGCGGCGTTGGGCTCGGCTGTGCTCCCTCGGGGATCGGGGTCCTCGGGGTTTGAACTCGGATACGCCGTCAGAGGGAGCTGTTCGTGGTGGGCAATCGTCGTGTGTTCGCGTGGTCTGCGTCGGTGCTGGGTGTGGCGCTGAGTGCGGGGCTGGTGGGTTCGGTGGTGGCGCTGTCCTCGTCGAACACGACGCTGACCAAGGCGGGTGATCTGTGCGGCAGGTCGGGCGTCCAATCCAAGTCGACGTGTACCTACGACACGGTCGGGTCGGACACCTTCACCGTGCCCAAGGGAGCGAAATGGGTTCAGATCACGGTCGTCGGTGCCCAGGGTGGGCACTACTTCATCGCCGGTGACGCCGCGCACGGGGGCTCGCCGGTCGGTGACATCACCGGCCGTCCGGGCGGGGTAGGGGGCCAGGCGGCGGGAATACTGACGGACCTGCCCGATGGACAGGTGCTGCAGATCGACGTGGCGGGTCGGGGCGTTGACGGCACGGCGGCGAGCCGGTCGGGGGGCAAGAACAACGGGCCGTCCGGCGGGCAGGGTGCCCAGGGGGGCTTCGGCGGCTCCAACGGCGGCGTGCCCGGCGGGCCGGGTGATGGGTCCGGCGCGAACGGCGGGACCTCGATCAACAACGGGGGCAACGGCGCCGGTGGGGGCGGTTCCTCGGATGTGCGGACCGCCCCTGGGGGCTGTGTGGCGCTGACCTGCGCCCTGTCGTCTCGGGTGCTGGTCGGCGCGGGCGGCGGTGGTGGGGGTGGCACCGGCGGGCAGGGCAACGCGCTGGGCGGTGCGGGCGGCGCTGCCGGCGGCGCTGCCGGCGCCGCTGGGGGCGCTGTCGTCGACGGCGGCCACCCGGGGGCTCCTGGGGGTGGTGGAACCCAGGCCGGGGGTGGGGCCGGGGGGCTCAACCCCGGGCGGCACGCGACTCCGCCTCCCCCTGATCCCAACGATCCGCGTTTCGGTGGGGATGCCGCTGATGGCGGCGCCGGGGTGGGTGGCGTCGGGGGAGTGGGGAACCAGCCCTGCCTTGGAGTGCACACCCCGCCCTGCACGGATCCCACTGACCCTCACTCCGGGGGCGGCGCCGGCGGCGGCGGTGGCGGCGGCTGGTTCGGTGGCGGCGGGGGCTCCGGTGGGGGCGGCACCTCGATCGGTGGCGGTGGGGCGGGCGCCGGTGGAGGCGGAGGAAGCTCCTTCGCCGCCGCCACGGTGACCTCCGCTGTCCTGACCAGCGGAATCAACCCCGGCACGGTCAACAACGGCAACGGCCGGGTCAGCATCACCTGGGGTAACTCGAAGAAGCCGAAGCCGACCCCGATCCCGACGCCGGGCCCGACGCCGACGCCGACCCCGACCCCGACCCCGACACCGGGCCCGATCCCGACGCCGGCTCCGGCGACCGCCTATGTGATCAACAATTTCGGTAACACGGTGACGCCGATCGACGTGACCACGAACAAGGCCGGGACCCCGATTCCGGTCGGCGCTGCCCCCCGAGGACTGGCGGTCACCCCTGACGGTCGGACCGTTTATGTGACCAACCGGGCCGACAACACGGTGACGCCGATCAACGTGGCCACCAACACCCCCGGCACCCCCATCCCCGTCGGGCAGTTCCCATTCGGGGTCGCGGTGACGCACAACGGCAAGACCGCCTACGTGGTGGACAACCTCAGCCACGACGTGACCCCGATCGACACAGCGACCAACACCCCCGGTCCCCGCATCCCGGTCGGGAACGACGCGCACGGCGTTGTGATCACTCCCGATGACCGGACCGCGTATGTCGCCAACGCCGCGAGCAACACCGTGACCCCGATCGACGTGGCCGCCAACACCGCTGGTCCCCCCATCCCGGCGGGGAACAACCCGCAGTGGGTTGTGATCACCCCCGATGGCAAGACCGTGTATGTCGTCGACAACGCCGACGCGCTCAGCGCCACGGTGACCCCGATCGATGTGGCCACCAACACTCCCGGCACCCCGATCCATGTCAGTGACCGTCCGGTCGGCATTGCGATCACCCCCGATGGCAAGACCGTCTATGTCACCAATGAGCGCGACGCCGTGGTGACACCGATCGACGTGGCCACCAACACGCCCGGCACCGCATTCGCCACCGGAGGCATCGAGCCGTTCGCGATCGCGGTCACCTCCGATGGCGTGGCCGCCTATGCGGTTAACCGGGACAGCAACACGGTGACCCCGATCGACGTGGCCACCAACCGGGTCGGCACCCCCATCCCCGTCGGCAACCGCCCGGTGGGAATCGCGATCACCCCGGCCCACGCCACACCGCCCCCTCCACCCCCGCCGTCGGTGTGTGGGACATCGGGTGTGCTGTCCGGGACCACCACGATGAGCTGCACCTATCACACGGTCGGGTCGGACACCTTCACCGTGCCCGCGGGAGTGGGCTCTGCTCAGGTCACGATCACCGGAGCCCAGGGTGGGCACTACTTCATCGCCGGTGACGCCGCGCACGGTGGTTCCCCGGCCGGGGACATCACCGGGCGCCCCGGTGGTAGCGGCGGCCAGGCGTCCGGGACGCTGTCGGGCCTGACCGCGAGCCAGGTCCTGCAGGTCGATGTGGCGGGCAAGGGTGCTGATGGCACGGCGGCCTCGCGGTCGGGTGGGATGAGCAACGGCCCGTCCGGCGGGTCGGGGGCACTGGGCGGGTTCGGCGGGTCCAATCACGGTGTGCCCGGCGCGGCCGGTGACGCTGCCGGCGCCAACGGCGGCACCGCTGCGAGCGACGGCGGCAACGGTTCCGGTGGTGGCGGTTCCTCCGACGTCCGCTCGGCCCCGGCGGGATGTGCCGCGCTCACGTGTGACCTGTCCACCCGGGTGCTGGTCGGCGCCGGTGGCGGCGGCGGCGGGGGCACCGGCGGGCAGGGCAACGCGCTCGGCGGAGCCGGTGGTGACGGTGGCGGTGCCACCGGCGCCGACGGTGGCGCCCTGGTTGACGGCGGCAATGCCGGGGTCTCGGGCAAAGCCGGCACCCCGGCCGCCGGCGGCGACGGCGGACTGAACCCGTGCCGGCACGGC
>DASXOV010000205.1:0-44435 GCA_036494005.1 Pseudonocardiaceae bacterium | reverse complement strand
AGCGAGGACGTGGCGAAGGCCAGCCGGGACGGCACGTTGGTCTTGATCAGCCCGGTGACCACGTCGACGCTGGGCCGCTGGGTGGCCAGCACCAGATGGATCCCGGCGGCCCTGGCCTTCTGGGTGATCCGGACCACCGCGTCCTCGACGTCGCGCGGTGCGGTCATCATCAGGTCAGCCAACTCGTCGACGATGGCCATGATGTACGGATAGGGCCGGTACTCCCGCTCGCTGCCCAGCGGGGCGGTGATCTCCCCGCTGCGCACCTTGCGGTTGAAGTCGTCGACATGACGCACCCGGCTGGCCTGCATGTCCTGGTAGCGCTGCTCCATCTCGTCCACCAACCACGCCAGTGCGGCGGCCGCCTTCTTGGGCTGGGTGATGATGGGCGTGATCAGATGCGGGATGCCCTCGTAGGGGGTGAGCTCCACCATCTTCGGGTCGATGAGGATCATCCGCACCTCGTCCGGGGTGGCCCTGGCGAGCAGGGAGACCAGCATCGAGTTGACGAAACTGGACTTACCGGAACCCGTGGAGCCCGCGACCAGCAGGTGCGGCATCTTGGTGAGGTTCGCGGTGACGAAATGGCCCTCGATGTCCTTGCCCAGCCCGATCACCATGGGGTGCTGGTCCCGGCCGGACGCCGAGGAGCGCAGCACATCGCCGAGGCGCACCATCTCCCGGTCGCTGTTGGGCACCTCGATGCCGACGGCGGACTTGCCCGGGATCGGCGCCAGCAGCCGCACATTGTCGGTGGCCACCGCGTAGGAGATGTTGCGGGTCAGCTGGGTGATCTTCTCCACCTTGACGCCGAGCCCCAGCTCCACCTCGTAGCGGGTCACCGTCGGACCCCGGGTGAACCCGGTGACCCGGGCGTCGACCGAGAACTGGTCGAGCACCCCGTTGATGGCCTCGATCATGGCGTCGTTGGCCTTGCTGCGGGCCTTGGGCGGGTCGCCCGCGAGCAGCAGCCCGGGCGGCGGAAGCTGGTAGTCACCGTCGACCTCCCGATGCACCGTCATCTCGGTGCCGGGCTTGCCCTCGGCCGAGGGGGTGAGAGCGGGCACGGCTGCCGCAGGTTTGGCCGCACCGGGCGTGGCCCCGGCGGGTGGCACCGCAGTGGCCTTCGGCTTCGGCGGCTTTCCGGAGGCTGCCGGGTCGGCCGGCATCTGCTCGGTGGGCTGGGTGGCCTGTCTGCGCCGGGACGGGCGTCGCAGCCGCACGGCGGCCGGGTCGGCCTCGGTCAGTGGGTCCCCGGAGTCCTCGGAGTCCTCGGAGTCCTCGGCTGGTGGGGAGGCACCGAGGAGCTGCCGGATCCGGCCGGGTACCGCGCGCACCGGGGTACCGGTCAGCACCAGCAGCCCGTAGCAGGCCAGCAGGGCCAGCAGGGGTGTCGCCACCCAGACGGTGAATCCTCCGGCGAGGGGTTCGGCAACCAGGTATCCGACCATCCCGGCCGCGCGGGCCCGCCCGGTGCCGTCCGAGGGGCCACCGGCCGCGAGATGCCAGAGCCCGAGAACTCCCAGGATCAGCAGCACGCTCCCGACGGTTCGACGCGGCCGGGCGTCCGGATCGGGCTCGGTGCGCATCAACGTCACGGCCACCGCGGTGAACACCACCGGTAGCACTATCGCCGCCGAGCCGAGCACGGTGCGCAGCGCATGCTGGACGCCGGCACCGACCGGACCGCCACCGGCCCACCACATACTGGCCGCCACCACCAAGGCGAGCGCGACGAGACCGAGGGCCAGACCGTCCCGGCGATGCTCGGGCTCGATCTCACGGGTCCGGCCCACCGCCCTGGCCACCCCGCCCATGCCCCGGGCCAGCAGGATCCACGCGCTGGTCATTCCACGTGCGAGGGGAGACCGCCGACGACTCCCGCGAACGGGCGGACGGCGCGCGGCCGGGCGCGAACCGGGCCTGCTGCCCGAGGTCCTGCTGCCCGAGGTCCTGTTCTGGGAACCGCTACTCCGGGAACTCTTGCCGCCCGAGCCCGGGGAACGCCCGTTCGTCGCCTTCGTGGTCGCGCGACTTGCCATGTCCCACACGGTATCCCGTCTGTCCCTCCCGCCCCAGAAGAAAGACCAACAACACGCGGCTCAGGAGCAACGGCTGCCGCGCAGCTCGACCAGCCGGCGGCTCCAGTCCTCCGTGGTGCGTGCGTGCCCGCCGCAGACCCATGATCGCGCCGCTGCCCGCTCGGGACGCTTCCGACACGCCGAAGCCCGCCATGTCAGACCGAAGCCCGCCACGTCACCGAAGCCCGCCATGTCATGGGGTGTTCCGGACGAGCGGCGGGCTCTCAGTCGACGGGCAGCACCGTGGGCACGATCATCGGCCTGCGCCGGTAGGTGTCGGAGACCCACCGGCCCACGACCCGGCGCACCGCCTGGGCGACCCGGTGGGCGTCGGTGATGCCTTCCGCCTCGGTACGCGCGAGTTCCATCTCGACCAGCGCCACAACGTCGTCGAGGGCCTTGGGGTCGTCGGAGAAGCCCCGTCCGGAGATCGTCGGCGGGGCGACCGCTCGCCCGGTCGCTGCCTCCATCACCACGGTGATCGCGATAAATCCACCCTCGCCGAGGATGAGCCGGTCCGACAGCGTCGACTCCCCCACGTCACCGACCGACAGTCCGTCCACGTAGACCTGGCCGACCTCGACCCGGCCGACGATCTGGGCGCGGCCGTCCACCAGGTCGACGACCACGCCGTCCTCGGCGATCACCACTCGTTCCTCGGGTACCCCGGTACGCGCCGCCAGGGCGGCGTTCGCCCGCAGGTGGCGCCATTCGCCGTGCACCGGCATGACGTTGGACGGGCGGACGGCATTGTAGATGAAGAGCAGTTCCCCAGCCGGTGCGTGCCCGGACACGTGCACCTTGGCGTTGCCCTGATGTACCACGATGGCGCCCAGCCGGGTCAACCCGTTGACCACGCGGAACACCGCTGTCTCATTACCTGGGATGAGCGAGCTGGCCAGGATCACGGTGTCCCCGGCCCGGATCTTGATCTGCCGGTGCTCGCCGCGGGCCATCCGGGACAGCGCCGAGAGCGGCTCGCCCTGTGACCCGGTGGAGACGAACACCACCCGGTCCTCGGGCATCCCCAGCGCTTCGTCGAGTTCGACCAGCAGACCGGACGGCACGCGGAGCAGCCCGAGGTCGACGGCCACACCCATGTTGCGCACCATGGAGCGGCCCACGAACGCCACTCGGCGATGGTGAACGGCGGCGACGTCGAGCACCTGCTGCACACGGTGCACGTGACTGGCGAAGCAGGCGACGATGACCCGCTGCACGGCCCGTCCGATCACCAGGTCGAGCACCGGGCCGATGTCACGCTCCGGGGTCACGAAGCCCGGCACCTCGGCATTGGTGGAGTCGATCAGCAACAGGTCGACACCCTCGTCGCCGAGCCGGGAGAAGCCCGCGAGATCGGTCAGCCGCCCGTCCAGGGGCAGCTGGTCGAGCTTGACGTCGCCGGTGTGCAGTACCAGACCGGCCGGGGTACGGATCGCGACCGCCAGCGCATCGGGGATGGAGTGATTGACCGCGAAGAACTCGAGATCGAAGGGGCCCGCTCGATGCCGACCGCCCTCCCTCACCTGCACCAGGTGCGGCTTCTGCCGATGCTCACGGCACTTCTCCTTGACCAGGGCGAGGGTGAATTCCGAACCCACCACCGGCAGTTCCGGCCGCAATTTCAGCAGGAAGGGCACCGCCCCGATGTGGTCCTCGTGCCCGTGGGTGAGCACCAGCGCCTCGATGTCGTCCAGCCGCTCCTCGATCGCCCGGAAGTCGGGCAGGATGAGATCGACCCCGGGTGCGTCGTCCTCAGGGAACAACACCCCGCAGTCCACCACGAGCAGTCGCCCGGCATGCTCGAAGACGGTCATGTTCCGGCCGATCTCCCCGATACCGCCGAGCGCGACCGCCCGCAGACCGTTGTCGGGCAGTGGCGGGGGCGCCGTGTTGGGCACACCTGGGACGGGCAGGTGGGTGTCCCCGGAGCCGGTCACGCAAGCACCCCTGCTTCGACCAGCGCAGCCGCGATCGCGGTCACCTGATCGTGGTCAGCGGCGACCTGAGGCAGCCGCGGATCACCGACCTCCAGCCCGGTCAGCCGCAGCGCCGCCTTGCCGAAGGCCACCCCGCCTGCCATGAAGAACGTGCGAATCAGCGCGAGGGTGGAGGCGTGCACCTTCCGTGCGGTGGCCACGTCGCCCGCCTCGAACGCGGTGATCATGGCGTGCAGCCGGTCCGGGACCACGTTGCCGAGCACGCTGACGAATCCGACCGCTCCCACCGACAGCCACGGCAGGTTGAGCACGTCGTCCCCGCAGTAGTAGGCCAGGTCCGTGGTGGCGATGACCTCGGCACCACCCCCGAGGTCGCCCTTCGCATCCTTGACGGCCACGATCCGCGGATGTTCGGCGAGCTGATAGAGGGTCTCCAGCGCGATGGGAACGATCGAGCGCGGCGGGATGTCGTACAGCATCACCGGCAGGTCGGTGGCATCGGCGACCGCGGTGAAATGCGCGAGGAGCCCGGACTGCGGGGGCCGCGAGTAATACGGTGTCACCACCAGCAGGCCGTGCGCACCGGCCTGGGCGGCCTGGCGGGCCAGTTCCACGCTGTGCGCGGTGTCGTAGGTTCCGGCACCGGCCAGCACCGCCGCCCGGTCCCCGACCGCGGCCACCACCGCGCGGATCAGGGCCGACTTCTCCGCATCAGTGGTGGTCGGCGACTCGCCGGTGGTGCCGTTGATCACCAGGCCGTCGCATCCTCGCTCCACCAGGTGATGGGCGAGTTTCTGCGCGGCGTCGAGATCGAGCTGCCCGTCGGCGGCGAACGGCGTGACCATGGCGGTGAGCACCCGGCCGAAGGGCCGGCCAGGGGTGGCGGTCGGGGCAGGACTCATGGGTGGACGCTACCGCTGCCATCGCGCGGGCGCGCCCAGAGCCCTCTTCCATCGCGATTCGCCGAACCCGACACTGGTCAGCATGCGCGGGTTGCCGTGGACCTCGGCACCGGACTCCACCAGGTCCGACGTGGCGATGTTCCTGCTCTGGTTCGCCTACGTGTTGCACCGGCGGCACAACGCCAATGCCGCAGCGGGGTAGCCGACCCGGTCAGCTAGAAGCCCCGCGGGCTGCCCTGCAGGCCGGTCACGTCGACGGGGTCACCGTCGAACTCGACGAGCACCTGGTCGCGCCCGTAGGCGTGCAGCATCAACTCTTCCGGAGCACCGACGACGGTGACGCTGGGCCCGCGCCGCCGGATGTGATGTTCGGTACCGTCCGGACGGCGCAGCACGACACCGACCGGGCAGTGGCGGTAACACAACCTCCCGAGCCGGATCAGCATCCGCCACAGCTGGGCGGCCCGGTGCGGATCGTCCTCGCGGGGGGCCCATCCGGACCCGGCCCTTCGCACATCCTCGTGGTGCACGAAGAACTCGACACCGTTGATCTTCTCCCCCAGCGCGGACAGCCGCATCAGAGACCACCGTGGCGGTCCGCTGCGCACCTGCCCGACCAACGCGGGCCAGGGTCGCTGGGCGGTGCTGCGCTGCACGCGGGCGGTGTAGCCCGCCAGCGGCGGGACCACAATGCCCACCGCGGCGTCGGGCCGGCCCTCCCGGACCACCAGATGCGCCGCGAGGTCCCGGGTTGTCCAGTCCCCGCACAACGTCGGGGCATCCGGGCCGACGTCCTCCAGCAGATCGCTCAGCTCGTGCCGCTCGACAGCGGCCAGCGTCCGGGCCACCGCGTCCTCACCCGGCCCGATCCGGACCGGCCGAGGTCAGCTCGACCTGCAGCAACACCCGCTCCTCGCGCTGCATCGCAGCCCGGTAGCCGTCCCAGTCCTGGTGCTCACCGGAGATCCTCCGGTAGTAGTCCACGAGCCCCTCCATCGCCTCGGGCAACTCCACAATCCGCACTGTGCCGCTGATCTGGATCCAGCGGCCGAAGAAGTCGTCCGGTAGTACGCACAACCAGGCGCTGGGGGTTCGGCGCAGATTGCGCACCTTGATCGCGGCCCGCCGGGTACTCACCACCACCCGGCCCTGGTCATCGAGTGCGGCGAGCACCGGCGACATCTGAGGTGTGCCATCCGCGCGCAACGTGGCGAGCACCGCCCGGTGTTGCTGGGCGATCACGGCGCGGGCCTCGTCGAGATCCATACCCCGCACGCTAGCGGGTACCCCGCCGGCCCATGGTGGCGGTCAGCCTTCCGAAACGAACGGGCTGGAGGCGATCTCCGTGCCGTCGGGCAGTGCGGAGATCTCGAAGTCGCCGAACACGCTCGGAGCCACCTTGTGCAGTTGCCGCAGGCACTCCACGGCCAGCTCGCGGATCTCCACATCTGCGTGTTCGGTGGCGCGCATCGCGATGAAATGGCGCCAAGCCCGGTAGTTGCCGGTGACCACCATCCGGGTCTCGGTGGCATTGGGCAGTACCGAGCGAGCCGCCTGCCGGGCCTGTTTGCGGCGCAACGTGGCGTTCTGCTCACCGGCGAAGCGCTCTTCGAGCCCGGCCAGTAGTTCCGTGTAGGCCTGCTGGCTGGTCCGCGTGGCGGCCAGGAACAGCTCGTGCAGCTCCGGATCCCCTGCGATGACGTCCGGCTCGACCATGGCCGCGTCACGCTCCGGGACGTAGCGCTGGGACAGCTGGGAGTAGGAGAAGTGCCGGTGCCGGATCAGTTCGTGGGTCAGCGAACGCGACACCCCGGTGAGGTAGAAGCTGACCGATCCGTGCTCGAGCACGGACAGGTGGCCGACCTCGAGAATGTGCCGCAGGTATCCGGCGTTGGTGGCGGTCGCGGGATTGGGCTTGCGCCACGACTGGTAGCAGGCCCGGCCTGCGAACTCGGCGAGTGCCTGCCCCCCGTCGGCGTCGGTGGACCACGGCACGTCGGCCGGGGCGAAGAACTCGGTCTTGGCCACCAGTTGGACGCGAAGCGGCACGGTCGTCACCCCCGCTCCATCGGCAGCCGAACGGCCATCATCGGGTTGGCGCACAGCGCACCCTCCTCTTCAACGGGCAAACAGCCAACAGTAACTGCGACACCATAATGACGTCTTGACTGGTGTCATATGTGATGTCATGGTTGACATCATGGATCTGACGCCCTACATCAACCGGCTGCGCGAGGACCTGACAGCCGCCGCGTCGGCGGGCGACGAGCAGACCCGGCACACCGCGGCCGTCCTGGGTGCGGCACTGGAACCTGCCGCCCGTCTGACCATCATGACCGCACTGTCCGACCTCGCCGCGGAGGTCACCGCGACGCTTGAGGACCGGGTTGTGGAGGTCCGGCTCGACGGGCGCGACGTGCGGGTCGCCGTGAGCACACCGTCCGAGCCCGGACCCCAGCAAGGACCCAAGCCCGGCACAACCCCGCCGCCGCGCAGCTCCCCCGGCGCGAGCTCCTTCGCTGAGATGGGCGGCGACATCAGCCGGATGACCTTGCGGCTGCTCGATCAGCTCAAGGGCCAGGCCGAACGCGCAGCGGCCGAGCAGGGTGTCTCGCTGAACACCTGGGTGTCGCAGGCCGTGCAGGGCGCACTGCGGGGCGAGGGATGGAACGACTCGCGCCGGGAGAACGACGAGCGCCATGGTCGCAGCCGATTCCAGGGCTGGGTCCAGGGCTGAGCCCACGGACGAGCCGGAACGCACGCGCGGGTCGGGGCCGGGAGGTAGAACCGTGAGACAGGACGACGGTAGAACCGTGAGACAGGACGACGGTAGAACCGTGGAACAGGACGACGCAGACGTCACCGTGCTGCGACGGCATGACTTCGAGTGCACGGAACCGGTCGAGCTCTCCGCCGACCTCGGCAGCGGCCGGTTGGATGTCCGCCTCAGCGAGGCGGACATCCAACCGGGGGATGCGGCCCAGGTGACCGTGCAGGTACGTCCGGACCCGACCGGCGGCCCACCGTGGAGCGCCGGCATCGCCGGGCTGTTGACCTGGCTCGGCGAACAGACCGGGACGGCCCCGTCCACCGAGCTGACCGAGGAAGCCGTCCGGCGCACCGTGATCGACTTCACCGATCGGCGGCTCACCGTACGGACCCCACAGGACGGACCGCTACGTGGCGTGCCACTGGTCATCGAGGTGACTGCGCCGGCAGGCGCTTCGGTGCTGGCGCGCAGCGGTTCGGCCGACGTGCTCGTCGACGGTGTCGCGGACCGGCTGGACGCCTCGACCGGCGCCGGGCAGGTCCGGGCCCAGCAGTGCACCGGTCCGATCGACGTCCGCACCGGCTCCGGTGACGTGCGGCTGGGATCGGTGCAGGGCGCGCTGCGGGTGCGAACCGGTTCCGGAGTCGTCGACGTGATCTCGATCGACCGGGCCGGCGCGGGTGCCTCCAGCGATGACCGGACCGACGGCGCGGCCACTGTCGAGACCGGTTCCGGCAACGTGCGCCTCGGCGCTGTGGTGCGTGATGTGACCGCCCGCAGTGGCAGGGGTGACCTCGTCGTGGTCGACGCCTCGGCGGGCCGTCTCGAACTCACGTCCGGTTCAGGGCAGTTGCGGGTGGGCATCCACGCCGGCGTGTTGGCCGAGGTGGACATCAGCTCGGGATCCGGTGCGGCACGCAGCGACCTGCCGGTCGGCGGGCCACCCGCAGACGGCGCCGCGGGACTGCGGGTCCGGGCCCGCACCGGCTCGGGTGACGCGCTCATCACCTCGGCACCGGCCTGATCACCACCGGCCTGGTCCCCACCGGCCTGGTCCCCACCGACCTGATCACCATCGGCTGGGTCACCGTGCGCAGTGCAGCAACGAGGTCACCGCGCTCCCCCACCGTGATCGCGTCCAGCTCCAGCCAGCTCGCCATCTCCCGTAGCGCGCCGGCCAGTTCGGCGACCACCCGGGTGGTGTCCACTCCGGGTTCGGCGAACGCACCCTGCACCCGGAGCTGACCGGCCGCGCGATCGGCCTTCAGATCCACCCGGGCCACCAGCTCGCCGTCCAGCAGAAAGGGGAACACATAGTAGCCGTAGCTGCGCTGCGGCTCCGGGACGTAGATCTCGATGCGGTAGCGGAAGCCGAACAACCGCTCGGTACGGGCCCGGTTCCAGATCAACGGATCGAACGGGCACAGCAGCGCCGCGCCGGTGATCCTTCGCGGGGTGCAGGCCGCACGGTGCCGGTAGGCCGGCGCCGGCCAGCCTGCGACCAGCACGGGCTCCAGTTCGCCGTTCGCGACCAGTTCGGCGACCGCTTGACGACTGCGCTCGGGCCGCAACCGGTAGTAGTCCCGCAGATCAGGCTCGGTGGCCAGCCCCAGCGCGGCGGCTGCCCGGCAGATCAGTTCACGAGCGCCCTGCTGCGGGTCGACCCGGCGGGTGAGCACTTCGGCGGGCAGCACCCGCTCGGTCAGGTCGTAGAGCCGTTCGAAGCCCCGCCGGGCGCCGGTGGTGAGCTCACCGATACCGAACAACCACTCGCAGATCCTCTTGGTGTCGGTGCGGTTCCACCAGGATCCCGGCCTGCGCGCCGCCCCGCCGCCGAGCTCCTGTTCCAGGGTGCCCGCGCCGAGCGGGCCACGTTCCATTACCGCGTCCAGCACCGCACTGACCAACTCGGGGTTGGCGGCGGCCAGCGCGCCGTACCGATGCCACCAGCCCGGCCGCTTGGCCCCCGAGTGCAGCAGTGGCCAGTCGGGCACCGGCACCAGGCTCGCCTCGTGCGCCCAGCACTCCACCAGCAGGCGGGGCTGCCGGGCGGTGTGTTCCCAGGCGGCACCGTCGAGGAGCTGGCGCGGATAGGGACCCAGCCGGCTGAACACGGGCAGGTAATGTGCCCTGGTCAGCACGGTCACCGAATCCAGCTGCAGCAGCCGGAACCGGCGCAGCACCCGCCGCAGGTGCCGCCGGGTCACCGGACCGTCCGGGCGGGGATCGGCGAACCCCTGCGCGGCCAGCGCGGTGCGACGGGCGGCGGCGAGTCCCATGGTCTGCACGGACGCCGATGCTGCCATCCTGCTCTGACAACCACCGACAACCATGCCTGCCGCTCGGGACCGGGTCCGATCTCGCTACCGTGACAGGATGGCACTCGCCCGGGTACGCGCCGCCACCCCGCAGGACGTTCCCGTCCTCGCCGCGTTGCACCGCACGATCTGGCGGGCCGCCTACCGGGAGCTGCTTCCCGCCGAGACCCTCGACGAACTGGACTCCCCGGAGGTGGCGCAGACCTGGGTGGAGACCGTCAAGGGCGGTGCCACCGTGCTGCTCGCCACCGAGGGCGACGATCCGGTCGGATTCGTGGTGGCCGGCCGCACCCCCTCCGCCGACGTAGCCGGCGCGGACGGCGCGCTGCCCGCCGACGCGGCGCAGACCGTGCTGGTGAGCACCCTGCTGGTGGAGCCGAGGTGGGGACGACGCGGGCACGGCGGGCGGCTGCTCGCTGCGGCCGCCGCGGCACTCCGCGATGTCGGTGCCACCCGGGGGATCACCTGGGTGCCCGCCGAGGACCCGGCCTCGCTGGCCTTCTATCGGCGCGCCGGGTGGAATCCCGACGGCACCGTGCGCACCCTCGACGCGGGCGGGCGGGTCCTGCGCGAGATGCGCCTGACCGGCCCGCTCGACCTCACTGTCAGCTGAGAGCTGCTACAGCTCCAGCAGCGGTTCCAGCCCCAGGGTCATCCCCGGCCGGTTCAGCACCGAGCGCACCCCGAGCAGCACTCCGGGCATGAAAGAGGAACGAGCCAGCGAGTCGTGCCGGATCGTCAACGTCTCTCCCTCGGTACCCAGCAGGACTTCCTGATGTGCGACGAGCCCGGCGAGGCGCACCGCGTGCACCCGCACCCCGTCGACGTCCGCGCCGCGGGCTCCCGGAAGCGACTGGGTGGTGGCATCGGGGATGGGAGCCATCCCGGCCCGGGCCCTGGCCTGCGCGATGAGGGCCGCGGTGCGCGCCGCGGTGCCCGACGGCGCGTCGGCCTTGCTCGGGTGGTGCAGCTCCACGACCTCGATCGACTCGTAGAACCGCGCGGCCATCGCGGCGAAGCGCATCGACAGGATCGCCCCGATGGCGAAGTTGGGCGCGATCAGGACACCCAGATCGGGCCGGGGCGCGAGCCACTCCCTGACCTGGGCGAGCCGTTTCTCGTCGAAGCCGGTGGTGCCCACCACGGCATGGATGCCCTGGTCCACGCAGAACCGCACGTTGTCCATCACCACATCGGGATGGGTGAAGTCGACGACCACCTCGGCGCCCGCGTCCGCGACGTTGAACATCCAGTCACCGGCGTCGACCATCGCGACGAGTTCCATGTCGATCGCCGCGTCCACCGCCTTGCACACCTCGGTGCCCACCTTGCCGCGGGCACCGAGCACCCCGACCCTGATGGGATTGTCCTCCGACCGGTCCTGCCCGGGCGAGGTCTGCTCGGGTGCCGTCATGCAATCAACTCCGTCATGCAGTCAGTTGGGCGATCTCGTCGGGCAGGTGCTCTGCGGAAGCGTAAGGGCCGACCACGGTGGCGGTGATCGGCCTGCGCAGTAGTTCGCGGGCCAGCGCGCCGACCTGGTCGACAGTCACCTCGTCGATCTGTTCTAGCGCCTCCTCGACGGTGCAGTGCTCACCGTGGTTGAGCTCGGCCTTGCCGATCCGGGTCATCCGGGAAGCCGGATCCTCCAGACCCAGTACCAGCCCGCCCCGAAGCTGACCCTTGCCACGAGCGAGTTCGGCGTCGGAGATCCCGTCGCGGGCGATCGAGGTCAGCACCTCGCCGATCACCGTGGCCACCTCGCCGAGCCGCTCGGGAGAGCAGCCCGCATAGATCGACAGGGAGCCGGTGTCGGCGTAGCAGGTCGTCGAGGAGTAGACGGAGTAGGCGAGTCCGCGCTGTTCTCGGATCTGCTGAAACAGCCGGGAGCTCATCCCGCCGCCGAGCGCGGCATTGAGCACGCCGAGCACACTGCGGCGTTCGTCATGACGGTCCGTCGCGCGCACACCGAGCATGAGATGAGCCTGCTCGGAGGAGTCGGTGCGCACCACGAGCGCGCGGCGCCCGGTGATCCTGGCCCGGCCCCGGCGGGGTGGCACCGGTTCGGCGGAACCGGTCAGCCGGTGTCCGAAACTGCGCCGAACCGCGGCCAGCACCGCCCCGTGCGTGACATTGCCGGTCACCGTCAGCACCATCCGTTCCGGGGTGTAGCGGCGCCGGTAGAAGCGGTACAGCGCGTCCCGGCTCATTCCCGCGATCGACGCTTCGGTACCCAGCACCGACCGGCCGAGGGGATGGGACCCCAGCAGAGCGGCGCAGAACTCGTCGTGCAGCAAGTCCTCCGGATCGTCGTCGCGCATGGCGATCTCCTCGAGCACCACGCCGCGCTCGAGATCCACGTCCGCCGGGTCGAGCAGGGCGTCGCCGAGCACATCGCAGACCAGATCGACCGCCAGGTCCAGATCGACGTCGAGCACGTGCGCGTAGTAGCAGGTGTGCTCCTTCGCGGTGAACGCGTTGAGCTCACCCCCCACCGCGTCGACCTCCTCGGCGATCCCGGCCGCGGTGCGCCGGGTGGTGCCCTTGAACAGCAGGTGCTCCAGGTAGTGTGCCGCACCGGCCACCTGGACCGGTTCGTCCCGGGAACCGACCCCCACCCACATGCCCACCGCGGCGGAGCGGGTGCCGGGCAACTCCTCGGTCAGCACCCGCAGCCCGGAGGGCAGCACACTGCGCCGCAGCGCGCCACCGTCGATCCGACGGTCCAGCACGGTGGTACGGGTGCGCACCAACGGTCCGGCACCACGCCGGCTGCCCTGGGTGGCCGGCACTGGTCGGGCGGTATCGGAGTGGTGCCGCGCCGTCACGTGCCGGCCGGGGCCTCGGCGGTCGCGTCAGCGCCGGCATCGGCCTCGGGAGGCGCCGCACTGCCGTTGTCCTCATCGCGGACCGGAACCAGGCTGATCTTGCCGCGGCTGTCGATGTCGGCGACCTCGACGCGCAGCTTGTCACCGACCTTGACCACGTCCTCGACCTTGCCGATCCGCCTGCCGTTACCCAGCTTGGAGATGTGCACCAAACCGTCCTTGCCCGGCACCAGCGAGACGAAGGCGCCGAACGCGGCGGTCTTCACCACGGTGCCCAGGAACCGCTCCCCGACCTTCGGCAGCTGCGGGTTGGCGATCGCGTTGATCCGGTCGATCGCCGCCTCGGCCGAAGGACCGTCGTTGGCCCCTACGTAGATCGTGCCGTCGTCCTCGATGGAGATGTCCGCACCGGTCTCCTCGGTGATCGAGTTGATCATCTTGCCCTTCGGGCCGATCACCTCACCGATCTTGTCGACCGGGATCCTGATCGCGGTGACCCGCGGCGCGTACGCGCTCATCTCGTCCGGCCCGTCGATCGCCTCGGCCATCACGTCCAGGATGGTCAGCCGGGCGTCCCTGGCCTGAGAGAGCGCACCCGCGAGCACGTCGGACGGGATCCCGGACAACTTGGTGTCCAGCTGCAGGGCGGTCACGAAGTCCTTGGTTCCCGCGACCTTGAAGTCCATATCACCGAAGGCGTCTTCGGCACCGAGGATGTCGGTGAGCGCGACGTAGCGCGTCTGCCCGTCCACCTCACCGGACACCAGGCCCATCGCGATACCCGCCACCGGCGCCTTGAGCGGCACACCCGCGTTGAGCAGCGACAGCGTGGACGCACACACCGAGCCCATCGACGTGGAGCCGTTGGAGCCCAGCGCCTCGGAGACCTGGCGGATCGCGTAGGGGAAATCCTCGCGACTGGGCAGCACCGGCACCACGGCCCGCTCGGCCAACGCGCCATGACCGATCTCACGCCGCTTGGGCGAGCCGACCCGGCCGGTCTCGCCGGTGGAGTACGGCGGGAAGTTGTAGTGATGCAGGTAGCGCTTGGTGGTCTCCGGGCCGAGCGAGTCGATCTGCTGCTCCATCCGGAGCATGTTCAGGGTGGTCACCCCGAGGATCTGGGTCTCACCCCGCTCGAACAACGCCGAGCCGTGCGCCCGGGGCACCACTTCGACCTCGGCCGACAGTGGACGGATGTCGGTCAGCCCCCGGCCGTCGATCCGGATCTTCTCGCGCAGGATCCGATCCCGGACGGCGGCCTTGGTCGCCGACCGGAACGCCGCGCCGATCTCCTTCTCCCGGCCCTCGAACCGCTCACCCAGCTGGTCCAGGCAGCTGGCCTTGAGCTCGTCGAGCCGCCGCTCCCGGTCTTTCTTGCCCGGGATGGTCAACGCCTGCGCCAACGCCTCACCCGCCACGTCTCGGACGGCCTCCAGCGCATCGGGCTGATAGGCGGGGAAAGTGGGGAACTCCAGAGCCGGGATGCCGACCGCGTCGGCGAGTTGCTGCTGCGCCTGCACGAGAACGCGGATGAACGGCTTGGCCGCCTCCAGGCCCGCGGCCACGATCTCCTCGGTCGGAGCCTGCGTTCCGCCCGCGACCAGTTCGACCACGGCGTCGGTGGCTTCCGCCTCGACCATCATGATCGCCACGTCCTCGCCGACCACCCGGCCAGCGACGACCATGTCGAAGACCGAACGCTGGATCTGCTCGTGCGTCGGGAAAGCCACCCACTGGCCCTCGACGAGTGCGACCCGGGTGGCGCCCACCGGCCCGGTGAACGGCAGGCCGGAGATCTGTGTGGACGCCGAGGCGGCGTTGATCGCGAGCACGTCATAGGGATCGGACGGGTCCAGGCTGAGCACGGTGATGACCACCTGGACCTCGTTGCGCAACCCGTCCACGAAGGACGGGCGCAACGGCCGGTCGATCAGACGGCAGGTCAGGATCGCATCGGTCGACGGCCGTCCCTCCCTGCGGAAGAACGAGCCGGGGATGCGACCCGCCGCGTACATCCGCTCCTCGACGTCGACGGTGAGCGGGAAGAAGTCGAACTGGTCCTTGGGTTGCTTGGATGCCGTGGTGGCGGACAACAGCATGGTCTCGTCGTCGAGGTAGGCGACGACGGAGCCGAGAGCTTGCCGCGCCAACCGGCCAGTCTCGAAGCGCACGGTTCGGGTGCCGAACGCGCCGTTGTCGAGTACCGCTGTCGTCTCGTGCACGGTGTCTGCCGAGTGGGTACTCGTCGTCGGGTCGGTCAATTCATCTCCTCCTCGCGACACGGGCCGCAGGTAGCACCGCCGGTGCGGGAGCGAGGGCGAGGCCGGTCTTCGATTGAAGCCCTCGGGAGCTCTGATGCTCCCGGGAGCCACTACCGAGGACCGGCGGACGACGGTCCACCAGGACGGTGACGAGGCGGCTCATGCGCGATGTGTGATTGTGGATCGGGCGCCGGCACGGTGCCGGTGAGCCCACTGCAGCGAGGGGGGGCGCCATGTCGGGCACTCCCCCTCACAAGGGGTCAGCGACGTAGGCCGAGGCGCTCGATCAGCGACCGGTAGCGCGCGATGTCGACTCGGGCCAGGTAGTTCAGCAGATTGCGACGGCGGCCGACCATGAGGAGCAGGCCGCGCCGGGAGTGGTGATCATGCTTGTGCAGCTTGAGGTGCTCGGTGAGGTCCTTGATCCTCTTGGTCAGCAGGGCCACCTGCGCCTCCGGGGAACCGGTGTCCCCACCTCGCAGCCCGTACTCGGCGAGGATCTCACTCTTCTGTGCGGTGGACAGCGCCACGGGTCAATCGTCTCCTGTCACGTACCGTGTCAGCCTGGACGTCACGTCGCGCGGATGCGACGGGGGCGGCGGCCTCGGCGCCGCCCAGCCATGGCCACCTCAACCGCGATGCCGGCCACCACGGACTGCAGCCGGACCCGGAGGTCAAGGTTACCAGCCCACCGTTCCACGCCCGGTCAGGCCCCGGACTGTTCAGCCACCGGCGGCAGCGCCTCGAGCGGCTGCGGGTCAGCATCGGCCGCGCGCAGCAGCAACCCGGCGAGCTGCGGGTAACCCTCCTCCAGCAAACCGGCTGCCGCGATCAGCTCCGCGGCGCCGGCCAGTCTGCGCAGCGCGGGCCCGAGCAGGTCGTCACCGTCCTGCTCGACCAGCAAGGTGTCCCGGCCGACGGTGGGCCGGGAGTCGCGGACCTCGTCCAGCGCGGTACGGATCGCGGCGGGGTCACCGCAGGCGACCTCCGGGGTGAGCACCCGGCGTTCCAGCATCACCATCCGCGCCAGCACCGCCGGGTTGCCGATCTTGGCCCGCCGCCCGCTCATCAGCTGGCTGAGCATCGGCGGGCTCAGTCCGAGAACCTCGGCCAGCTGCGCCTGGGACACGTCGAAAGCGACCACGAGGCGCCGCACCCGGTCACCGAGCGGCTCGCCGTACCACTCGCGCTGCTGGGCGACGTTGCGCGCCACGGTCTGCTGATCCTCCACCGGCCTCCCCTTCCGTACCCGTGACGGGCATCCTGTCAGGCCCTTCACCCCTCCGGGGCCCGATTGGTGAGATCAGCGGACCGGGCGAGGACGCTCCGGGTCCGGGCCACGTCGTCGTCTATCTGGGCCACCAATTCATCGGCGGTGTCGAAACGGGTCATGCCGCGGAGCCGTTCGACGAAGTCCAGCGCCACCTGCTCGCCGTAGAAGTCCTCGTCCAGGTCCAGGACGAAGGCCTCCACCCGGCGTTCCCGGCCCGAGAAGGTCGGGTTGGTGCCCACGGAGACGGCCGCAGCCAGTTCCCGGCCCCGGTGCGCGAAGCGGCAGGCGTAGACACCGTCGGCGGGGATCGCCGCGAATCGCGGAGTGGAGAGGTTCGCGGTCGGGTAGCCCAGACCGCGCCCGCGCTGGTCGCCGCGGACCACGATGCCCTCCACCCGGTGCGGACGGCCCAGTGCGGCGGTCGCTGCCGCCACGTCACCGGCATCGATGCACGACCGGATGTAGGTGGAGGAGAACGTCAGCTCACCGTGGGAGAGCAACCCGACGTCCTCTGCGGTGAACCCGAACCGGCGGCCCAGAGTGCTCAGCAGGTCCACGTTGCCCGCCGCCTTGTGGCCGAAGGTGAAGTTGTCCCCCACCACCACTTCCGCCACGTGCAGCCGCTCCACCAAAAGCTCGTGGACGAACTCGGCAGCAGGCATCCGGGACAGCTCGACGGTGAACGGGAGGACGAAGAACACATCGACACCGAGCTGCTCCACCAGCTCCGCCCGGCGGCGCAGGCTGGTGAGCTGAGCCGGGTGGCTGCCGGGGCGCACCACCTCGGAAGGATGCGGGTCGAAGGTCATCAGCACCGAAGGGACACCGAGCGCCCTGGCGCGGGTCACGGCGTGGCTGACCAGCCGGGCATGACCACGGTGCATACCGTCGAAAACCCCGATGGTGAGCACACTGCGACCCCACCCGCTGGGAATGGCCTCGACCCCACGCCACCGCTGCACGGGCTGCAGCCTACGGCTGTCCGTGTCCAGGTTTCGGTCCCCTCACCTCCAGCGCCCCTCACGACTCGGTGGCCGGCGACCCGGCGACCGGGGACCCGGTGACCGGAGCCTCGGTGACCGGAGCCTCGGTGGCCGGGCGCAACACCAGCACCGGGCGGGCCACCGGCCCGATCTCGGTGAGCAGGGCGATCGCGTGCCCGTCCGGATCGAAGGCGGCCGAGGTCCCGGCCAGACCAGCGGCCGGCAGCCGCCCGCCATTGGCGAGCACCCGGGCCTGCTCGCCGTCCACCGCGCGGCGCGGGAACGCGGTGCGCACCGCCTGGTCCAGATCCGCCGTCAGGACCGGGTGTTGCGCGAGTTCGTCGAGGGTGCGCGCGGTGTCGAGACCGAACGGCCCCACGCTGGTGCGGCGCAACGCGGTCAGATGACCGCCCACACCGAGCCCGGCACCGAGATCCCTGGCCAGCGCCCGGACGTAGGTTCCGCCGCCGCACTCCACCAGCACGTCCAGGTCGATCACGTCCCGGCCGGGGTCCGCGTACCGGCGCACCGCGAGGAGCTCGAACCTGGACACCGTCACGGGCCGGGCCGCCAGCCGTACCTGCTCACCGGCCCGCACCAGCGCATAGGCCCGTTTGCCCCCGACCTTCACCGCGCTCACCGCGCTGGGCACCTGCTCGATGGCCCCGGTCAGGGCGCGGATGCCGGCCAGGATGGCCGGCTCGCTCACCTCGGACGCGTCCGCGCCGCCGACGTGCTCACCCTGCGCGTCGTCGGTGCTGGTCGACTCACCGAGGCGGACGGTTCCCCGGTAGACCTTGGGCTCCAGCTGCAAGTGCCCGAGTAACTTGGTGGCGCGGTGCACGCCGCAGACGAGCACCCCGGTGGCCATCGGGTCCAGTGTTCCGGCGTGCCCGATCCGCCGGGTGTGCAACATCCTGCGCAGCCGGGAGACCACGTCATGCGACGTCATCCCGGGCGCCTTGTCGACAACGATCAAGCCAGCAGGGACGATCAACTCGGCAGGCACGATCAAACCGGAATGACCGGTGCGCGATGCAGGGCGCCGCGCAACGCACGGAGAAGACCCTCACAGGTGGCGTCGATGGTGAAACCGGCGGCGAGCCGATGCCCGCCACCGCCGAGTTCGGCCGCTGCCGCGGACACATCGACGCACTGCTTGGCGCGCAGCGATACCGACCAGCGGTCGGTCGCGATCTCCTTGAACACAGCGGCGACCTCGGCCTCCGCCGTGGTCCGCACCAGGTCCACCACGCTCTCGATCTCCTCGCTCCCCATTCCCACCATGTCGGTCAGCAACACAGTGGTGTGCACCAATCCCCTGCCACGGGCGGCCGCAGGCTCCAGCCTGGCCCGGCCGAGCACGGAGCCGAGCATGCTCAGCCAGCCGAAAGGGTGAGTGTCCAGCAGTGTCCTGGTGAGGGCGTCGGGATCGACGCCCGCGGTCAGCAACCGGGCGGCGACAGCGTGTGTACTCGCGCTGGCCCGGCGAAAACAACTCGTGTCGGTTACCAGTCCGGCATAGACACAGCGGGCCATCGGCTCGTCGAGTCGCACGCCGAGTGCATCGATCAGCCGCAGGACCAGTACCGCTGTCGCCTCAGCCCGGGGGTCGACCAGGTGGTGGGTCCCGAAACGCTCATTCGTGACGTGGTGATCGACCACCAGGACCGCCCGAGCGGTGTCCACCCGATCCGACAGCCGGCCGAGCCGGGCCCGGCTGGCGGTGTCCAGTGCGACCAGCAACTCCGGCTCGGCAGGAACCTCATCCGGCGACACGATGAGTCCGGCGACGTCCAACGCCCGCAACGACCCCGGAGCGTCGGCCGGTTCGCCGAACGTCACCCGTACCGTGGCACCCTGTTGCCGCAGGGCCAGACCGAGCGCCAGCGCGCTTCCCAGCGCGTCGGCATCCGGCTGCACATGGGCCACCAGCGTCACATCGCTCGCGTTGCCGACCAGTTCAGTGGCGATGCCCAGTTCCCGGTTCAGTGCAGCCCACCCCCTGTCTCAAGACCTCCACGGCGGGTCGCCATGCGGTGCCGTCGGTCAGGCATCCGCTTATCGGTCGTCAGTGGCCGGGTCGCGGTTCGCGCGGTACGGGTCGGGCTCGCCCGCAGGAGAGGCGCCCGCCGCGATCCGCGCCACCTCAGCGTCGGCATCGTGTGCCTGGGCGAGCAATTCGTTGATCCGACGTGCGTCGTCGGGGACGCTGTCGGGCAGGAAGGTCAGGGTGGGAGTGAAACGGACCCCGGTGCCCCGGCCCACCAGAGAACGCAACACACCGGTGGCGCTGGCCAGCGCGGCCGCCACCCCGGCCGTATCCGGTGGCGCGTCGATGGTGTCACCGAGCACCGTGTAGTAGACAGTCGCATCCCTGAGGTCCGGGGTGACCTTCGCGGCGGTGATGGTCACCATCGCCAGCCGGGGGTCCTTCACCTCGTGCTCGAGACCGGAGGCGACGATCTGGGTGATCCGTTTGGCGAGCCTGCGGGCCCGCGCGGCGTCGGCCATCGGCGGCGTCTCCTTGTCTATTCGGGATGTGTTCTCGGGGGCGTGCCGCCCACGCTAGTCGTCGGCCTCATCGTCAGGACCCAGCATCCGATGCCGGGCGGCCAGCAACTCCAATTCGGGACGCGACGCCACAAACCGCTCGCATGCCTGGAGTACCTCCCTCACCTGCCCGGCGTCACCCGCAACGGCGGCGACGCCGATCAGGGTGCGCCGATGTAGATCCGCATAGCCGGCCTCAGCCGCCGCGACGTCATAACGACGGCGCAGTTCAGCGACAACCGGCCGGACCAGGGAGCGCTTCTGCTTCAGTGAGCGCACGTCGCCGAAGACGACATCGAGTTCCAATGCGCCAACGTACAACGCTCACCACCGGGGGTTGGTAGCTCTTCAAGACCACCGGTTGCCGGGTTGGTGGCTCTTGAAGAGCCACCAACCCGGGATGGTCAGGTGCGGGGCTTCTCCCGCATCTCGTAGGTCTCGATCTCATCGCCGACCCGCAGATCGTGGTACCCGGAGATCGTGAGACCGCATTCGAAACCTTCGCGGACCGACGTGGCGTCGTCCTTGAACCGGCGCAGCGAGGAGACCGTGAGGTCCTCCCGAACGACCACGTTGTCCCGGAGCAACCGGGCCTTGGCGTTGCGGCGGATCTCCCCCGAGCTCACCAGACATCCGGCGATGTTGCCCACCTTGGAGGAACGGAACACCTCGCGGACCTCGGCGCGGCCGAGGGCCACTTCCTCGTACTCCGGCTTGAGCATGCCCTTGAGCGCCTGCTCGATCTCGTCGATCGCCTGATAGATCACCGAGTAGTAGCGGATCTCCACGCCCTCGCGGCTGGCCAGTGCGGTGGCCTTGCCATCCGCCCGGACATTGAACCCGAGCACGATGGTGTTGTCCGCGATGGCCAGACTGATATCGCTCTCGGTGATGCCACCGACGCCGCGATGGATGACCCGCAGCTCGACCTCGTCGCCGACGTCGATCTTCAGCAGCGCGTCCTCCAGCGCCTCCACGGTGCCGGAGTTGTCACCCTTGAGAATCAGGCTGAGCTGGCTGGTTTCCTTCAGCGCCCGGTCCAGATCCTCCAGGCTGACCCGGCGGCGACGGGACGCGAGATCGGCGTTGCGTTCCCGGGTCCGCCTGCGGTCAGCGATCTGCCGGGCGATCCGATCCTCGTCGACGACCAGGAAGTTGTCGCCCGCGCCCGGCACCGAGGTGAACCCGATGACCTGGACCGGCCGCGAAGGCAACGCCTCGGTCACATCGTCACCGTGCTCGTCGACCATCCGACGAACCCGTCCGTACGCATCGCCGGCGACCACCGAGTCGCCGACGTGCAGCGTGCCGCGCTGCACCAGCACGGTGGCCACCGGACCACGACCGCGGTCCAGATGCGCCTCGATCGCCACGCCCTGGGCCTCCATACCGGGATTGGCCCGCAGGTCCAGCGAAGCGTCCGCAGTGAGCAGGATCGCATCGAGCAGCGCCTCGATGTTGGTGCCCTGCTTGGCGGAGATGTCGACGAACATGGTGTCGCCGCTGTACTCCTCGGGCACCAGCCCGTACTCGGTGAGCTGACCGCGGATCCGGGTCGGGTCCGCACCTTCCTTGTCGATCTTGTTGACCGCGACCACCACCGGGACGTTCGCCGCCTTGGCGTGGTTGATCGCCTCCACCGTCTGCGGCATGACGCCGTCGTCGGCAGCCACCACGAGCACCGCGATGTCCGTCGACTTGGCACCACGGGCGCGCATGGCGGTGAACGCCTCGTGACCCGGGGTGTCGATGAAGGTGACCAGCCGCTCCACGCCCTCCAGCTCGGTGGCGACCTGGTAGGCACCGATGTGCTGGGTGATCCCGCCGGCCTCGCCACCCATGACGTTGGTCTTGCGGATGGTGTCCAGCAGCCGGGTCTTACCGTGATCGACGTGGCCCATGACGGTGACCACCGGCGGCCGGGATGCAAGGTCGGCCTCCTCACCGGCGTCCTCGCCGTAGGAGAGGTCGAAGGACTCCAGCAGCTCGCGGTCCTCGTCCTCGGGACTGACGACCTGGATCTTGTAGTTCATCTCCTGGCCGAGCAGCTCGAGCACATCGTCGGAGACGGACTGGGTCGCGGTCACCATCTCGCCGAGGTGGAACAGCGCCTGCACCAGCGCGGCCGGGTTGGCGTTGATCTTCTCGGCGAAATCGGTGAGGGACGAGCCGCGGCGCAGCCGGACGATCTCGCCGGTGCCACGCGGCAGCCGGACACCGCCCACTGACGGCGCCTGCATGTTGTCGAACTCCTGGCGCTTCTGCCGCTTGGACTTGCGGCCCTTGCGGGCCGGCCCGCCAGGACGGCCGAAAGCACCGGCGGCACCACCACGGCCACGACCACCGCCGCCACCACCGGGGCGCCCGGGGCCACCTCGGAAACCACCACCGGCCGGGGCGGCACCCCCACCGCCGCCACCGGGACCACCAGGGCCGCCGCCGCCACCACGGAAGCCGCCACCGCCGCCACCACCACCGGGGCCGCCACGACCACCACCGCCGCCACCGGGGCCGCCACGACCACCACCGGGACCGCCACGACCACCACCGCCGGGCCCACCTCCACCGGGACCGGGCCGGCCGGGGCGGGTAGGCATCATGCCGGGGTTCGGCCGAGGCGGCATCATGCCGGGGTTCGGCCGAGGGCCGCCGCTGCCGGGCTGGCCGCTACGGCCGGGCGCCGGCGGACGGCTTCCTCCCCCGGGACGCGGTGGCATGCTGCCCGGCCCACCGGACCCGGAAGATCCACCGGGGCGGGGGGCCGACGGGCGCGACGGTGCGGATCCGCCGACACCGAACGGGTTGTTGCCGACCCTCGGCGAGCGCGGGCCCGGCTTCGGGGACCGCGTACGGGGCCCTACGGCCGTGCCACCGTCATCCGGCCGCGAGGCCGCGCGCTGCTCGGCAGCGGGGCGGTCCGACACCGGCGGGCGCTCGCGGACCGCGGGGCGCTCGGGCACCGCCGGGCGCTCGGGCACCGGCCGCTGCGGTGCCGCGGGGCGCTCGGGGGCCGCGGGGCGCTCACGTGCCGCCGGACGCTCCGGCGCGACGGGACGCTCCGGCGCGACGGGACGCTGTGGAACCGCAGGACGCTGCACAGCTGGCTCCGAAGACGTAGGCGACGGGGAAGAAGCCGGAAGGGGCGCCTCGGCGGCGCGTTCCGGTCGACGTACGGGGGGCGGCGTGGGGCCGGGTTTGGGAGCACCAGGACCGGTGGCGGGCCGGGACGGTGCGGGGGCACCGCGCTGGCCTGCTCCGGCGGCCGGTGCGCCATTGCCGCTGGTCCCCTTGCCCTTGTCGGAGGGAAAGGAGTCACGCAGCTTACGCGCAACCGGCGCCTCTACTGTGGAGGACGCGGACTTCACATACTCGCCCAAGTCGGCGAGCTTACTGAGTACTTCTTTGCTGGTGACACCGAGCTCCTTCGCGAGCTCGTGCACCCGGGCCTTGCCTGCCACTGCTCTCCTCACTGGTGGAGCCGGCGGCAATCCCGCTCGACCCCGGTCTTAGCGCATGTCCATGGCTGTCAGAGCTTCACGGCTGCGGGTACATGTCGGATCGACCTGCTCTCTGCGTTGACCAAGCGCTCGGACGGTTCCGGGCGCCGAGTGTCCACGGCGAACCGAGGACCGAGGCCATCTCCGTCCTACTGCATGAGGAAGGTGTGCACCGCGGCACTGTCGGGCATTCCCGCAACGCGCAGCGCTCGCGAGAAAGCCCGGCGCCGCTCGGCTTGGCGTAGGCAGTCCTGATCGGGATGCAACCAGGCGCCCCGACCGGGAAACCGACGCCGCGGGTCAGGGACCAAGGCCCCGTCCACCACCACCACGCGCAGCAATCCGGAGGCCACTGTCCGGGTTCGGCAGCCCACACACATCCGGACGGGTTCGCCGGACCGCTCGTGGCGGCCTCGTCGGACCTCATCCGGGCACACGTGGACCGTCCCCCGACAGCGGGCCACCACAATTCTAGCGCGCGCCGCTAGCGGGCGGGGAACCGGCATTGGTCACTGGTACCTCGGTGCGCAGCGGCGCCGCGCCCGCCAACCCATCCGGCTCAGCGTCGCTCCGGATGTCGATTTTCCATCCGGTCAGGCGGGCCGCCAAGCGAGCATTCTGACCTTCCTTGCCGATCGCCAGCGAGAGCTGGAAGTCGGGGACGACCACCCGCGCGGTCTTCGCCCGCGCATCGACGACCTGCACCGAGATTACCTTCGCGGGAGACAACGCGTTGCCGACGAAGCGGGCCGGATCCTCGGAGTGATCGATGATGTCGATCTTCTCGCCACCCAGCTCGCTCATCACGTTGCGGACCCGCTGGCCCATCGGGCCGATACAGGAGCCCTTGGCGTTGACTCCGGGGACATGGGACCGCACCGCGATCTTGGAACGGTGACCCGCTTCCCTGGCCACCGCAGGGATTTCCACGGTGCCGTCCGCGATCTCGGGAACCTCGAGGGCGAACAGCCTGCGAACCAGGTTGGGGTGCGTCCGGGACAACGTGATCTGCGGACCGCGCATGCCACGGGACACCCCCACCACGTAGCACTTGATCCGCTCGCCGTGCCGGTAGGTCTCGCCCGGTGACTGTTCCACCGGCGGGATCACGCCCTCGGTGTCGCCGATCTGCACGACCACGACGCCACGGGCGTTGGCGCGGGCGTCCCGCTGGACGACGCCGGCCACGATCTCGCCCTCCTTGGCCGAGAACTCCCCGAAGGTGCGCTCGTGCTCGGCGTCGCGCAGCCGTTGCAGGATGACCTGGCGCGCGGTGGTGGCGGCGATCCGGCCGAAACCCTCCGGCGTGTCGTCCCATTCCCGGACGACCTCGCCGGCCTCGTCGCATTCCCGCGCCAGCACGCGGACCATGCCGGACTTGCGGTCGATGTCGATCCGGGCGAGCGGCTCATGTCCTTCGGTGTGCCGGTAGGCGGTGAGCAGCGCCGTCTCGATGGCCTCGATCACCGTGTCGAAGGAGATGTCCTTGTCCCGCTCGATGGCGCGCAGCGCGGCGATGTCGACGTTCACCGTTCCTCCAAGTTCTGCGCAGAGCTCTCCCGCTCTGGCGCCCCCTCGAGCGCGGCCAGCTCTGCGGCGGGCGGCGGGCGGAACTCCACCTCCACCACCGCGCGTTCGAGCGCCGCGTAGCACACCCGGCGCGGCGCTCCCGAGATCAGCAGCGTGACCCCCTCCTCGTCGGAGTCGCCGACCCGGCCGAGCAGCTCCCCCTCGCCCACGATCGTGGCCCGGACCAGCCGCAGCCGGTTCCGCCGCCAGTGCCGGGGCTGCGTCAACGGACGGTCCACCCCGGGTGAGGTGACTTCCAGCGTGTACGGCCCGGCGAGCAGCTCGTCCCGCTCGTCCAGGGCACCGGCCACCGCACGGCTCACCGCGGTGATGTCGTCCAGTCCGACGCCCGCATCGGAATCGATGATCACCCGGACCAGCCTGCGCCTGCCCGCCCGCACCTGCTCCAGGCTGTCGAGATCGAACCCGGCCTCCTGGACCGCGTCACGCACCACCGGCTCGAGTGCTGAGTCGTGGTTGGCGGACTGCGCGGTCACCGTGGTCTCCTGCCTGTATGGCTCGACGGTAGAGGTGGTCCTCAGGGACGTCGACACGGGCGTGCGGTTGGCCGGGGACCGGCAGACCGGGCCCCGGGTCGGATCACCCAGGGTATCGCGTCGCGGGAGCAGCCCGCGCCAAGTCGATCACGGCGGTACAAGCGGGCTGACCAGCGGATGGCAGTATGGCTCACCGTGACAGAACCTCGTCGCAGCCGACGCTCGATGTTGAGCGCCGGGATGGCGGTGGGCGCGCTGCTCGTGGCGGGCCCGACCACGGTGGCCGGCTGCGCGTCGCCACCCGTTCCCGAGCAGCCGGATCCCCTGGAACGCCCGGCCCAGCGCGCGGAGTCCGACGTGGCCATGGCACAGGCGGTGGCGAATGCCCACCCGGCGCTGGCCACGGCGGCCCGGTCGGTGGCCACCGACCGGCAGGCACATGCCGCGGCGTTGCGTGCCGAACTGCGCCGGGTCCGGCCCAGCCCGGCTCCGGCCAGCAGCTCCGCGCCACCACCACCACCGCCGGCGCCGATCGCCGCAGCCCGCCGGTCCGCCGCTCAGGGTGAGCTCGTGGGGGCGATGCGGGCGGCGCAGGACGAGGCCACCGGGCTGGTCGGCGCACTGCCCGGGTATCGCGCGGCGCTGCTGGCCTCGGTGGCGGCCTGCTGCGCGAGCCATCTGACGGTGCTGTCGTGATGCCGCCCCGTGCACCGGTCCCGGTGGACGCCCTGCAGCGCGCCCTGGCCGCCGAGCATGCCGCGGTCTGGGCCTACGGCCTGGCCGGTGCATTCCTGGTGGGAAAGCCGGCCGCCCAGCTCACCGAGGCGGCAGCCGCACACCAGACCCGCCGGGACAGCGCTGAGCGGCTCCTGACCGACGCCGGCGCACAACCAGTGCAGGCCGAGCCGGGCTATCTCACCCCGGAACCGGTCACCGACAGCACGTCGGCGCTGCGCCTGGTGCTCACCGCGGAGACCGACGCGGCCGCGGCGTGGCGCTCGGTGATCGAAGTGGGACCGGCCGAGCCCGTGCTGCGCGGAACCGCGCTCGACGCGCTGACCGCGGCTGCGGTCCAGGCGACGCACTGGCGGGTGGTCGCGGGCAGCGAGCCGGCGACGGTGCCGTTCCCCGGAGCACCGTGAGACCAGAGCTCAGCCACCCAGCCGCAACGCAGCCTTGGCCAGCGGTGTGAGGCCGCTCCCCGCGCCGGATGCGGTGTCCGCCTCGACGATCACCAGTGCCGGGCCGTGCCGTTGTGAGGCGTAGCTCGCATTGTGCAGCCGCGCCGGGCCGCCCGGCACGGTAACCCCCTCCCTGAGCAGGTCAGACACGTTGCCGGTGCCGTCGGAATCGGCCAGCCGCTGCAGGTCGGCGGCGTCGCGTTCGGTGGCCATCGACACGGTGGACACCGCGATGACCACCGGAGTGCCCGAGCTGGTACCGGTGAACAGGGCGCGGTGCAGTGACGTACACGGGTGAGTGGTGAAGAAGGCCCGCACCCGGCCGTAGGAGTGCGCGGCGCAGTCGGTGTCGTCCCGGGCGGCCCGCTCGGACAGCTCGGCACCGGGCACCGTAGCGGACCGGCCTGCGCTCGGCCGGCCCGGTGTGACGTCGGGCCCGGACGCGGCCCACAGTCCCACGACCGCCAGTACCGCGACGATCAGTACGGCCGCGGCCACCATGGCGTGCGCGGCCCGCCAGCGCGGGCGCGCAGGCCCGGGTGCCGCGGCGGGGGGCGGGGCGAAGACGGCGGTACCGGGAACCGCGCGCATCGGACCGGTCGCTGCCGGGTCCGTGGATCCGCCGAACAGATCGTCGGGCAGGTCAGCCTCGTACTCCGCGCCGCTGCGATGAGGAGGGGTACTTCGATGAGGAGGGTCGGGCACGGCCAGATAGAATAAGGCCTCGGCGGCCAGGGTGCCAGTGCACGCCGCCGCCGACGCCGGGCGCTACCGTCGCGATCGTGCACACCGAGCAGCTGCGGATCGATACCGGCTCCCGGGAGCACGTCTACGACCTCACCTCGGACTGCCGGGCGTTTCTGGACCGCGTCGATGCGGACGAGGGGTTGTTGCACGTGTGGGTGCCCCATGCGACCGCCGGTCTCGCGGTGATCGAGACCGGAGCGGGCAGCGACGTCGATCTCCTCGCCACCCTGCGCGACCTGCTACCCGCTGACGAGCGCTGGCGGCACCGGCACGGCTCCGCCGGGCACGGCAGGGACCACGTGCTGCCCGCATTGCTCCCGCCCTACGCCACCGTTCCGGTGCTCGGGGGACGTCTCGCGCTGGGCACCTGGCAGTCGATCTGCCTGGTGGACACCAACACCGACAACCCGGTCCGTACCGTCCGGCTGAGTTTCCTGACCGGCTGAGTTTCTAGCCGACTGAGCAGGCGGTCTCCGCAGGGCTACTTGTGGCACAGCTCCTGCAGATGTGCCACCACGCTGTCCACCGGGACCTCGGTGCGCTCCCCCGTCGCGCGATCCTTGACCTCCACGACGCCCGAGGCGAGGCCGCGTCCCACCACGACGATGGTCGGCACGCCGAGCAGTTCGGCGTCGGCGAACTTCACACCGGGAGTGGCCGGCCGGTCGTCGAGCATCACGCGCACACCGGACTCGTCCAGCTCGGTGGCCAGCCGCTCGGCGGCGGCCCGGATCTCTTCGGTCTTGCCCGCGGCCACCAGGTGCACATCGGCCGGCGCGACCTCGCGGGGCCAGATGAGCCCGTGCTCGTCGTGACTCTGCTCGGCGATCGCGCCGACCAGCCGGGAGACCCCGATGCCATAGGAGCCCATGGTGACCCGGATCGGCTTGCTGTCCGGCCCGAGCGCATCGAGGCCGAACGCGTCGGTGTACTTGCGGCCGAGCTGGAAGATGTGCCCGATCTCGATGCCCCGGGCGGCGACCAGGGTGCCCGCCCCGTCCGGGGACGGGTCACCAGCACGCACCTCAGCGGCCTCGACGGTGCCGTCGGGGGTGAAGTCGCGTCCGCACACCAGCCCGACCACGTGGTGGTCAGGTCGGTCCGCGCCGGTGGCCCATGCGGTACCGCGCACCACGCGCGGGTCCACCAGGTAACGGACCCCGTTCTCGCGCAGCGCGCCCGGGCCGATGTAGCCCTTGGCCAGGAACGGATGCGCCGCGAAGTCGGTCTCCTCCAGCAGCGTCACCTCGGCCGGAGCCAGCGAGGCCTCCAGCCGCTTCATGTCCACCTCGCGGTCCCCGGGGACCCCCACGCCGAGCAGGTCCCACTGCCGCGCGCCGGGAACGCGGGTCTTGACCATCACGTTCTTCAGGGTGTCCGCCGCGGTGAAGGTGCGACCGAGACCTGCGCCGTTGAGGTGGTCGACCAGCGTGTCGATGGTGGGGGTGCCGGGGGTGGGCAGCACCTGGGCCTCTGGCAGGCCTTCGACGGCGCGCTCCGGGGGCGCCCGGGTGATCACCGCCTCCACGTTGGCCGCGTAGCCGGACTCGATGCTGCGCACGAAGGTGTCCTCACCGGTCTCGGACTCGGCGAGGAATTCCTCGCTGGCCGACCCCCCCATCGCACCCGACATCGCTGACACGATCACGTAACGCAACGCGAGCCGGTCGAAGATCCGAATGTAGGCCTGGCGGTGGAGCTGGTAGGAGCGCGCCAGTCCCTCCCCGGAGAGGTCGAACGAGTAGGAGTCCTTCATCAGGAACTCCCGGCCGCGCAAGATCCCGGCCCGGGGGCGTTCCTCGTCCCGGTACTTGTTCTGCACCTGGTAGAGGATCACCGGGTAATCCTTGTAGGAGCTGAACTCGCCCTTGACGGTGAGGGTGAAGAGCTCCTCGTGGGTGGGGCCGAGCAGGTAGTCGCCACTCTTGCGGTCGCGCAGCCGGAACAGGTTGGGTCCGTACTCCGTCCAGCGGCCGGTCGCCTCGTAGGGCTCGCGGGGCAGCAGTGCCGGGAACTGGATCTCCTGCGCGCCGATCGCGTCCATCTCCTCGCGCACCACCGTCTCGACGTTGCGCAGCACCCGCAGGCCCAACGGCAGCCAGGAGTAGATCCCCGGGGCAACGCGGCGGACGTACCCGGCGCGCACCAGCAGCTTGTGGCTGGGCACCTCGGCATCCGCCGGGTCCTCGCGCAGAGTGCGCAGGAACAGCGTCGACAACCTGGTGATCATGCTTGCACCGAACTCCTCGGACGAACGGTTCGTGAGGGTCGAAGCGTAACGCCGGCCCGGTCTCTCACTCGCCCCGGTTACCAGGCGGCGGCCAGCGCCAACTCCCACGGGTAACTGTCGAGCACCCCGCCACCGGTACGAGGCGGGTGCGGCTCGAACTCGCCGGGTCCGAACAAGACCCGTACGCCTGCCGTGCGCAGTTCCTCGACGCTGCGCACGAACACCCGATTGGTCGAAGTGCTTGATTGACGAACGGCAGCACCACAATGCGCACACCCAGGCCGGTCAACTCGGCCAACTGGTTGAGCACGTAGTTGTCGGCGACACCGGCCGCCCATTTGTTCACGGTGTTGTAGGTCGCCGGAGCCACAATGACGGCGTCGGCCCGGGGCAATGATTCGATATCGGAGGTGCGGTAGGTGGTGCGAACCGGGTGGCCGATCAGCTCAGCCACCGCGCGGCTCCCAGAGCGGACGGTCCGCTGGTGGGCAACCGGGTCGGCGAGCGCTGGGTGGACGTGATCCACATCGCGGGCTTCAGTCGCGGCTGCGTCGCCTGGCGGAAACGGACTTCGTCGCTGGTCGTTCCCGGCAACGGACTGATCGCCCGGCGGGTGGAGGGCAGCGCGCTCGCCGTCCTGAACGACGTGCTGAGCTGGGAGACTGAATCGTGACGGGGTCCCCTGAAGCCCGGGCCGGCCGCCGCTCCGAGCGCCCCTCAGTACACAACTCTCGGCGGCCGACCCGGGCCTTCCCCCCTCACAGGAAGCATCGACACGATTTACCGGGGACATGATCACCCGATAGGAGACAATCTGTGGGCATCGACGTGGGCACGGACCGGGACGGCGCCCGTGGTCACGGCCGGCTGCTGATCGTCCGGTCGATCCGGCGCAGCGCTTCGCGCAGCAGGGGCAGCGAGGTGCCGTGGTTGAGCCGCACCCGGCCGAGGCCCTGCTCGGCGGGCCGGGCGAAGTCATGTCCGGGGCTCACGGCCAGGCGGCCGCGGCCGAGCAGCGCCGCCGCAGGGTCGTCGCCGAGGCCGGTGTCCCGCAGGTCCAGCCAGGCGAGGTATCCGGCCTGCCCGGGATGTGCCCGGATGCCGGGCCTGCGCCCGATCCAGTCGGCCAGTTCGGCACGGGTGCGATCGAGGTGGACCCGCACCGCATCGAGCCAGCCGCCGTCGTCGGTCCATGCGGCGATGCCGGCGGCCACGCCGGGCACTGAAGGTCGCAGCCGCTCGTAGGCCGGTACCGCGCCGACGACGTGTGCGGTGGCGGGCTGCGCCTGCAGCAGGGCACATTTCAGCCCGGGCACGTTCCAGCCCTTGGAGATGCTGGTGACGGTCACCGTGTGGGCGGCGGCGCGCAGGCCTGCGGCGGCGTACGGGGTGAACGTGGCGCCGCCGGCCACCAGCGGGGCGTGTACCTCGTCGGAGATCACGCGGGCCCCGCGCGCGTCGGCGATCTCCGCGACGGCGCCCAACTCCTCGGCGGAGAAGACCCGGCCGGTGGGGTTGTGCGGGTGGCACAGCAGCACCGCGCGAGCGCCGTCGCGCAGTGCATCGTCGAGCCGCTGCAGATCCAGCTCCCAACCGGCCGGGCGGTCCAGCAGCGGGCACGGCACGACCGGCCGCCGCAACTGCTCCAGCAGCACGAAGAACGGCGGGTAGGCGGGGGTGAGCAGCACGACCCCGTCGCCCGGATCGGTCAGCACCCGCAGCGCCGCCTCCAGCCCGGCCATCACGTCGGCGACCGAGCAGGCCAGCGCCGGATCGGGCCGCCAGTTCTGCCGCGCGGCGGCCCAGCCCGCGAACGCCTCGGCCAGCCCGCCGGTTTCGGGATAGCCGAGATCCTGCGCCTCCAGCACCCCACGCGCGGCGGCGAGCACCGCGGGGGCCAGCGGGAAGTCCATCTCCGCCACCCAGGCGGGCAGCACGTCGGGCGGGTAGCGGGACCACTTCATCGTGCGGCGGGTCCGCAGCGCATCGATGTCCAGCCTGTCGAGATCCACGAGTGAGTGCATAACAGCCGGCTGACAGCCGCTAGCGTGCCACCCCGTGCTCGTGCTGCTGCCCCCGTCGGAGACCAAGGCGTCCGGCGGCGACGGCCCGCCGGTGCACCTGGACACCCTGTCCCGTCCCGAGCTCACCCCGGCCCGCCGCAAGCTGGGTGACGAACTGGTCGAGCTCTCCTGGCAGCGCACCGCCGGACTGGCCGCGCTGGGGCTGTCGGAGCATCAGCACGGCGAACTGGAGCGCAACCGCGCGCTGTGGAGCGCACCGACACTGCCCGCGTTGCAGCGCTACACCGGGGTGCTCTACGACGCGCTGGACGCCGGATCGCTGCGGGCCGGGCCGCGGGCCAGGGCAATCCGGCGGCTGGTGATCGCATCGGCACTGTTCGGGCTGCTCGCTGCCGACGACCGGATACCCGCCTACCGGCTGTCCGCCTCGTCATCGCTACCCGGGACCGGCAGCGTCCGCTCGGTGTGGCGCCCCGTGCTGCCCCCGCTGCTGGCCGGGACCGGCGGCCTGGTGATCGACCTGCGCTCGGGGGCCTACGCCGCGCTGGCTCCGGTAGCCGGAGCGGTCACCGTGCGGGTGCTCAGCGAGGACGGCCGGGGGCGACGCCGCCCGGTGAGCCACCACAACAAGTCGCACAAGGGCCGGTTGGCACGGCTGCTCGCGACGGCGCCGCGTGAGCTGTCCGACGTCGCGGGGGTGGCCCGGGTCGCCACCCGCGGTGGGCTCCGAGTGGAGCAGACCGGTGAGCACGCGCTGGACATCGTCGTGGGGGCTGACGTGGCGGGTTGACGTGGCGGGCTGACCCGGAAAATCGGTTGTCCCCTGCCGAGGCGGCGGGCCACGCTGAACCCGGCGACCCTTGGATGCGCGCCACGCGCGAATCGGCGAGGAGGTGACGGACATGGCTGTCAACGCGGTGCAACTCGTCCTGATCCTGCACTCCCGCTACCCCATCGGCTGAAACCACGCCCGGGGTGGCGACACCCCGAGGAGACTTTCCGGTGCCACAGCACGACCGGCCGCCAGTACGGCGCAGCCGTTTCGACGACCCGCCCGCACGCCGGGCACGACGCCGCTTCGATGAAGATGACGACTTCGGCGACGATGACCGGCCCCAGCCACATCGGTGCATCTCCGATCCCGCCCCACCCGGCGACCCGGCCGACGGCCCGGTCGCCGGAGACCGCTGGTCCACCTGGGACACCGCGCAACACGGTCCCGAACCGCACCCGGCCTGGCTGGTCACCGAGCTCGCGGCGGTGGACACCGAGCTCGGGATCATCAAGACCGGCAAGGAAGCCGACGTGCACCTGCTGGAACGCGCGGTGCCCGGCACCTCCCGCTCCTGCCTGCTCGCCGCCAAGCGCTACCGCAGCGCCGAGCACCGGATGTTCCACCGCGACGCGGGCTACGTCGAGGGGCGCCGGGTGCGCCGCTCCCGGGAGACCAGGGCGATGGCACGGCGTACCGCCTTCGGCCGCGACCTGCTGGCCGGGCAGTGGGCGGCGGCGGAGTTCGCGGCGCTGGACCGGCTCTGGCGGCTCGGTGCCCCGGTGCCCTACCCGGTGCAGCTGGCGGGCACCGAACTGCTCCTGGAGTACCTCGACGAGGAGGACGGGCAGGCGGCCCCCCGGCTGGCGCAGCTTCGCCCCGGCCCCAAGCAGCTGCGAGAGCTGTGGGACCAACTCATCGACGCCCTGGTGTTGCTTGCCGGGGACGGTCTGGCGCACGGCGACCTCTCCCCGTTCAACCTCCTGGTGCACCGGGGACAGCTGGTACTCATCGACCTGCCGCAGATCGTGGATCTCGCAGCCAACCCGCAGGGGCCCGCCTTCCTCGCTCGGGACGTGCGGATCGTGACCGAGTGGTTCACCGCGCGTGGGTTGCCCAGCGACATCGCCAACACCGCCCAGCTGTGGATAACCCGTGAGTGGCGTTGCGAGTCATAGCACGAGCTATAGCTCGTATCGCCACTCACGGGGCGCGAAGCGCCACCACATCCCCCACGACGACGATCGCGGGTGGCCGGATCCCGGCGGCGGCGACGTCAGCGGCCACCTTCTGCAGGGTGGAGCGCACCGCTCGCTGACTGCGCAGGGTGCCGTCGGCGATCACGGCGACCGGAGCGTCGGGTGAGCGGCCGTAGCTGATCAGCGCGTCGGCGAACGCGCCGATCCGTTCGACTGCCATGAGCAGCACCAGCGTGCCGCGCAGCCGCCCGAGCGCAGGCCAGTCCACCAGCGAGCTGGGATCGTCCGGCGCGACGTGCCCCGACACCACGACGAACTCGTGGGTCACGCCGCGATGGGTCACCGGGACACCCGCCGCCGCGGGCACCGCGATGGCGCTGGAGACACCGGGGACCACCGTCACCGCGACCCCGGCGTCCACGCAGGCCAGCACTTCCTCGAAGCCCCGGCCGAAGACGTAGGGGTCACCGCCTTTGAGCCGCACCACGAACCGGCCGGCTCTGGCGTGCTCGACGAGGGTGGCGTTGATCTGATCCTGGGCCATCGCGCGGCCGTACGGCACCTTCGCGGCGTCGATCACCGTGACGTGCGCGCCGAGTTCGTCGAGCAACTCCCGCGGCGCGAGCCGGTCGGCCACCACGACGTCGGCGCGGGCCAGCAGACGGCGTCCCCGCACCGTGATGAGGTCCGGGTCGCCGGGACCCGCGCCGACCAGCGCCACCCCCGCGGCGGCGGCGGCGTCCTCCGCATCAGGGGCGTCGTCGACCAGCCCGGTTCGCAACGCGTCGACCAACGCGTCCCGGACAGCGGCGGAGCGCCGCGGCCTGCGCCCGGCGAGCACCCCGATGAGCAGCCCTTCGTGCACCCCGGTGGCGGCGGTGACCGCCGAACCACCGGTCGCGTCGTCGGCCCGTACGCAGAACACCTGGCGCCGCTGCGCCTCGGCGGCCACCGCCGCGTTCACCGCGGGCACGGAGGTACAGGCCAGGACGTACCAGGCGCCGGCAAGATCACCCTCGGCGAACTCGCGGGCCACCCACTGCAACTCCCCGGCGGTGGCCATCGCCTCGACGGCCGGAGTGGCCTGCGGAGCGATCAGCAGCACCTCCGCACCAGTCGCGACCAGCCGGGGCAGCCGCCGCGCGGCGACGGTGCCCGCGCCCACCACGACCACCCGGCGCCCGGCCAGGTCCAGCCCGACCAGGTAGGGGTTCACCGGGACCGCTCCGGGTACAGCAGTGCGTTCACCGCGGCGGCGGCGACCGCGGTGCCGCCCTTGGCGCTGCGATTGGACAGTGCAGGCAGGCCGGACTCGCGCAACCGCGCCTTGGCCGCGGCGGCATCGACGAACCCGACCGGTAACCCGATCACCAATGCCGGATGCAGCACACCGTCGGCGGTGAGGCGGAGCAGCTCGCGCAAGGCCGTCGGCGCATTCCCGACGACCCACACCGCCCCGTCGGGGTAGTACCCCGCGGCTGCCCGCACCCCCGCCGCACTGCGGGTCAGGCCGACCTCGGCGGCACCGGCAGGGGCGAGGTCGAGTGCTACCACGGTGTCCCGCGATGTGATGCCTGCCGCGAGCATCCGGACGTCGACCACCACCGCCGCCCGCTGCGCCAACGCCCGTGCCCCGGCGGCCAGCGCCTCTTCGTCGCAGACCAGGTCGGTGGCATAGTCGATGTCAGCGCTGGTGTGGATCACCCGCTCGGTCACGGCTCGGGTCAGCGGCGGCAGCACCGTGGTGTCCACCTTGGACCGGAGAATCCGGTATGACTCGACCTCGATCGGGTGCTGGGTCCGCGTCACGTCGTCCTCTCTGCCAACAACAGCTAACCGATTTTCGCCGAATACCCCGTTGCCGCAGCGAGCACCCCCCGTTCACTCGCACTTCCGCCGTGCTTGCCGTCACACTGGGTCCAGGGCCCGAACGGAGACGAACATGAGCGTCGAAGATCATGATGACGACCTCGCCACGCAGTATGTGCTCGCTCGGCGTCAACGCCCCGACCTCGACGAGCAGGGGCTCGCCGAGTTCATTCTGGCCAAACTCAGCCAGGATCAGCTGTTGACCTACGCGGGGGACGCGCTCGCCTGGGCACAGCACCCGGCTGATCGCGAAGAACTGGCACTGAGCTACGTGCGCAACTTCGTACTCGCGATGGAGACCGACCCGGACACCGCACCGGGGTAGGACCGCCGGAGTAGAACGCCTCGGTACCCTCCTGTCCCAGACGCGTTCCACGGGAGATGGGGTGGCCTCATGCGACCGGCCACTGGGTTGATCTCGTTCGTCGGGGCCGGGCCGGGCGCGCCGGACCTGCTCACCCTGCGGGCGGCGCGACGACTCGCGGAGGCCGGCATCGTGGTCTGGGCATCGTCGCTGGTGCCCGCGCAGGTGCTGGAGCACTGCCGCGAGGGGGCCGAGGTGCACGACTCAGCGGGGATGACGCTGGAGGACGTCCTGGCGGTGTACGAGGCGCACCCGGGCGCGGCGATCGTGCGGTTGCACTCCGGGGACATCTCGCTCTACTCCGCGCTGGCCGAGCAGCTCGCCTGGTGCGCAGGCCACGACCGGGCTTTCGAGATCGTGCCGGGGGTCGGTTCACTCGCCGCGGCCGCGGCCACCGCAGGAGTCGAGCTCACCGCCCCGGGTGTGGCGCAGAGCGTGGTGCTCACCCGGCTCGGTGGCGGGCGGACCGCCGCCTCGATGCCCGCGACGGAGAGCGTCGCCACCTTCGCCGGTCATGGCACCACGATGGCCGTCTACCTGTCCGCGGCCCGGCCCGCCGAGCTGCGGGCCGAGCTGTTGTCCGGCTACCCGCCCGAAACCCCCGCTGTGATCGTCGCGAAAGCCAGCTGGCCGGACGAAACCGTGATCACCACGACGGTGGACGGCATCGCCGACGCGCTGGCCGGCTCCGGGATCCGCACGGTCGCGCTGGTGCTGGTCGGGCCGGCGTTGTCCGGCGCGGGCGGTCGCAGCCGGCTCTACGACCCCGGCTACTCACACGGCTGCCGACGCCGATCCGTACCGGGCAGTACCACGGGGCGGGCCATCCCCGCCGCGAAACGCAGGTCCCCATGACGGGTCGGCTCACGATCGTCGGGCTGGGACCGGGCGGTCCCGCGCACCGCACCCGGGCCGCCGAAGACGCCATCCGGGACGCGTGGGTGGTTCTGGGTTACCACGCGTACCTGGCGGCCTGCGCCGACCTCACGGGCACACACCAGAGCGTGCGGCCGAGCGGGATCGGCACCGAACAGCAACGTGCCGAGGATGCGGTACGCATGGCGGCCGGCGGCGCGCACGTGGCGCTGGTGTCCTCCGGTGACGCCGGGATCTACGGGATGGCCTCGTTGGCGTTGACCACCGCGGCAGCGCTGCCACCGCGGCAACGCCCGGCAGTACGGGTGGTGCCCGGTATCACGGCGGCCGTCGCTGCCGGAGCGCTGCTCGGTGCCCCGCTGGCCCGCGATTTCGCCTGCCTGACACTGTCCGATGTGCTCGCCCCCTGGGCGGCGGTGGAGACGAGGCTGCGCGCGGTGGCCGCCGCCGATCTGGTCCTCGCGTTGTACAACCCGCGCTCGCGGGGGCGGTCGTGGCAGCTCGGCCGGGCCCGCGACATCCTCGTCGAGTACCGGCCCGCTGACACCCCGGTCGGGTTGGTCACCGACGCCGGGCGGGACGGGGAGCAGGTCGAGCTGGCCACGCTGGCCACGCTGGATCCGGCCGCAGCCGGGATGCACACCGTGGTGATCGTCGGGGCATCGGGAACCAGCCGCCTCGGTGACTGGCTGGTCACCGCGCGCTCACTGGGGGCGGAGGCGGCGACATGACCGCCGACGCACTTTCCCCCGCGGAGGCGGCGACATGACCGTGCACCTGGTGGGTGCCGGCCCTGGGGATCCTGACCTGCTCACCCGGCGCGGTGCCGCGCTGCTGGCCGGGGCCGCGCACGTGGTCTACGACCGCTCGTCGATGGCGCAGCTGCTGGCGCTGGCTCCGCAGGCCGTCCGGCACTGCGTCGGCAAACAGGGTGCGACACCCGCCCCGCCACAACCCGAGATCAACGCGCTGCTCGTCGAGCTCGGCAGAACCGGAGGCTGTGTGGTCCGGCTCAAAGCGGGTGACCCGTTTGTGGTGTCCCGTGGCGGGGAGGAAGCCGTGGCGCTGGCCGCGGCTGGTGTGCCGGTCGACGTGGTGCCAGGGGTGTCGGCCGCGGTGGCCGCACCGGCCGCGGCCGGGATTCCGGTGATGGTCCGGGAGCTGTCCCGCACCCTCACCGTGATCGCGGGCAACGACGGCCCGGAGCAGGTCGACTGGAACGCGGTGGCCCGGCTCGGCGGCACGGTCGTGCTGCTCACCGGGCGGGCGGCGCTGCGCCGGGTGGTGGCCGCGCTGCTGGCGGGCGGGATGCCGGGCGGCACCCCGGTCGCGGCGATCAGCGCCGCCACCCGCCCGGGGCAGCGCACCGTCCGGGGCACCCTCGCCGAGCCACCCGATCCGCGGCTGCCGCCACCGCTGACCGTGGTGATCGGCGAGGTGGCCCGGCTGGATATCACGGCGGGATCGGTGAGCTGTGCACATCCCTGACGGTTTCGTCTCACCGCCCATGGCGATCGCGGGCGCGGTGGTGGCCGCCGCCGGTCTCACGGTGTGCGCGCGCCGGGCCAGGCAGGAGGTCACCGAGCGGCAGCTGCCGCTGGCCGGGCTCGCCGCGGCGTTCTTCCTGGTCCTGGAGGCCCCGATCGTCCCGATCGCGGTGGGCACCAGCGGGCATCTGCTCGGCGGCACGCTGGCCGTCGCGCTGCTCGGCCCGTGGCTGGGGCCGGTGGTGATCACCGTGGTGACGGTGGTGCAGGCGTTGTTCATGGGCGACGGCGGGCTGTCGGTCATCGGGGTCAACCTGGTGAACCTGGCCCTGGTCCCGGCCGTACTGGGATATCCGGTCCTGCTCGGGCTGCGCCGGGTGCTGCCGCGCGGGGCGACGGGCACCGCCGTGGCGGCCGGGGCCGCCGGGGTGGTCTCGGTGCTCGCCGCGGCGTTGCTGTTCACCGCGGAGTACGCGGTGGGCGGGGCCGCCGGGGTGCCGCTGCGGACCGTCGCGGTCTCGACCATCGGGGTGTACGCGCTGGTGGCGGTGTTCGAGGGGGTGGTCACCGCGCTGGTGGTGCGCGGGTTGCTGGCATTGCGCGCCGACCTGGTCCGGGTGGCGCCGGAGCGGGTGTCGTGAGTAGCTCGCACGATCCCGGCGCGGAGCTGCTGATCCCCGCCGACACCCCGGTGCACCGGCTGGCGCCGCAGTGCAAGGTCGCCGCGACCGCACTGTTCGTGCTCGCCGTCGCGGCCACTCCACGGGGAACGTACTGGCCCTATCTGTGGTACCTGCTGCTGCTCGGCGCGGTCGTGGCACTGTCCCGGCTGCCACCGCTGACCCTGCTGCGCCGTCTGGTCGTCGAGGTGCCGTTCCTGCTGTTCGTGCTGGCCCTGCCGCTGCTCGGGGCCCCGCCGCAGCTGACAGTGCTGGGTGTGGAGCTCTCCGAACCCGGGCTGAGCGCGGCGGCGGCGATCGCCCTCAAGGCCACCTTCGGGTTGTCCGCCACCGGGATCCTGGCGGCCACCACGCCGCTGCCGGAGATCATCACCGGGTTGGAGCGGTTGCGGGTGCCCCGGATCTTCACCGCGGTGGCGGCATTCATGGTCCGCTACACCGAGGTCGTGCTGGCGGAGCTGGCCAGGATGCGCACCGCGCGGGTCTGCCGCGGCGGGGATCCGCGCTGGATCTGGCAGGTCCGGGAGGTCACCGCCGGCCTGGGCGCGCTGGTGGTGCGCACCTTCGAGCGGGGTGAGCGGGTGTACCTGGCGATGGCCTCGCGCGGCTATACCGGGGCCCTGCCCGCAACGCTGACCGGCGCCTCCGCGTCCCGGAAGGCGTGGGCAGGAGCCCTCCTCGTTCCGTTGCTCGCCGCGATCGGGACCGTGCTGGCGTGACGAGAGCGATGCTGGTCGTGGGGCACGGCAGCCGGGACGCCGACGGGGTGGAGGAGTTCTGGGGGCTGGCCGAGACGATCCGGCGGGTCGCGGGAGAGTTGATGACCGGGTTCGGCTTCATCGAGCTGGCTTCGCCCACCGTCGACGAGGCGATCGACGACCTGGTCGACAGGGGGGCGGGCGAGATCATCAGTATGCCGCTGGTGCTGCTGTCGGCCGGGCACCTGAAGAACGACGGCCCGGCGATGCTGGCCCGGGCCAGGGCGCGCCACCCCGGGGTGCGGTTCCGCCTGGCCCGCGATCTGGGCATCGAGCCACGGGTGCTGGACGTGATGACCGATCGGATCCGGGACACGGCCGGGGACGCCGACCCGGAGAAGCTGGGGGTGGCGCTGATCGGACGCGGGTCGAGTGACCCGGACGCGTGCGCGGACCTGTGGAAGGTGGGCCGGTTGCTCGCCGACGGGCGCGGGCTGGGCACTGTCGAACCAGGGTTCGTCTCGGTCGCGACCCCGTCGGTACCCGATGCGCTGGAGCGGCTGCGGCTGCTCGGTGCCGGGACCGCCGTGGTCGCCCCGTTCTTCCTGTTCCCCGGAGTGCTGCTGAACCGGATCTACGCCGAGGCGGCGCGCTGGGCGCAGACCCATCCCGAGGTCGAGGTCCGGGGCGCGGCCCATCTGGGACCTGATGCCCGGCTGGCTCACCTGGTGCTGGAGCGGTTCCGGGAGGCGTGCCACGGCGACGTCCGGATGAACTGCGACCTGTGCGCCTACCGGGTCCAGCTGCCCGGGTACGAGTCCAAGGTGGGCACGCCGATCTCGCTGACCCCGCACGGCGACGGTCCGGCCGGTGGTTCCCGCCGGGCCCGCCGGGCCACCCGGGCACCCGCCCCGGCTCCGCCGATCCCGATTCGCCGGGGCCGCTTCCCCGGCTCAGGCGCGGCGGCCAGCGACGTCCCCGCGGTCGAGGTGCATGACCTGCACTTCGCCTACCCGGACGGCAGGCAGGTGCTGCGCGGGGTCTCGCTACGGGTGCAGCGCGGTGAACGGGTCGCGTTGCTCGGCCCGAACGGCGCGGGGAAGACGTCGCTGGTGCTCCAGCTCAACGGGGTACTCACCCCATCGGCGGGGTCGGTGCGGATCGGCGGCCTGCAGGTCGGGCGGCGGACCCTGGCGGAGGTCCGCAGGCGGGTCGGCGTGGTCTTCCAGGATCCCGACGACCAGCTGTTCACCCCGACCGTGTGGCGCGATGTCGCGTTCGGCCCGGCCCATCTGGGGTTGTCCGGGGAGGAGCTGGCGGCGCGGGTCACCGAGGCGCTGTCCTACGTCGGCCTGGTCGATGCCGCCGACCGCCCGCCGCACCGGCTCTCGCAGGGGGAGCGGCGCCGGGCCGCGGTGGCCACCGTGCTCGCCATGCATCCGGAGGTGCTGGTGCTCGACGAGCCCACCTCCAACCTCGACCCCGCGGCCCGTCGCGAGTTCGCCGACCTGGTCAAGCGACTCGGGATGACGACCCTGCTGGTCACCCACGACCTGCCCTACGCACTGGAGCTGTGCCCGCGGTCGCTGGTGATCGACCACGGACAGATCGTCGCCGATGGACCCACCCGGGAGGTGCTCGCCGATACCGGCTTCATGGGCGCACACCGGCTGGAGCTACCGGCCGGCTTCAACCCGCTGGGGGCATGACCGTGCCGCGCACCATCCCGGCGTGTCCGGCACTCGCCCTCCCGGCGTGTCTGGCGCTCATGCTCGGTGTGTCGGTACTTCTTGCCCCCGCTGCGGCAGCGCACGACGTGTCCGGCCACGGCGCCGCCGGGGAAGCTGCCGATGCCCGGTCCTCAGTGGTCGCCGACGACCTGCCGCCGGGGGTCAGGTTCGAGGTCCTGCAGAACGGACTGGCCCTGCGGCTGCGCAACGACTCGTCCGCGGTGGTCCGCGTGCGGGAACCGCCCTTGCCGGTCGCGCCGGGACATTCGGTGCAGTGGCATGTTGACGCCGCGCACCCCTCCGCCGGGCCGCATCCGCCAGTGCAGCCGTGGCGGGTCGTCATCGAGGTGAACGGGGTCGCGCACCAGGTCCTGGGCGAGGTGCGCTGGACGCCCGGACCGTCGCCGTGGCCCTGGCTGGCCGGGGCCGCGCTGCTCGCCGCAGGGCTGGCCGGGACGGCCTGGCGGTGGCGCGGACCCGCGTGGCTGGCCATGCCGCTGGGGCTCGCCGTGCTGGCCTCGATCGGGCACACCGGCGCTGCGCTGGCCGCTCGGACCGCGGAGGGATCACGCTGGGCGTTGTTGGGCGGCTACCTGCCGCAGGCCGGCTGCTGGGTCCTCGGCACGCTGGCAGTGCTGCAGCTCGGGCGAGGACGCACCGAAGGCGCCGGACTGGGCGCACTCGCGGCGGCCGGACTGGTAGTGATCACGCTGGCCCGGGACGGGGTGGTGCTGGGCGCCCCCGTGGTGCTGGTCAGCCTGCCCGCCGCTCTGGACCGGGTGCTTGTCGCGGGGATCATCGGACTCTCCGCAGGGGTGCTCGCCGGGCTACTGCTCACCCGCAGCATCGAGCGACGAACACCCTCGGCAGCGGCGTCTTAACAAGTACGTGGCACAGCCCGAGCGCGGTCATTGTCATCGAGCGCACGTCGTTCCGCGCAGGGTGATCCCGCCGCTGTCGGACCCAGCCGCTATCATCGAACACATGTTCGACACCGATCAGGCTCCGGCGCCCGGGCTGCTGCCCGGCGTGCCGTGGTCGGAGTTCGAACCGTCCGGCCTGCTCACCGACCTGCTGTCCAGCTTGGACGTCGAGATGCTCTCCGCCGACGACGCGCTGGAGACCGCCGCGGCATGGGAGCGCCTCGTCGCGCACGCGCAGGCCCAGCAGCTCCGAGCCCTGGCCCGGTTCGCTGACACGCGGGTGGCTACCGACCTGGAGGAGTTCGCCACCGCCGAGGTCGCCCCGGTGCTGCACCTGTCGCGCCGCGCCGCGGACGCCCGGCTGGACCTGGCCACCCGCCTGACCACCCGGCTACCCGACACCCTGGGCGCCCTGCAATCCGGGGCGCTCGACCTGCCCCGGGCCCGCGCCATCAGCGAAGCCACCGAGGCACTCGACGAATCGGCCACCACCGCCGTGCAGGCTCGGGTGCTGCCCAAGGCACCGAAGCAGACCATCGGGGAACTGCGCGCCGCGCTGTCCCGGGCAGTACTCGCAGCCGACCCGGACGCCGCCGAGCGACGGCACCGAGCCGCTCGCAACGACCGCCGCGTGCAACTGCACCCCCACCCGGACGGGATGGCGGCGCTGTGGGCGCTGCTCCCGGCAGACCACGCCACCGCCGCCTACGCGAGGCTGGACATGCTGGCCCGTGACCTGCCCGCCAACGACCCGCGCAGCATGGACGCCCGCCGCGCCGACGCCCTCACCGACCTGCTGCTCGGCCGCGACGTGCACGGCGAACACCAGACCACCGTCGAGGTTCAGGTCAACCTGGACGCCGCCACCCTGGCCGGGCTGGCCGAGAACCCCGGCGAGCTCGCCGGGTATGGACCCATCCCCGCCGATATGGCCCGTGAGCTGGCCGCCGCCGCCCGCCGCTGGCGCGCCGCCCTGGTGGACGAGCAGACCGGCCAGCTCAAGGACCTGTCGGTCGCCTACCGGCCCAGCGCCTACCGGCCCAGCCGGCTGCTCAACCTCGTCGTCCAGGCCCGGGACCGGACATGCTGCTTTCCCGGCTGCCGCCGACCTGCCCGGCGCTGCGACCTGGACCACACCATCCCGTATGGGCAAGGCGGACCTACTGTGGGCGGCAACCTCGGCCCATTGTGTCGGTATCACCACCGGCTGAAGACCCACACCAGCTGGGCACTGTGCCAACCCGAACCAGGCCTGTTCCTCTGGACCAGCCCCACCGGCCGAGTCCACCATTTCCGCGCCCCACCAAGGACCGAATACCACCTCGGCATCCGGCCCCACCCCGGACCACCACCATTCTGAACGGCGTTGCACGCCGCGATGAGTGATGCGCAGATGACCGCCGGCCGGGGGCGCGACCGGGATGGTTCCGTGCGCGTCCCCGGGCAACGATCCGGCGCCTGGAACGCGAGCTCGGGCAGGAGCTGCTGGACCGCTCGGGACGCGCGGTACGGCTGACCGAAGTGGGCGCCGCGGTACTCCCCCACGCCAGGGCCGCGCTCTCGGCGGTGGCCGGCACACGCCTGGTCGTCGACGAGCTGACCGGGCTGGTGCGCGGGCGCGTCGCCGTCGGCACGGTGACCTCCCACAACATCGACCTGCCCGCATTACTGGCCGAGTTCCACCACGAGCATCCAGCGGTGGAGATCACCCTCCGCTGGACGCCCTGCGCGATCGGGGGGGCTGATCAGTCTCCCCCCAGGCACCGGTACCCGGTCGATCCTCGATGATGCCTGCGCCACCGCCGGTTTCACCCCGCACGTCACCATCGAAGCCGGCACCCCCACGGTGCTCGCGCAACTCGCCGCGCGAGGACTGGGCGTCGCGATTCTGCCGGCCTCAATCGCCAACGGGCACGAAGACCTGCCCCCGCTCACGATCACCCGGCCCGAGCTACGCGGTCGGCTCGCCTTCGCCTGGCGTGCCGAAGGTCCCATCAGTCCCGCCGCCCGAGCCCTGATCGGACGAGCTCGACGAATGGTCAACACGTGCGTCCTCAAGATCCCCGATCTGGCCAGGTAGCCGCCCCCGACCGGCCTCGCCCTGCAGGGTGATGGCATCGGTGGGGCAGATCTCGACGCACTCGCCACACGAGGTGCAGCGGGATGCGACGACGGCCGGG
>DASXOV010000204.1:0-26112 GCA_036494005.1 Pseudonocardiaceae bacterium | reverse complement strand
TTCTGCGCCACCCGCTGCGGCTACTGTGATTTCAATACCTACACGCCGGCGGAATTGGGCGCGATGTCGTCGCCGTCGTCGTGGCTGGAGGCGCTGCGCCGGGAGCTGGACCTGGCCGCCACCGTGCTGGGGCGCCCGGTGCCCGCGGACACCGTGTTCGTCGGGGGAGGCACCCCTTCACTGCTCGGCGCGGACGGACTCGGTGCGGTGCTTGACGCCGTCCGCGGGTCGCTCGGCGTGGCCCCGGGTGCGGAGGTGAGCACCGAGGCCAATCCCGAGTCCACCTCACCGGAGTTCTTCGCCGGCATCGCGGCAGCCGGCTACACCCGGGTCTCCCTGGGCATGCAGAGCGCCGCGCCGCACGTGCTGGCCGTGCTGGACCGCACGCACACACCGGGGCGGGCGGTGGCCGCGGCGGCCGAGGCTCGCCGCGCCGGGATCGAGCACGTCAATCTCGATCTGATCTACGGCACGCCGGAGGAGACCCGAGACGATCTGGCGGCGTCGCTGGACACCGTGCTGGCCGCCGGGGTGGACCACGTGTCCGCCTACGCCCTGGTGGTCGAGCCGGGCACGGCGCTGGCCCGGCGGGTGGCCCGAGGGGAACTGCCCGCGCCGGACGACGACGTGCTCGCCGAGCGCTACGAGCAGGTCGACGCGGCGCTGTCCGCGGCGGGATTGCACTGGTACGAGGTGTCGAACTGGGCCGCGTCCACCGCCGCCCGGTGCAGGCACAACCTCGGCTACTGGGCGGGCGGCGACTGGTGGGGTGCCGGGCCGGGAGCGCACTCGCACGTCGGCGGGGTGCGGTGGTGGAACGTCAAGCACCCGGCCCGCTACGCCGCCGCGCTGTCCGAGGGTTCGTCACCGGCGGCTGGCCGGGAGGTGCTCGGCCCGCGCCAACAGCACACCGAACGGGTGATGCTCGAACTCCGGCTGGCCGAGGGGCTGCCTACGACGGTACTCGACCCGGCCGGCCGGGTCGCCGCTGAGCGGGCGGTCATCGGCGGGTTACTCGCCGCCATCCCCGGCGACCGGCTGGTGCTCACCCCACGCGGCCGGCTACTCGCCGACGCCGTCGTGCGTGACCTGCTGATCAGCTGACCCCCTCTTGGCGACCCAGCGGCTCACGGTGCGGGCGACATCGGGCATAGCTACGCGGAACGGTGTTGCTGATCCCGTGGGACTGCTGGCGCTTGAGGCCGGTGATCACTGGGTGTTGGACAACCAGAGATGAATGGCAAGTCATTCCTTCGATGGGTATTGGCGCGGGTGGCGGGTCAGTACGCTCGGTAGAGCCCGGCGGCAGGCCCGGGCGTTCGTGCTGGGGTTGCCGCCTGAATTGCCCCGCGTGGATTGTCGGACGCTGGCCCAGCACGCGGATGATGCGACTCCAGATCGAATGCAGCGGTTGAAGACCGATAGCGTGAAAACCGGCCCGGTAACTCCAGAGCGCGGCGACTGACGACGGCATCCACACCTGGAGACGTGATGCGTTCTCGATTCAAGCTGCCCTACCTCGCCACCGCCATGATCCTTGCCATCGCGACCGTGGTGAACGGCTGCGCCGGTGACTCGTCGCCGTCAACATCCTCGCAAGAGGGATCCCCGCTGCGGGACCCACCGGAGCTGGTGAGCCATAACGGGCTCTTGCGGGCGCAGATCGTCGTGGCCAGGGAGCAGGTGGACGTGGCCGGCCGCAAGCTGTGGGCCCTCACCTACAACGGCCGCTACATGCCACCCACGCTACGGTTCCGGCCGGGGGACAGGATGGAACTGGTGATGGAGAACCGGCTGGACCAGCACACCAACCTGCATGTGCACGGGTTGCACGTGTCACCGAGCGGCAATTCCGACAACGTCTTCATCGATATCCATCCCGGCGAGACGTACCATTTCTCCTATCAATTCCCGAACAACCTCCTGCCCGGCACCTACTGGTACCACCCACACGCGCACCCGATCACCGCACCACAGGTCGCCGGGGGCATGTCGGGCATCATCATCGTCGACGGGCTGAAACAGGATCTACCGCCGGACCTGCGCGACATCACCGAGCATGTCGTCGGTCTCAAGGACTTCCAGGTCCAGGGCGATGCGGTCAAGACCGAGGGCCTGCAGATCGGCGCACCCACCAACCGCACGGTCAACGGCCAGTTGAACCCGACCGTAAAGATCCGGCCAGGCGAGGTCCAGCTGTGGCGGCTGGCCAACATCAGCGCCAACATCTACTACAAAGTCCGGTTGCAGGGCCAGCAGTTCCAGGTCATCGGCCACGATGGCAATCCGGTTGACCGGACCTTTGCGGCGGACTCGCTCCTCCTCGCGGCCGGTGGCCGGTTCGACGTGCTTGTGCGAGGCGGTCCGCCCGGCACCACCCAGTTGCAGACGCTCGTGTACAGCACGGGGCCGGCCGGCAACCAGTTCCCGCAGGCGACCCTGGCCACCCTGGTCTCCGAAGGGGCACCTGTGCGCCCGGTGGCGCTGCCCACCACTATCGGGCCGTTCGAGGACCTGAGCCACGCTACGCTCGCTGCGCAGCGCACAATCGTGCTCTCCGAGAACGCAACAGCCGACAAGATGTACGTCAACGGTAAGCAGTTCGATCCGAACCGGGTGGACATCCAATCCAAGCTGAACACGGTCGAGGAGTGGACCGTCCGCAACGACAGCAATGAGGAACACTCCTTCCATGTCCACACCAACCATTTTCAATTGATGAGCATCAATGGCCAGCCTCACGACGGCCACGGCTGGCAGGACACCGCGAGCGTTCCCTCCAAGGGGCAGATGGTGATCCGGATGCATTTCCTCAACTACACGGGTAAGACGGTCCTGCACTGCCACATCCTCAACCACGAGGACGATGGCATGATGGCGGTCCTGGAGATCGTCCAGTGATCGATGGTCCCAGCCGCCGAGAACCCGGCAACCCGTGGGACTGTAAGCAAGATCGTGTGGGAGCCGGTGATCCGCCAGGCGGGACGGGCGGGGTGCCAAACTCGCCACGCGCGACGCCGTCGACGGCTGGGCGAGGCACCCGTCCGGCGGAACAGGTACCACCAACCCTTCGCCGGGCCCGGTCCACAGATGATCTTCGGCTCGGGATGTGTCGCCCTGCTCGGCGGCGTCCTGCCCGGCGGTGCGTTTCGAAAGGAGCCCCCGTGTCCCGCTCGAAGGCGAGCGTGCGCCAGGCCTTCCGCAACCCGGTGGCGGTCGCGCGGTGAGGTTGTCGGCACTCGTGACCGAGCTGCCGCTGCCACCGGTGGTTCAGACCTACCTGGACCAGGCGCGGCAGATGCAGGCGCTGTCCTTCGCCGTGCATATCCCGCTGGTCTGCTTCGGCATCGCGTTCCCCACGATGGTGCTCGTGGTCGAGTGGCTGTACCTGCACACCGGCGACGAACTCTACCGTGTGCTTGCCAGGCGTTGGACCAGGGTGATGGCCGCGCTGTTCGCCGTCGGGGTGATCACCGGAACGATCCTGAGTTTCGAGATGGGCCTGCTGTGGCCGGCCTTCACCGCGGACTTCGGCAGCGTGTTCGGACTCGGCTTCGCGATTGAGGGCTTCTCCTTCTTCGTCGAAGCGATCTTCATCGGCATCTACGTCTACGGCTGGAACCGGCTTTCCGCACAGGCGCACTTCGCCACCGGGATTCCGATAGCGATCGCCGGGATCATCGGTTCGTTCATGGTGATCTCGGTAAACGCCTGGATGAACCATCCCGGCGGATTCACCGTACGCGACGGGAAAGCCGTTGACGTGCATCCGGTGCAGGCCCTGTTCGGCAACACCTACCTGTGGCACGAACTGGTCCACATGTATGTGGCCGGCTACCTCGTCGTCGGATTCCTGCTCGCCAGCGTGTACGGGGTGAGCCGGCTGCGTGGCCGATGGGGTCGCTACGAGCGCACGGCTTTCGCCATCCCGGTGACCGTGGGTGCGCTGGCCGCGCCGGTTCAGGTGCTGGTCGGCGACTGGGCCGGCCGAGAGGTGGCGCAGGACCAGCCGGTCAAGCTGGCTGCGATTGAGGGTCTGGCGGACACGACCCGTGGGGCCGCCCTGCACATGCTCGGCTGGTTCAACGGCTCCGGGATCGAATACGGCGTTGCTATCCCCAAGGGGCTGTCGTTGATCGCTTTCCACAACGTCGACGCAGTGGTCGCCGGGTTGAACACCGTACCCCGCGCCGATTGGCCGATCGTCAACGTGGTGCGGTTGTGCTTCCAGGCGATGGTCGGCATCGGGTCCCTGCTCGCCATCATCGGCGTGTTCTACCTCGTGGTACGTGTGCGCCGCCACCGGCTACCCGTATCGGCGTGGTTCTACCGCGCGGTCGGCGTGGCCGGACCGCTCTCGATCGTGGCGCTCATCTGTGGCTGGGTGGTCACCGAGGTGGGCCGCCAGCCGTGGGTGGTCTACGGGACGATGCGCACATCGGCGGCGGTCACCGGCGCCAGCGGGATCCCGGTCGGGTACGGCACGCTGCTGCTGGTCTATGCAGGAGTGGTCGTGGCCGTCGTGTGGATCCTGCGCCGGCTGGCCGCCGCACCGCTGGAGCTGCCGCCGGAGGCTCCGGCGCCGACCATGGCTCAGAGGCGATAGGCGTGCAGTTCGACGGTGTACCGCTGGACTTCATTCTGATCGGGCTCGTTCTGTACACGGTGCTCGCCGGCGCTGACTTCGGCGCCGGACTGTGGCAGCTCCTGGCCGGCCGAGGGCCGACGGCGGAACGGGTGCGCGACCACGCCCACCACGCGATCGCGCCGGTGTGGGAGGCCAACCACGTGTGGCTGGTCTTCGTGCTGACCGTGACCTGGACTGCATACCCGATCGCCTTCGGGTCGATCGCCTCCACGCTGTCGGTGCCGCTGTTCATCGCCGCCATCGGCATCATCTTCCGCGGAGCCAGCTACGCGCTGCAGGCCGGCGTCTCGGGACCGCACGAGCGTCGGGTGGTCGAGAACGTCTTCGCGCTGTCGTCGATCCTGACACCGTTCGCCCTCGGCGCCGCGGTGGGTGGAATCGCCTCCGCTCGGGTACCGGTCGGCAATGCCGCGGGCAACCTCTGGTCGAGCTGGCTCAACCCCACTTCCAATCTGGTCGGCGTCCTCGCCGTCGCGCTCTCGGCGTTCCTGGCCGCTGTCTACCTCTGCGCGGACGCACACCGACTGGGCGAGCCGGACCTGGAACGTTCGTTCCGGCGACGAGCGCTGGTCAGTGGCATGGTGACCGGAGCACTTGCGATCGCCGGCCTTGCCGTGCTGCGCGCCGATGCGCCCGTGCTGGGCCATCGCCTGATCGCCGGGCCGGGCCTGCCGGCCATTGTGGTGTCGGTGCTAGCCGGACTTGGCACGTTGCTGCTGGTCTGGCGACGACGCTATGGGGAGGCGCGGGTAAGCGCCGCACTGGCCGTGGCCGCGATCGTGGTGGGCTGGGCGCTCGCTCAGCGGCCGAACATCCTCCCAGGGCTGACGGTCCAGCAGGCGGCCGCGCCGACGGACACGTTGATCGGCGTCGTCGTCGCTGTGCTCGCCGGTGCGGTCATCCTCTTCCCCTCGCTTGCGCTGCTGTTCTCCTTCGTGCTCGGTGGCCGTTTCGACCCCGACCGAGCGACCGGCGCGGGAGTCCCGATCGGTAGGGGGCGGCGGGTGTCCGGGAACCGCGGGTTCGCGGGTCGGGTGGCTGCGGCGCTGGCCATCGCCGGGACCGGCCTGCTGACCGTGGCCAGTGCGGAATGGGCACACGCGCTGGGAGTGGCGTGCTTCGCCGGCTTCGTGGTGGCGGGATTCCACGCGGCTGCCCCGGCCGAGGTGGTTGCCGCCGACACCGATGGGCCGAGCGGCCGGTGAAGCGGCCGTCTGGGTGAGCGGTACACGACTGCGTCGACGACGCGTACCCAGTCCCTCGGATCTTGTCGCCAACGCCACCCTGCCGATCATCATGACGGCGATCTGGGCCGATGGAGCGTTGGGGTCAACGGCAGATGGACCGAGAGCCCGAACCTGGCGTGTGCAGGAGCCGGACACGGCGTGCACGAGAGCCGGACACGGCGTGCACGAGGGGCGGACACACCGTGCATGGATGCAGGACACGCGGGGGATGGGGTCAGGTGCGGAGGAGGTCGAGGTCCAGGACGCGGACGTGCAGGACGGTGCGCTGCTGCAGGGCGGCCCGCAGCGCCCGGTGCAGTCCGTCCTCGAGGAACATCTCGCCGGCCCAGTGCACCGCATGCGGGAAGAGGTCACCGAAGAACGTGGAGTCCTCGGAGAGCAGCCGATCCAGCTCCAGCACGGTGGTGGTGGTGACCAGGTCCTCCAGCCGCACCTGCTGCGGCGGGATCTGCGCCCAGTCCTTCGTCGAGAGCCCGTGCTCCGGGTAAGGGCGACCCTGACGCACGTCTTTGAAGATCACAGCGCGCGCTCACCCTTCCCGTCAGGCCCGCCCCGTCAGGCTCGGCAAACGCCCAGGGTAACGGGCCCGCTGCGGAGCCCGGACGAGTGAGCCCCGGGCCGCACTAGACTTGGCTGACGGCGTATGCCCGATCGGGGCCGGTAAGGGAGGTGACGTGAACGCGGATGACCGTCGGTTCGACGTGCTGCGTGCCATCGTCGCCGACTACGTGGCGACCCATGAACCGGTCGCCTCCCGCACGCTGGTGGAGCGGCACAACCTCGGGGTCTCCAGTGCCACCATCCGCAACGATATGGTGGCGCTGGAGGAAGAGGGCTACATCGCTCAGCCGCACACCAGCGCGGGCCGGGTGCCCACTGACAAGGGTTACCGGCTGTTCGTGGACCGGCTCTCGGAGATCAAGCCACTGTCGGCGGCCGAACGGCGCGCCGTGCAGTCCTTCCTCAGTGGCGGGGTCGACCTGGACGACGTGCTGCGGCGTAGTGTGCGGTTGCTGGCCCAGCTCACCCGTCAGGTCGCGGTGATCCAGTACCCCACCCTGAGTCGTTCCACGGTGCGTCATCTCGAGGTGCTCGCGGTGACCCCGGCCCGGTTGATGCTGGTGCTCATCACCGATGCGGGCCGGGTGGACCAGCGTCTGATCGATCTGGGTGACGTGATCTCCGAGGACCAGGTGGCGCAGCTGCGCACGTTGCTCAACCAGGCGCTCGCGGGACGCCGGTTGGCCGAGGCGTCGGCGAATGTGGCCGAGTTGCCCGAGCACACCCCGGTTGAGCTGCGTGACGCGATGTGCAGAGCCTCCACGGTGCTGATCGAGACACTGGTGGAGCATCCGGAGGAGCGGCTGGTGCTCGGTGGCACGGCCAACCTGACCCGCAGCGTCGCGGACTTCCCCGGTTCGCTGCGCCAGGTACTCGAGGCACTCGAGGAGCAGGTGGTGGTGCTCAAACTGCTGGCCGCCGCCCGCGACCCGGGAACCATCAGCGTGCGGATCGGTGAGGAGAACGAAGCCGAGGAGATGCGCAACACCTCGGTGGTCTCGATCGGATATGCCTCCCACGGCACGGTCCTCGGGGGAATGGGTGTGGTCGGACCGACCAGAATGGACTACCCGGGCACCATCGCCGCAGTACGCGCGGTGGCCCGGTACGTGGGGGAGATCTTGGCGACCCGCTGAGCGGGTCACCGGGGGCCCACAGACGTGCATCGGCGAGCACCGCAGCTCAGGGTTGCGGCAGGAGGACACCAGCGTGGCCAGGGACTACTACGGAATCCTGGGCGTACCCAGGGATGCCACCGTTGAGCAGATCAAACGCGCCTACCGCAAGCTTGCGCGGGAGTCGCACCCCGATGTCAACCGCGAGGACGGAGCGCAGCAGCGCTTCCAGGATGTCACCGCGGCCTACGACGTGCTGACCGACCCGAAGAAGCGCCAGATCGTCGATCTCGGTGGCGACCCGCTGGATGCCGGCGGTGGGATGGGTGGCGCGCGCGGCGGGGGTGATCCGTTCGGCGGCTTCGGGCTGGGCGACATCATGGATGCCTTTTTCGGCGCCTCCGGCGGAGCCGCCGGACGGCGCGGCCCGCGCAGCCGGGTGCAGACCGGGTCCGATGCACTGATCCGCCTGCAGCTCACCCTTGAGGAATGTGCCAGCGGGGTGTCCCGTGAGCTCGCCGTGGACACCGCTGTGGTGTGCAGCGACTGCGAGGGCTCGGGATGCGAGTCGGGTACCCGTCCGCAGGCCTGCGACACCTGCGGCGGCACCGGTGAGGTGCAGAACGTGCAGCGCTCCTTCCTCGGCCAGGTGGTCACCTCGCGGCCGTGCCCGGTGTGCCGTGGCTTCGGCGAGGTCATCCCGGACCCGTGTCGCCAGTGCGGCGGGGACGGCCGGATCCGCGCCCGTCGCAACGTCACCGCGAAGGTGCCTGCCGGGGTGGGCGACGGCATGCGGGTGCGGCTGGCGGGGCAGGGTGAGGTCGGTCCCGGCGGTGGCGCGGCCGGCGATCTCTACGTCGAGGTACAGGAGGTGCCGCACGAGACGTTCACCCGCGACGGTGCCGACCTGCACTGCACGGTGCGGGTGCCGATGACCTCCGCCGCGCTGGGCACCAGCGTGTTCCTGGAAACCCTCGACGGCCGCGAGGAGTTCCGCGTCGAGCCGGGCACCCAGTGCGCCACGGTGCAGACCCTGCGCGGGCGCGGTATGCCCAGGCTGCGCAGCAGTGGGCGCACCGAGGGGCGAGGTGACCTGTTCGTCCACCTCGATGTCGTGACGCCGACCCGGCTGGATTCCCGGCAGATGGAGTTGCTGAGGGAACTGGCCGCCGTGCGTGGTGAGGAGCAGGCCGAGCTCGCCGTCAACGGCCGAGCCGGTGGCCTGTTCTCCCGGTTGCGGGACTCCTTCGGCGGGCGCTGAGTGTCCGGCTGGTGAGCAGTCCGCCGGTGTTCTTCGCCGATCCGCTGCCGCCGGTCGGCACGGAGACGGTGCTGGACGGGCCGGAGGGCAGGCACGCGGCGACGGTGCGCCGGCTACGGACGGGCGAGCGGCTGATGCTCACTGATGGACGCGGCGGGCTGGCCGGTTGCGAGGTGCTCGGCGCCGGCCGTGACCTGCTGCGGCTGCGGGTGCTGCGGCGCGGGACCGAGCCGGTCCCTGCGCTGCGGGTGGCCTTGGCCCAGGCGCTGATCAAGGGTGAACGCGGGGAACTGGCGGTGGAGTTGGCCACCGAGGCCGGGGTGGACGCGGTGCTGCCGTGGCGGGCCGCTCGCTGTGTGGCCCGCTGGGACGACGGGCTGCGCGGGGCGAAGGCGCTGGCCCGTTGGACACAGACCGTCCGGCAGGCGGCCAAGCAGGCCCGCAGGGGGTGGTTCCCCGAGGTGAGCGAGCCGGTTGGGACCGCTGGGCTGGCGCAGCGTGCCTCGGCGGCCGCGGGCTGCCTGGTGCTCCACGAGTCGGCCACCGAGTCGCTCACCGCGGCGCAGTTGCCCGGTGCGGGGGAGCTGATCCTCGTCGTCGGTCCCGAGGGCGGGGTCACCGATGCCGAACTGGCCGAACTCGCTGCCGCCGGAGCCCGCCCGGTACGGCTCGGACCGGCCGTGCTACGCGCCTCCAGTGCCGGTGCTGTGGCTCTTGGTGCTATCGGTGCGCTATCCGGGCGATGGATAACCCGACATTCGTGTGACCTATGGCGCGACAACCCCTGATAGTTCTACGCTTCGTAGGCAAGACGGGGGTGGAGATCACCTGATCGAGGCCCCCGATCCGGGCACTGGAGGTTTGCGAGCCCGGATGAGGTCCCCGCCGGGCACCTCCCCCCTCGGTCCGGCGGCGCCGCGTCGCGGTAGGACGACCCCCAGGTTCTGCTGCGACGCGGCAACCTCCGTTCGCCGTTGCGCGCTCAACTGAGCGGGATCTTGGTGTGGGACCATGTTCCAGCTCTTTCCGACCGTATTTCGGACCGTATCCAGGGCCATACCATGCTCCCGGGGCCGGTATCCAGCTAGCATTCAGGCCTGTCCATCGAGTCGTGATGCGCATCGCGCGCAGGAAGCAGGACGCACGCACACGTGACCGCTACCCCAGTGGGGGGCGCCTCCCCAACCGGTCCGGGAACGACCCCATCCGAGCCTGTCCAGTCGAAGATCGTGATCCCGGACTCCGCCGTGCTGGCGTTACTGGGGTCTCGTGACGAGAACCTCCGGGTGACAGAGGAACTGCTCACCGCCGATGTGCACGTGCGGGGCAACGAGGTCACGCTCTCGGGTGCTCCAGCGGATGTCGCGTTCGCCGAGCGGGTCTTCGGGGAACTGCTCACCCTGGCCCGTCGCGGCCAGCAGCTCGGACCGGATGCGGTGCGCCGGACCTTGACGATGCTCGCGCAGGGCGACGCCGAGTCCCCTGCTGATGTGCTCAGCCTGGACATTCTGTCCCGGCGGGGTCGCACGATCCGGCCCAAGACGCTGAACCAGAAACGCTATGTCGACGCCATCGACGGCTACACGATCGTGTTCGGTATCGGGCCTGCGGGGACCGGCAAGACCTACCTCGCGATGGCCAAGGCGGTGCAGACGCTGCAGGCCAAACAGGTCAACCGCATCATCCTGACCCGGCCCGCGGTGGAGGCGGGGGAGCGACTGGGCTTCCTGCCGGGCACGCTCTACGAGAAGATCGACCCCTATCTGCGGCCGCTGTACGACGCATTGCACGACATGCTCGACCCGGAGTCGATCCCCAAACTGATGGCCGCCGGGACCATCGAGGTCGCCCCGCTGGCCTATATGCGGGGCCGCACCCTCAACGACGCCTTCATCATTCTGGACGAGGCGCAGAACACCACGCCCGAGCAGATGAAGATGTTCCTCACCCGGCTGGGTTTCGGTTCCCAGGTCGTGGTGACCGGTGACGTCACCCAGATAGACCTGCCGGGCGGGCAGGTCTCCGGGCTGCGGGTGGTCCAGCAGATCCTGGACGGCGTCGAGGACGTGCACTTCGCGCACCTCACCAGCTCCGACGTGGTGCGCCACCGGCTGGTCAGCGACATCGTGGACGCTTATGCGCGGTGGGACGTCATCCAGGAGAGCCTGCACGGCAGTGCCGGGGGGGCCCGGCCGGTGGCCAACCGGGCTGACCGCCGCCGGAGGCGGTGACCGGCAGGTGGGCGTCGAGATCGCCAATGAGTCGGGCACCGCGGTCGACGAAGGGTCCATCGCGTGGGCGGCCCGCTTCGCGATGGACCGGATGGGCGTGAGCCCGCTGGCCGAACTGTCCGTGCTGATGGTCGCGTCAGCGGAGATGGCGGACCTGCATCAGCGGTGGATGGACCTTCCGGGGCCTACCGACGTGATGGCCTTCCCGATGGACGAGGCGGGTGACGGTGGCCATCTGGCCGGCGGCAGGCCGGACAGCCCACCCGTCGGCCCCGCGCTGCTCGGCGACATCGTGCTGTGCCCGGAGGTGGCCGTCGAACAGGCCGCGTCAGCGGGGCATTCGGTGCTCGACGAATTGCATCTGCTCACCGTGCACGGGGTCCTGCACCTGCTGGGGTACGACCACGCGGATCCTGCTGAGGAGCGGGAGATGTTCGCGTTGCAGGACGGGATTCTCGGCGAGTTCCGCCGTGTCGTCCGCGCCGCCCGGCGCCGGGCGGCGCAGCGGGACGCCGACACCCGGTTGCTCGGCGCAGTGGGCCTCGAAGCGCCGGGTCTCGACGGGCCGGGTCTCGACGCGCCGGAGGAATCCGGCCCTGCCGGATGACCCTGGGCTCCGCGGTGCTGACGTCTCTGCCTCTGCTGATCCTGGCGGCCACCCTGGTGGTGGCCGCGGGGGCGTTCGCCGCTGCCGACGCCGCGCTGGGCACGGTGTCCCGGGCGCGGGTGGACGCGCTGGTGCGAAGTGGCCGGTTCGGGGCCCGCCAGCTCGCGCACGTCGTCGCTGACCGGCCCCGGCACGTCAACCTGCTGCTGCTGGGCCGGCTGAGCTGCGAGATCACCGCGACCGTGCTGGTCACCGTGGCCGCGGCGCGCGAGTTCCGGCCGACCTGGCTCGCCGTGCTGATCGCCGGGGTGGCCATGGTGGTGCTGACCTATGTGGTGGTCGGCGTGGGACCGCGCACCATCGGGCGACAGCACCCCTATGCCGTCGGCCTGATGGTTGCCGGTTCGGTCCGGGCACTGGGCCGGGTGCTGGGTCCGCTGTCCCGGCTGCTCATCCGGGTCGGTAACGCGATCACGCCCGGCCGGGGTTTCCCGGAGGGGCCGTTCACCTCCGAGGTCGAACTTCGCGAGATGGTCGACATGGCCGGTGAACGGGGCGTGGTCGAGGCCGGCGAGGCCGAGATGATCCACTCGGTGTTCGAGCTGGGTGACACGGTGGCCCGGGAGGTGATGGTGCCGCGCACCGAGATCGTCTGGATCGAGCGGGACAAGTCGGTGCGCCAGGCGCTTGCGCTGGCCCTGCGCTCCGGTTTCTCCCGGATCCCGGTGATCGGGGACAGTGTCGACGACATCGTCGGCGCCGTGCACATCAAGGACTTGGTGGCGCGCACCGTGCACGGTGTCCCGGGCGCCGACGACCAGCAGGATCCGGCCCGGGCCTGCGTCGCCGAGGTGATGCGGCCCGCGACATTCGTCCCGGACTCCAAGCTGCTCACCCCGTTGCTCAAGGAGATGCAGGTCTCGCACAATCACATGGCGCTCGTCGTCGACGAATACGGTGGCATCGCGGGTCTGCTCACGATCGAGGACATCCTCGAAGAGATCGTCGGCGAGATCACCGACGAGTCCGACACCGACGAGCGGCCCCCGATCGAGCACCTCGGCGGCGGGGCGGTACGGGTGACCAGCCGGCTGCCCGTGGCCGACCTGGGTGAGCTGTTCGCGGTGGAGTTCGACGATGCCGATGTGGAGACCGTCGGCGGGTTGCTGGCGCAGCAGCTGGGCCGGGTGCCGTTGCCCGGCGCCGAGGCCGAGGTGGCGGGTCTGCTGCTCTGCGCCGAGGGCGGTAACGACCGCCGGGGACGGCTGCGCATCACCTCCGTCACGGCCCGGCGGGCAACCGCGCCCGACCTAGTGGATGATCATGCCGCGGCGGCTGATCCGCCGCAGGAAGCGAGTGAGACCCGTGCCTGAGAACGCTGCTCTCGACCCGGAGGACGCCAAGATCGTGACACTGGCCCGATCGGTGCTGGCCCGCACCGGTGCGCGGGAGGGTGCTGCCGTGCGGGACACCGACGGCCGGACCTACACCGGGACCACGGTCTCGTTGCCCTCGTTGACGCTGACCGCGCTGCAGGCCGCGGTGGCCGCCGCGGTGGCGAGTGGGGCGACCGGGCTGGAGGCGGCCGCGGTGGTGTCCGGAGCAGGCTCGGTGGACGCCGACTCGCTGGCCGCGGTCCGCGATCTCGGTCCCACGGCACCGGTGCTGCTCGCCGACCAGCGCGGCGAGCTCAGCGACGTCCTGCGCGCGGCGTGGTAGGCGGCATCTCGATGTCCCCAGACATGTCCACGGACGCCGGTGGGACCGACGGTGCCGCTGCGGTGTTCCGGGCCGGGTTCGCCTGCCTGGTGGGCAGGCCCAACACCGGAAAGTCGACGTTGACCAACGCGCTGGTCGGCCGCAAGGTGGCGATCACCTCCAGCCGGCCGCAGACCACCAGGCACACGATCCGGGGCATCGTGAACCAGCCGGACGGCCAGTTGGTGCTGGTGGACACTCCTGGGCTGCACCGGCCGCGCACGCTGCTCGGCCAGCGGCTCAACGACCTGGTGCGGGGGACCTGGTCGGAGGTGGACGTGATCGGCTTCTGTGTGCCCGCCGATGCTCCACTGGGCACCGGTGACCGGTTCATCGCCGGTGAGCTGGCCGGGCTGTCCCGGCGGACCCCGGTGTTCGGCATCGTGACCAAGACCGATCTGGTGAGCCCGCAACGGGTCGCCGAGCAGCTCGCCGGGCTGTCCGACCTGGCGCGTTCGGCAGGGGTCGGCGAGTTCGCCGAGCTGGTGCCGGTGTCCGCGGTCGACGGTTTCCAGGTCGGGTTGCTCGCCGACCTGCTGCTGGCCCGGATGCCGGAGTCCCCGCCGCTCTACCCCGGAGGAGAGCTCACCGACGAACCCGAGCGGACCCTGGTGGCCGAACTGGTCCGGGAGGCGGCGCTGGAGGGGGTGCGCGACGAGCTGCCGCACTCGCTGGCCGTCGTGGTGGAGGAGATGGAACCCCGGGCGGGGCGGGAGGATCTGGTCGACGTCTACGTCAACCTCTACGTGGAGCGCACCAGCCAGAAGGCCATCGTGATCGGCCGCGGCGGCCAGCGGCTCAAGGAGGTCGGCAGCCGCGCGCGCAGGCAGATCGAGGCGTTGCTGGGCACCTCGGTGTACCTGGATCTGCACGTCAAGGTCGCCAAGGACTGGCAACGCGACCCCAAACAGCTCCGCCGTCTCGGTTTCTGAGTTCGGAGTCAGCGGTCGGCCGGTCGACTGTCACGAATTAACAGCAGTTTCGAAAGAGACCGTGAGCCTTATGCAGAAAGTCGCGTTGCTCCAGAGGTGCCTGGATGCGCCGAGCTCAACAGCAGGGTGGCTTCGATGGGGCGCCCGGTGCGCGGCCCTCCGCGTGCCGGGTCTGTTTTCCGCTCGGCGGTGCGACGATGTGCGGGTGAGTCTCTACCGCGACACCGGGGTGGTGCTGCGGGTGCAGAAGCTGGGCGAGGCCGACCGCATCGTCACGCTGCTGACCCGCAGGCACGGGCGGGTGCGCGCGGTGGCCAAGGGGGTGCGGCGCACCTCGTCGCGATTCGGTGCCCGGCTGGAGCCGTTCGGGCATGTCGACGTGCAGTTCTACGCCGCCCGGACGCTGGACATCGTCACCCAGGTGGAGACGGTCGACGGGTTCGGCTCCCAACTGGTCGGCGACTACGCCCGCTACACCACCGGCTGCGCGGTGCTGGAGACCGCCGAACGGCTGGCCGGTGCGGAGGGTGAGCCTGTCCTGCGGCTGTACCTGCTGGTGCTGGGCGCGCTGCGGGCGTTGGCGGAGGCACAGCGGGAGGCGTTGCTGGTGCTCGACGCCTTCCTGCTCCGTGCCATGGCGACCGCCGGGTGGGCGCCTTCGCTGTCCGGATGCGCCCGGTGCGGTGCGCCGGGCCCGCACCGGGCGTTCAGCGTCCCCGCGGGCGGCGCGGTGTGCGCGGGGTGCCGTCCGGCCGGTGCCGCCACCCCGCCGCCACGGACGCTGGAGCTGCTCGAGGCACTGGCCAACGGGGACTGGCCGACCGCGGAGGGCATCCCGCATCCGGCGCGCCGGGCGGGCAGCGGCCTGGTCGCCGCCCACCTGCAGTGGCACCTCGAACGCCAGTTGCGCTCGCTTCCCCTGGTGGAACGCCGCCCGCCGAACCCGCCGAACTCTCCGGATTCGGCGGGCGCGGCGGGGTTGTCCCACGCTGAATAATTCTGTTGCGACAACCCCACTGGGTCCGTTACGTGCGAAGGACGGCAGGATGGGTGTGATGCGGCGGCGGGAACGGCGAAGGATGCGTGGGCGCGGCGACGTCGAGGTGCGCCCGCCCGATCCGCATCCCTCCGGGGCCCGGCCCCCGCAGATCCCCGCTGATCTGGTGCCCAAGCATGTCGCTCTGGTCATGGACGGCAACGGGCGGTGGGCCGAGGAGCGTGGACTGCCCCGCACCGAGGGGCACCGACGTGGTGAGGCCGTGCTGCTGGACGTGGTGTGCGGCTGCATCGAGTTGGGTGTGACGTGGCTCTCGGCGTACGCGTTCTCCACCGAGAACTGGCGGCGCAGCCCCGAAGAGGTGCGCTTCCTGATGGGGTTCAACCGCGACGTGATCCGCCGCCGCCGCGACGAGATGCACGAGATGGGCGTGCGGGTGCGCTGGGCAGGACGTCGCCCCCGGCTGTGGAGCAGCGTGATCAGGGAACTGGAGGCGGCCGAGAAGCTGACCGCGGACAACGACGTCATGACCCTGACCATGTGTGTGAACTACGGCGGCCGGGCGGAGATCGCCGACGCGGCCCGTGAGGTGGCCCGCCGGGTGGCCCGCGGCGAGATCGATCCCGAGCGGGTCGACGAGCGGCTGCTGGCCCGTTATCTGGACGAGCCGGACATGCCTGATGTCGACCTGTTTCTGCGGCCTTCGGGAGAACAGCGGGTCTCGAACTTCTTGATCTGGCAGTCTGCCTATGCGGAGATGGTGTTTCAGGACGTGCTGTTTCCTGACTTCGACCGCAGGGATCTGTGGCGGGCCTGCGAGACCTACGCCGCACGTAACCGGCGGTTCGGAGGCGCCATCGCCACGGTTCCGCTCGATACCGTTCCGCTCGATGCCCCCGACCGTGACCTCACCGGCCGTGCTGTCACCAGCGGTGACGGCGCCGAGCAGACGTCAGACCTGAGGAGGACGAACCGGTGAGCGCCGATGAGGGTGCGACAAGCCTCGCCGCCACCCAGGAATTGCTGGACACCGCCCGAACGGCTCTGGAGCGCTACCAGGACGTCGAGGTGGACGACGACGGTGCGCTGACCTTCCGGCACTCCGATGTGCCCTGCGCGGTACAGGCCGTGGAACTCGCCGAGGGCCTGGTGGTGCTCAGCCTGACCTGCGTGGTCGCCTGGGATCTGCCCGACGACGGCGGGATCGCGGAGCGGGTGGCCACCCGGGCCGGTCAGGGCCTGTTCGGCACGCTGGGACAGGTCCGCACAGATCGGGGGATCGACGTGACACTGCGCTACACGTTTCCGGCCGCCGGTCTGGACAGCGTGCCGCTGGGCACCCTGCTCATGCTCGTGGTGTCCACCGCCTCCCAGGTACGCGGTGAGCTGCTGACCGGCTGAGTCACCCCTTCGGGATTGTGGCCCGGCAGCCGCGGCCGGTCGGGAATGATTCCCGGGTGTCTACTCGTCGTGCCGACCCGCAACCGACCGGTGCGGTGATGGCGCTACCTGCCGGGGCCGTCGCCCCGGTCACGCCGTCGCCCTGGCGCCGGATCACCTCGCTGGAGGTGCTCTGCGCCGCCCTGGTGCTGGCCATGCTGGGGCAGGGGCCGATCGTCCGGATTCTCGACGTGCCTGGGCTGCGGACCGGTGCGACCGTTTTCGTGGCGGTGTGTGTGCAGGCGATGCCGTTCTTGGTACTCGGGGTGCTGGTGAGCGGGTTGATCGCCGCGTTCGTGTCTCCCGCGGCGTTGCGCCGGGCGCTGCCGCGGCGAACCGCCGCCGCGGTCCCGGTCGCCGGGGCGGCCGGAATGATGCTGCCGGGTTGCGAGTGCGCCTCGGTGCCGGTCGCCCGCCGGCTGATGCAGCAGAGCGTGCCACCGGCTGCAGCGCTGACGTTCCTGCTCGCCGCGCCCGCGGTGAACCCGGTCGTGCTGGTGTCCACCGCGGTCGCCTTCCCGGGCGAGCCGAGGATGGTGGCTGCCCGGTTCCTGGGTTCGCTGGGCACCGCTGTGGTGATGGGCTGGCTGTGGGCGCGGTTCGCGCGGCCGGGATGGATCGCCGAGCGTGCGCTGCATCGGCCGCAGCGGGATCCGGGCCGCGGCTGCTGGGCGGTGTTCACCGAAACCGCCCGGCACGACCTGGTCTCCTCGGGCGGGTTCCTGGTGCTCGGTGGGCTCACGGCGGCCGCCCTGAACGTCCTCGTGCCCACGTCGGTGATGGCGTCGCTGGCCGGGCACCTGCTGCTCGGGGTCCTGGTGATGGCGCTGCTCGCGGTGGTGCTCGCGCTGTGCAGCGAGGCCGATGCGTTCGTCGTCGCGTCGCTGTCGATGCTGCCGCTGCTGCCCCGGTTGGTGTTCCTGGTGGTGGGCCCCGTGGTGGACGTCAAGCTCATCGCCCTGCAGGCCGGGGCGTTCGGGCGCGGGTTCGCCGCTCGCTTCGCCCCAGCCACGTTCGTGATGGCGGTGGGCTGCGCGGTGCTCGCCGGGGTGCTGGTTCTCGGAGGTATCCGGTGAGGGGTACCCGGTGAGGCGGGAGACCCAGAACGTGCTGCTGGTGCTGCTGGGCGGTGCGCTGCTGAAGATCGCGTGGACCGGGACCTACCTGCGGTACGTCAAACCGTCGCTGCTGCCGTTCCTGGCGGTGGCGGCGGTGGTGATCCTCGCGCTCGGGCTGATCGCCATCGCCCGCGACCTGCGCGCCGGCCGCGCGCTGCCGGCCGGGTTCACCGGGGCCGCGCACAGCGACCACGCCGCACGCAGTCCGTGGCTGTTGCTGCTCCCCGTGCTGGCGATCTTCCTGGTCTCGCCGCCCGCCCTCGGCTCGGACACGGTCACCCGCTCGGCGGCGATGCCTGCCGTCCCCGGGAGATCGGACAACGACTTTCCGCCGCTGCCGTCCGGTCCGGCTCCCCAGCTGCGGCTGAGCGATTTCGTCGCCAGGGCGGTGTGGGACGATGCGGGCAGTGTCAACGGCCGTCAGGTACGGCTGCTCGGGTTCGTGGCGCGCGGAGCCGGCGGCGACACCTATCTCGCCCGTCTGGTGATCACCTGCTGCGCCGCTGACGCCACGGCGATGAAGGTGCGGCTGGTGGGCCGCAGCGGTCTGGCCACCCTGCCACCGGACAGCTGGTGGGAGGTGCGCGGGCAGGTGGTGCCCGGCTCGGCGCGGCAGGACAGCCGCTTCGTGCCCACATTCACCGTATCCGGCCTCGCCCCAACCACCCCTCCCCCCGAAACCTATGAGTACTGAGCCCGCCCGCGCCTCCAAAAATCGCCATCCGGCTCCGAATGGCGCCCGGCTGCTGCCAACAATCGCGATTCGGCTCCGAAAGGTGCGCGGGATGTGGTGCGGGATCAGGCTGAGGCGCAGGTGAGGCAGCTGCCGAAGATCTCGACGGTGTGGCTGAGGTCGGTGAAGCCGTGCTCGGCGGCGACCTTCTCAGCCCAGAGCTCGACCGTGGGGCCCTCGACCTCCACGGTGTGTCCGCAGCGCCGGCACACCAGGTGGTGGTGATGGTGCGCTGAACAGCGCCGGTAGACGGCCTCACCGGAGTCGGTGCGCAGCATGTCGATCTCGCCCGCGTCGGCCAGGGTCTGCAGCGTGCGGTACACGGTGGTCAGGCCGATGCCTTCGCCGTTGCGGCGGAGCTTCTCGTGGATCTCCTGTGCGGACCGGAAGTCCTCGGTCTCCTCGAGCAGCTGGGTCACCGCGGTCCGCTGGCGGGTGGAGCGCAGACCGGGCAACGGGGCTGGACGCCGGGCGCTCATCACTCCTCCACGTGGGTCACCGCGTCGATCACGATGTGCGAGAGATGCTCGTCGACCAGCCGGTAGACGACTTCCCGGCCGTGCCGGGTGCCGTCGACCACCCCGGCCGACTTGAGTATGCGGAGGTGCTGGCTGATCAACGGCTGGGCGACACCCAGTGCGTCGACCAACTCGTGCACGCAGCGTTCGCAGTTCCGCAGTTGCAGCACGATCGCGATCCGCACCGGCGCCGAGAGCGCCCTGAGCAGCTCGCCCGCAGCCGTCAGCACAGCCTGCGGCCGGGTGGCCACCGGTCCCGGCGTCGGCCGATCGGGCGAGTGTTCGTCCACGCCCGCTGCGAGGGCGGGTTCGGACCCTGCGTCGGTGGCCATGCTGGGCATCCGCGGTTCCTCGCTCGATCGGGGGCTCGACGCCATGGTAGGCACCGCCTAACCCCACCGTTGCAGCGCGATCGCCACGAGTACGGCGAGCGTGGTGATCCGCAGCGCGCGCTCCGGCGCGGTCAGCCGTGGCCAGGTCGCCGCGAGCAGCCCGGCCACCCCGATCGCGAGGAGCCCGAGCAGCAGCGCCCCTGCGGCGCCGCCCCACCAGACGCCCACCGCGAACACCACGAGGACGGCGCCGAAGGCGACCGCCGGGTGCACCCGGGCCAGCGGACCCTCGCCGGGCAGCAGCGGACGCCGCCACCTGCTCCGGGTGGACTTGCTCCGGGCCACGACAACACCTCCACTCCCGCCTCGCTACGGTCATCCTGCCACCGTTGCCCGAGGACGCCTCTTGTTGCTGATCTCCCACTTCGCCGTCGAGCCCGCCGCGGCCGACGATTTCGTGACCCGGGCGCGCCGCGCGCTCGCCCTGCTGACGGCGCAACCCGGCTGCGTCGGAGGTGAGCTGTGCCGCTCCCCGGACGACACCACCCGATGGGTGCTGGTCGTGCGGTTCGATTCGGTGGTGGCCTATCGGCGTGCGCTGTCCCCGTTCGATATCCGGGAGCACGTGATACCGCTATTGTCCGAGGCGCTGACCAGCGAGCCCGGTGGCTACGAACTGCTCGCCACGGCACGGGGCGGCGCACTGATCGACCACGCCAGCCTGCTCGCCGACGGCACCGATCGCGTGACGGAGCGGCAATCCGGGCGCGGACCGGGCCCCGGCGCTCGCTAACCTGACCTCAATCCCCCTGCACTCTGACCTGGAGCTCCCATTGTCCGCCGATCGCATCGAGACCGTTGTCAGCCTCTGCAAGCGCCGTGGCTTCGTGTTTCCGAGCGGGGAGATCTACGGCGGAACCCGCTCGGCCTGGGACTACGGCCCGCTGGGCGTGGAGCTCAAGGAGAACATCAAGCGCCAGTGGTGGCGCTCCGTGGTCACCGGCCGGGACGACGTCGTCGGCTTGGACTCCTCGGTGATCCTGCCCCGCCAGGTCTGGATCGCCTCCGGCCACGTGCAGGCGTTCCACGATCCGCTGGTGGAGTGCCAGAGCTGCCACAAGCGGTTCCGGGCCGACCAGTTGGCCGAGGACTACGTCGAGCGCACCGGCGCCGAGGTGATCGAGGGCGACCTGTCCGATGTGCCGTGCCCGAACTGCGGCGTCCGCGGCCAGTACACCGAGCCGCGCGAGTTCAACATGATGCTCACGACTCATCTCGGCCCGGTGGAGACTGAGGAAGGGCTGCACTACCTGCGACCGGAGACCGCGCAGGGCATCTTCGTCAACTTCCAGAACGTCATGATGTCGTCCCGCAAGAAGCCGCCGTTCGGTATCGGGCAGATCGGCAAGAGCTTCCGCAACGAGATCACGCCGGGTAACTTCATTTTCCGCACCCGTGAATTCGAGCAGATGGAGATGGAGTTCTTCGTCGAGCCGGGCACCGACGAGGAGTGGCACCAGTACTGGATCGACACCCGCGCCGACTGGTACGTCGACCTGGGCATCGACCGGGACAACCTGCGGCTCTACGAACACCCCAAGGAAAAGCTCTCGCACTACTCCAAGCGGACCGTGGACGTGGAGTACCGGTTCGGCTTCTCCTCCGGCCAGCAGTGGGGCGAGTTGGAGGGCATCGCCAACCGCACCGACTTCGACCTGACCACGCACTCCAACCACTCCGGAGTCGACCTGTCCTACTACGACCAGGCCACCGACTCCCGTTACCGGCCCTACGTGATCGAGCCCGCGGCCGGCGTCGCGCGTTCGATGATGACCTTCCTGCTCGAGGCGTACGCGGAGGACGAGGCGCCCAACGCCAAAGGTGGGGTGGACCGGCGCGTGGTGCTGCGGCTGGACCGCCGACTGGCGCCGGTGAAGGTCGCGGTCCTGCCGCTGTCGCGCAATGCCGACCTCACACCCAAGGCCAGGGACCTGGCCGCGCGGCTGCGCAAGAACTGGAACGTCGACTTCGACGACGCGGGCGCCATCGGCCGTCGCTACCGCAGGCAGGATGAGATCGGCACCCCGTTCTGCGTGACGGTGGACTTCGACTCGCTGATCGACAACGCGGTGACGGTCCGGGAGCGGGACACCATGAGCCAGGAACGCATCGCGATCGACCAGACCGAGACGTACCTCGCGGCCCGTCTGCTGGGCTGCTGAAACCGGGTTGCTGAACCGGAGTTGCTCAACCGGAGTTGCTCAACCGGAGTTGCTCAACCATGGTCGGTCGAACCGGTCTGGGACCATGGTACGTATGGAAACCGTGAGCCCTAGGGAAACTGTGAGCACCGAGGAACCGAGATCCCGGCGCCAGGCCGGCGACGCCCTGCGTCGCTGGGCCGAGCAGGGTCGTGACTGCGCGGTGGTTCGGGTGCTGGAGCGCCATGGATTCGGCACCGTCGCCACCGGCCAGCTGCTCGCGGGCACCGCGGACGGCGAACAAGCGGGAGTGGTGTTCGCGGGGACCATGGACACCGTGGCGCTGCCCTTGCTGACCTCGGCGGTCTCGATGCCCGGCACGGCCAAGGGGCACGTCACCGAACCCGCCGCCGTGGACGCCGGACTGGCCTGCGCGGGTGGAGCTCAGTTGCTGGGTCACCCGCTGCCCGCCGCCGCCGCGGTGGTCCTGGGTACCGCGCTGCACGACGGCGTCCCGTCGGCGCTGGCCTCCACGGTCGACGGATCGGCGGTGCTGGTGACGGCCGGGCCCCAGCTGGAGGAGGTGGTCGGCACGCTGGGCAGTGCCGAGGCCGACGAGGCGACGCTGACCAGGATGCGGGAGCTGGCCAGGATCGGCGCGACCGCCACCGAGCAGGGGGATGCCGGTGGCACCGCCGTGCTGCTCGACGTCTGGGTGCCGGTAACCACCATGCTGATCGTGGGCCGGGGAGCGATCGGGTCCGCGCTGCTGGCGCAGTCCACGCTGCTGGGCTGGGCGGTGCGGGTGGAGACCGAGCTGGAGCCCGCCCTCGCCGCGGCGAAGGACTTCACCGCCGCCGACGTGCTGGTGCTGCTGGACCACGCCCCGAGCTTCGACGCGGTGCTGGTGGAGTTGCTGCGCTCTACCGGATCCTCTGGGGGCCGCGGGTTCTGCGGCGCGTTGGGCTCACGGGGCACCCAATCGGCCCGGCGCACCAGGCTGCAGGCCGCCGGTATCACGGAGGACGAGATGGCTGGGCTGCACGGGCCGGTGGGATTGGATCTGGGCGCGGCTACCCCGGCCGAGACGGCGGTGTCGGTAGTCGCCGAGGTGCTCGCCGTCCGCAGGGGGCGTCCCGGGGGGCGGCTGGCGGTGGCGAAGGGCCGCATCGGTGGGTAACCGGACCCTCGGGTCCCTGCTGTCCGTCGTGTTCGTCCGGCTGGTCCTCGGTGCGGCGCTGGTAGGCGCGCTGGTCGTCGGTGGCACGTTGTTCCGGGTGTGGCAGGTGGCCCGGCAGGATGACCGGGACCGCGCCAACGTGGTGGTGGTGCTGGGTGCAGCGCAGTACGACGGACGCCCTTCTCCGGTGCTGGCTTCCCGGCTGGACCACGCCGCGCGGCTGTGGCGGGCCGGGGTCGCTCCGCTCATCGACACGGTGGGCGGCCGCCGGGTCGGTGACACCCACACCGAGGCCGAGGCCGGTCAGGAGTACCTGAGCTCGCACGGGATCCCGTCCAGGGCGGTCATCCCGGTTCAGGAGGGCAGCGACACCTTGGAGAGCGTGCGCGCGGTGGCCAGGCTGGCCGGGACCGAGGGCTGGACGACGGCGGTGATCGTCAGCGATCCCTGGCACTCGTTGCGGGCCAGAACGATGGCCGACGACTTCGGGTTCGACGCATGGACCTCACCCACCCGCAGCGGCCCGATCGTGCAGACCCGGCAGACGCAGGCGTTCTACATCGCCAGGGAGGGCGCCGCGCTGGTGTACTACCGGCTCACGCGCTCCTCGCCGACCAGCTCGCTCGGCCCCGATCTGGGCTGAGCCCCGATGGGCAACCACCACTGCACCGCATCCGACTGCTACGGCGAACACGAGCGGGCGAGGTTGCTGCCTGAGCCGGCCAAGCGGGCGGCACTGCCCGGATCGGGGCCCGAGCGCCGCAGCCCTTTCTCCCGGGACCGGGCCAGGGTGCTGCACTCCGCGGCCCTGCGCAGGCTGGCGGGCAAGACCCAGGTGGTCGGCCCGGGGGAGGGCGCCGAGGTCACCAGGGTGCCCCGGACCCGGTTGACGCACTCGCTGGAGGTCGCCCAGATCGGCCGCAGTATCGCCGCCGAGCTGGGCTGCGACCCGGACGTGGTGGACACCGCGGGACTGGCGCACGACATCGGCCACCCGCCGTTCGGTCACAACGGTGAGTGGGCACTGAACGAGGTCGCGGCGGACTGCGGTGGCTTCGAGGGCAACGCGCAGACGCTGCGGATCCTCACCCGGCTCGAGCCCAAGGTGATCGACCCTTCGACCGGTCAGTGCCATGGGCTCAACCTGACCAGGGCCTGCCTGGACGCCGCCGTCAAGTACCCGTGGCCGCGGCGGGACGGCACGGCCAAGTTCGGCTTCTTCGCCGACGACGCCCCGGTGTTCGACTGGCTGCGGGCCGGGGCACCCGACGGTGCGCGGTGTCTTGAGGCGCAGGTGATGGACTGGTCCGACGATGTCGCCTACTCGGTGCACGATGTCGAGGACGGCATTCTGGCCGGCCGGATCGCGCTGGGCGCGCTGGCCGACGCGGGGGAGCGGGCGGTGCTCGCCGACCTGGCCGCCGCGCATTTCAGCACGTTGGGCAGCGCCGATCTGGCGGCCGCGGCAGCCGAGCTGCCGCAGATCCCGGTGCTCGATGCCCTGCGCAGCTACGACGGGTCACTACGGGCCCAGGCCGCGTTGAAGGAGCTCACCAGCGAGCTGGTCGGGCGGTTCGCCACCGCGGTGGTGTCGGGTACCTCGGAGCGTCACGGTCCCGGTCCGTTTGCGCGCTACCGGGCAGATCTGGTGGTACCGGTACGGGTGGCGGCGGAGGTGGCGTTGCTCAAGGCGCTGGCGCTGCGGTTCGTGATGAGCGACCCGCATCGGCTCGCGGTGCAGGCCCGGCAGCGTGAGCTGATCACCGAGCTGTGCGCCGCGCTGACGGCGCAGGCGCCGGACCCGCTCGATCCGGCGCTACGTCCGGCCTGGCTGCGGGCTGACAGCGACGCCGCCCGGCAGCGGGTGATCGTGGATCAGGTGGCCGCCCTCACCGACGCCCAAGCCGTCCACTGGCACGCGGCGCTGCACCCATGAGCGGCGTTTATCCGTTCCTTGGGGGCATGTTGGCCAACCCGGGGTGCTGGAGGACTGCCTGCCAGACGAGGTGCCAGGGGAACAGGTGTACGTAGCTGTCGCCGGTGCCAGGTTCGTGCTGCCTGTAGACGTCGTCTCCGACGAGGACGGTCACCCCCCAGGTGGCCAGCTTGGCGATGGCGTCCTGGATGGCGGGGAAGCTGATCTGCGCCCGATTGCTGAACGGCATGGCGACGACAGGCTGACGCTTCCCGACTGCTTCGACGAGTAGGCCGAGGGGAAGCGTGTCGGAGATGCCTACGGCCCACTTGGCGAGTGAGTTGCAGGTGATCGGCGCGACCACCATCGCATCTGCTGGAGGGAGCACGTCTGGTGCGTCGGGGTCTTTGTACTGGTGGCGTACGGTGTGGCCGGTCTTGGCGGTGAGGGAGTCGGCATCGATGAACCGGTATCCGTCAGGGCTGGCGATCACGCATACGTCCCAGTTGTCGGCTTGTGCGAGGTCCACGAGCTTGCCGATGTCGCGGGCGGCCGGGGATCCGGTGACGATGGCGTAGAGCACTGGCTGGCCGTGTTCGTTCATGATCAGTGCTGACATCTCATCTCATGGACGAGTTTCTAGTCGCGGGAAGCGCCAGCAGGCCAGATGATTCGTACTGGTCGCCCGCGCTCGCGGGCGTGGGTGACGACGTCGGCAGTGCCTCCGTGGCCGCGGGCGGGCTGCTGGTCCCACACGGCGACCAGTTCGTCGATCATCGAGATCATCAGGGTGCTGGCGGCCATGTGCGCCTCGGAGGTCGATTCGGTGAACTCGAGTCGGTGGACCTTCAGTGCTTGGTCGAGCAGGTCGTCGTATTCCTCGTGTGATTCTGTGGGCAGGCCCTCACGGTAGCCTGCCGCTGGCACGATGACCTCAAGGTGCCCGCCTTGGTCGACCACGGCGCGGGCGAAGAGTTGATCGGCACCGTCGGCCAGTGCGGTGACCCCGATAATGGTGGCGCCGTACTGTGCCAGCTCGTGCCGGAGGGAGTATTGTACCAGATCAACGGTGTGGGCAGGCAGGCTGCGGTGGCCGGTGATCCCAAGGCGTGTCATATGATGCTCCGCTCACGTGTGTTCGCGGCACGCACGCGATCGTCGAAGTCTCGCAAGAGTACGCGCGGCGAATCCGCAGGAATGCTGCGGCGGAATTGTCGAACTCGGCTCAATACACGCTCTGATTGGGTTGTTGCCGCGAGATCAACGGCAGTGGTGGCCGCCCTCAGGGCCTGGTCCACCTGCTGAGTATGGATGTGTG
>DASXOV010000203.1:0-4407 GCA_036494005.1 Pseudonocardiaceae bacterium | reverse complement strand
GTCCTCATCATCAATCCCCATCGCGGATCACCGCACCCCTCAGTGGCGTATGCGTCATCAGCGTAAGAGGTTGGTCACCCGAAGTCCGCGATGGCCGGTTCGGGTCGGGTCACACGGTCAGCAGCCGCACCGGATATTCGGCGGCACTGGCGAGCTTGGCGAGGTCTTTGGGGTCGGAGGTGAGCACGGCGGCATTGTGCTCGATCGCAGCCACGATCACCGCGGCGTCCACGATGTCCGATGCGTGGCTACGGCCGAGCAGACGGCCGACGTCATCGGCCGTCTGCTCGGTGAAGGGAAGCAGGGTGCACAGGCATCGGACCATCCGTAGCGGATGTTGCCGGACGTCGTTTCGCCAGACCTGAGCGAGCACCACGGTCGGCAGATAGGGGCGATAACCGTCGTCGAATGCCTTGACGCAGCTGCGGAAGGTTTCGCCTCGGGGAGTCGCTTCGATATCGATGAGGGCACCGGCGTCGAGCACAAGACGTCGTTGCAGTGTCATCCGGCGCGCCGCCGGGGCGCTGCGGCGGGTAGCTCGCCGCGCAATCGGGCCAGCGCCGCCATCCGGGCGGCGGCCTCATCGGCGGTCTCCCATTGCCCGACACCGGCCTTGTCCAGTCTGGCGCGGGTCTCGGCCATGGCCTCCTCGTCGGGCGGACCGTACACCGTGATGTATTCCGCCAGCGCGGCATGGGCCTCGGCCAGCCCGGCGGCCTCCGCTGCCGCCTGGGACAGCCAGGTCGAGAGCGCAACCCCCTCGGCATCAGCGGCGCGCTTGGCCCGCTCGAAGACCTCAGAGTCGAGCGAGATGCTGATCTTCTTGACCGCCATCCACCTAGCCTACCAGTGTAGTACTACCTCGGTATGACCAATGCCAAGGAGCCGGGACGGAACCTGTCGGAGCAGGCTGACAAGGTGGGTGAATGAACGGCGAGGAAGGCGAGGAATGGGTCGGGGAGGACTTCACCGATGCGGTGTTCGCCGACGAGGAGTGGACGGGCCGGTCCTTCGTCGAATGCCGGTTCACCGACGCCGACCTGCGCGGTCTGCGGACCCGCAGCTGCCGGTTCACCGAGTGTGACTTCACCCGAGCCGATCTCGGCGCTTCGCAGCACCGCGGGACGGCCTTCCACACCTGCACCTTCCAGCGCACGGTGCTGACCGGTTCGGTGCTGGAGGGCTGTTCCCTGCTGGGGAGCACGATCAGCGAGTGCCGGCTGCGCCCGTGGACGGTGCGCGAGGTCGATCTGAGCCTCACCGCGCTGGGCCGCGCCGATCTGCGGGAGACGACGCTGGCCGGGTTGCGGCTGGCCGAGGCGAACCTGGTGGAAACCGACCTGCGGGGCGCCGATCTCTCCGGAGCCGATCTGACCGGCGTCCGGGCGCTGGGAACCCGGCTGGAGGGGGCCGATCTGCGCGGTGCCCGGGTGGACGCCGACCTGCTGGTGCAGGCCCGGCTGTCCGGCGCACGGGTGGACGTGGAGACCGCGCTCCGCTTCGCCGTCGCGAACGGGCTGCGGGTGGACCAGGGCCCGGACCCGGAGCGGTGAGTCCCCGAGTGAACTCCCGAGAGGACCCCGGACCGGCGACCTCCCGGACGCGCGGGCCGCTGAGCTGGGGGGCCCGCGGCGCGGGCAGCGCGGTGGCCGTCGGCATCGGCGTGGCGATGGCCGTCCAGGCCCGGATCAATGGCGAACTCGGCAGGCGGATCGACGACGGCCTGGTCGCGGCACTGCTCTCCTTCCTCGGCGGGCTCGTGTTGCTGGTGGTGCTGGCGGGCACCGTGCCCCAGTTGCGCACCGGCCTGCGCCGGGTGGTCGCGGCGGTACGGGACCGGCGGCTGCGGCCCTACCAGCTGCTCGGTGGGGTCTTCGGGGCGTTCCTGGTGGCCTGCCAGGGGCTCACCGTCGCCGTCGTCGGTGTCGCGGTGTTCACCGTCGCCGTCGTCGCCGGGCAGGCGGCCAGCGGCCTGCTGGTGGACCGGGCCGGTGTCGGACCGGCCGGACCGCAGGCCGTCACCGCCCGCCGGGTGATCGGCGCGGTGCTCGCCCTGGTTGCGGTGGTGCTGGCCGTCTCCGACCGCCTCGGCGCACCGCGGTCCCTGTGGCTGGTGGTGCTCCCCGCGCTCGCCGGCGTCGGCATCGCCTGGCAGCAAGCGGTGAACGGGCGGGTCGGGGCCGCCGGCCGGGGTGCCGGGCACCCGGTGGCCGGGATGTTGTCCGCCGCGGTGGTCAACTTCGCGGTGGGCATGCTGGCGCTCGGGCTGATCGCCGCGGTGGACGTAGGGATCCGCGGACTGCCCGGCCCGCTACCCGCTCAACCGTGGCTCTACGTCGGCGGGTTGCTGGGGGTCCTCGTCATCGGCGGCGCCGCCGCGGTCGTCCCGATCACCGGGGTACTGCTGCTCGGGCTGGGGACGGTGGCCGGTCAGCTCGTCGGTGCGTTGCTGCTGGACCTGTTCGCGCCCGCAGGTGACGGCCAGCTCACCACCCGCACCGTCATCGGCACCGCGCTCACCCTGCTCGCGGTCGTCGTCACCGCACTGCCCACCCGCCGCCGAACCTGAGCCGGTGATGCCGGAGTCGGTAATGCAAAGATGTTCGGCGTGAGCGCCACCGTGCTGGACGGCAAGTCGACCAGGGACGAGATCTTCGCTGATCTGGGCAAGCGGGTGGACGCGCTGCGCGACGCCGGCATCGTCCCGGGGCTGGGCACGGTGATCGTCGGGGACGATCCCGGCTCGCACGCCTACGTACGCGGGAAGCACAACGACTGCGCACGGGTCGGCATCGCGTCGATCCGCCGCGAGCTGCCCGCGGATACCGGCCTTGCCGAGCTGTTCACCGTGATCGACGGGCTGAACGCCGATCCGGCGTGCACCGGCTACCTGGTCCAGTTGCCGCTGCCCGGCGGGCTGGACACCGGCGCCGTCCTGGAGCGGATCGATCCCGGCAAGGACGCCGACGGTCTGCACCCGATGAGCCTGGGCCGTCTGGTGCTCGGGGAGCCGGGCCCGCTCCCGTGCACCCCGCGCGGGATCGTGGAGCTGTTGCGCCGCTTCGACGTTCCGCTGGCCGGAGCGCGGGTCACGATCGTGGGGCGTGGGGTCACCGTCGGCCGCCCGCTGGGGCTGCTGCTCACCCGGCGGACCGAGAACGCCACCGTGACGCTGTGCCACACCGGTACCCGTGACCTGGCGGCTGAGGTGTCCCGCGCCGACATCGTGGTGACGGCGGCCGGGCGGCCCGGCCTGATCACCGCCGACATGGTCAAGCCGGGCGCCGCGGTGCTCGACGTGGGAACCACCCGGACCGATACCGGGCTGGTCGGCGATGTCGATCCGGCGGTGGCGCAGGTCGCCGGATACCTGGCGCCCATTCCCGGCGGGGTCGGCCCGATGACCAGGGCGATGCTGCTCACCAACGTGGTCGAGATGGCCGAGCGGAGCAAGCCGTGACCGCCGACGTACTTCTTCCCGCGGAGGCGGCATTATGACCGCCGACGTATTCCTCTCCGCGGAGGCGGCATTATGACCGACCAGACGCGGTGGCGTACCCAGCTGGGTTTCAGTGCGGTGCTGCTGGTCATGCTGATCGCTATGGTGCGTATCGTCCAATACCACTGGCGGGAAGGTGCCGCGATCATCGGTGCTGCCCTCCTGCTCGCGGCGGGCCTGCGGGCGCTGCTCCCGGCCGAGCAAGCCGGGCTGCTCGCCATCCGGCGCCGCGGGCTGGACGTGCTCACCTACGTCGCGTTCGGTGTGCTCGTGCTGGCCCTGGCGCTGACCATCACCGGTGGTCCGCTGACGGATGCCTGAGCCGGCGGATGCCTGAGCCGGCCGGAGGAGTTGTGTAGCCTCGCCGTCGGTGCTCAGCAGGGTTCCCAGAGAGGATCGCGTGCACGGATGCCACGTTCGGGGAAGGTCGCCGTCATCGGGGCCGGTTTCTACGGCTCGACGACAGCGCAGCGGCTGGCCGAGTACGACCTGTTCGACACGGTCGTGCTGACCGACATCGTCGAAGGCAAACCGGAGGGCCTGGCGCTGGACATGAACCAGTCGCGGCCGGTGGAGGGCTTCGAGACCAGGGTGGTCGGTCAGACCACCGGCCGGGACGGCTCGGGTTACCAGGCGATCGACGGCGCCGAGATCGTCGTGATCACCGCGGGGCTTCCGCGTAAGCCGGGGATGAGCCGGATGGACCTCATCGAGACCAACGCGGGCATCGTCCGGCAGGTCGCCGAGAACGTCGCGCGGCACGCGCCCGATGCGGTCGTGATCGTGGTCTCCAACCCGCTGGACGAGATGACCGCGCTGGCCCAGATCGCCACCGGCTTCCCCCGGCAGCGGGTGATCGGGCAGGCCGGAATGCTCGACACCGCGCGGTTCACCAACTTCGTCGCCGA
>DASXOV010000202.1:0-4681 GCA_036494005.1 Pseudonocardiaceae bacterium | reverse complement strand
TGCAGTCCACCGTCGTGACCTCGGTGAAAAGTGAGCAGCTCACCAGCTTTGAGATGATGGCGGGCCGCCCGCACTACATCGCCGGATACACCGACCACGCGCGCCAGCGCATGGCCCAGCGCCACATTCACACCGGTCAGGTGGAACACGTCATTCATGCGCACAACACCCGGGAACGCCCCGGCAACAGCCCTGGAACGTGGCGCGTGTCCGATGGTAAGGTCTGGGTCGTCATCAATACGAACGCCTATATCGTCACGGTCGGCAAGGAGTAGGAATGGGCGGGGATTCCGTCGCAGAGTTTCGGGTGCGCTGGGACGAGACGGCCGACGCGGCGTACATCAGTCTCGTGCCGGGCTCGGTGGCGCCCGACGTGGCAAGCACCCTGGAGGTGCTCGACCGCGAGGGGCGCACCATCGCCGTACTCGACCTGTCGGCCGACGGCGAACTCGTCGGCCTGGAGGTGCTGGGCGCAAGCACGCTGCTCGCCCAGGCACTGCGAACGCACCTGCGGAACTCCTAGCCACGGTCTCCCCGCCCGACCACTCCACCGCTGCCCGGGACGCTACTGCCCGCACAACTGCTATTCCCGGCACAACTGCTACTCCCGGCACAACTGCTATTCCCGGCACAACTTCAGTGTCTTGCCGCGCAGTGAACCGAGACTGATCCGGTCGCCGTCCGCGCCGGTGGCCCGCAGCGGTTCGATGCTCGGGTAGCCGGCCTTGCTCGCCTGGTCGTTGAGCGCGTACGCCGTCCCGTCCGGAGCGACGAACACGGCCTGAACGCCGCGGCGACACTCCATGGTTCCGCGCGGCACGGTGAGCGGCCACAGGTGCGCCAGGTTCTCCTGGCCCACCTGCTGGCTGGCGCCGTGCCGAGGGGGCAGCGGCACCGGGGAGTCCACTGCCGGATCACTGCGGCCGCTGCCGCCCGAGCACGCCACCAGCGCCAGGGCGAGGGCAGCAACGACGGTGGCGGCTCTCGTCATGCCGCTGCTGAGCCCGCCGGGCTTCGTCGCGCTCATGAGATCACCACCGAACCCCCGTGATTCCCCTTCGCCACCGGCTCGGTGCCGCTCCTGTGCAGCAGCGCGGCATAGCCGTCCTCCAGCGTCGGTTCGACCGGTTTCCCGCCGGTCACCGCACGCGGGCTGACGACCCGGTACTCGGTGCCCGCCGGTGTGGTGACCGCATTGACGACCGTGGCATCCTCCGGCACGTCGTGGCCCGGCGGGATGAGGTAGGTGTGCCCGGTCGCCGCGGAGGTCAGGCCCACCGTGGCGCCGTGATAGGCGACGCGCCCCGCGCTGAGCACGGCGACCTGCGGGCAGCTCTGCGCGACGTCGTCCAGGATGTGCGTCGACAGGATCACGACCCGGCGCCCGCCGAGGCTGGCCAGCAGTGATCGGAACCGCATGCGCTCATGCGGGTCGAGACCTGCCGTCGGCTCGTCGACGATGAGCAGCCGCGGATCCCCGAGCAGCGCCTGCGCGATCCCGATCCGCCGCTTCATGCCGCCGGAGTAGGTGGCGATGCGCTCCTTGGCGACCTCGGACAGGCTGACCCGCTCCAGCAGATCCCCCACCTGCCTGCGCCGGGTGACCTTGTCTCCGATGCCCTTGAGCAGCGCCACGTAGTCCAGGAACTCCCACCCGGTCAGGTCGGGGTACAGCGAGAGCTCCTGCGGCAGGTAGCCGAGCAACTGCTTGACCGCACGGACCCCGGGCCCGGTCGCCAGGTCGTGACCGTCGACGACGATGCGCCCCGACGTCGGTGTGAGGACCGTGGTGAGCAGCCGCATCAGCGTGGTCTTGCCCGCGCCGTTGGCACCGAGCAGCCCGAGCATGCCCTCGCCGACGTCGAGGTCGATCCCGTCCAGCACGCGACGGCCGCCCTTGCCCGCCCTGGTTTTGAATATCTTGGTCACGCCGCTGATCGAGACTTCCATCGAATCTCCCCGGATCTCGTGTGCAGTACCGCTACCTGGCCAGCGCAAGCCGGATCCTGGTCAACGCAAGAAACACCGCCGACGCCGCGAGCGCGACCAGCAGGGCGAGCAGTGCGGACCCCGTCGTGACCGCGGGGCGCAACGCCCCGTCGAGGCCGTAGGTCGCCGCCGCCTGGGACTCGTGCAGCCACGCGGCGGCCGGGTAGTGACCCAGCGGTGACAGCACGGTCCCGGTGATCGTCGGGATGGGCACCAGCGCGGGACTGAGCACCGTCGCCCACATCCAGGCGAGCACGGTCAACACCCTGGCCACGGCGGGCGGCACCAGCACCCCGAGCAACGCGGTGAACGTGCTCAGCACCAGCCCGGCCGGCAGCAGAATCGTCACGACCGCCACCACCCCGGCGCCGAGCACAGCGCCGGATCCGGCCGACAACGCCGTGATCACCACGAGCACGAGGAACGCGCCGACCGGCACGGCCATGGCGACCGCGAGTGCGCCGAGAAGGGCTCCGACCAGGCGCACTGTGCCGCCCGCCGCTGTGGCGTCGAGCAGATCGGTGAGCCCCGAGCGGCGATGGCCCACGAAGCGGTCGGTCAACCCGATCGCGACACCGAGTGTGCACAGCATGGCGAACAGGATCGCGGTGTTCGCGACGCGCGCCACCGGCTCGGCGGAGCCGACCACGTTCGGCGACGTCGTCGCGAGCAGCACCGCCAGTGCGGTCAGCGGCACAAGCGCCCACCACAGCACCCGGGCCCGGCCCGCCATCACAGCCTCGTAGCGCACCGTCGCGAACAGGGTCCTCGGCACCGTTGCGGTCGTCATGACGTCGCTGCCCGCCCGGGACTCGCGACGGCGAGTCTCTCCGTGGTGTTCCAGCGACGCAGGGCCATCGCCACGAGCGTGGCAGCCGCCACCAGCGGTACCGCGAGCTCACTCGCGGGTGAGTGCAGCAGGCGGCCGAGCACGAACAGTTGTCCCAGCCACGCCGCGAGCACAACGGTCGATGCCCCGGACACCGAGCGGAGCCGGGCACCGGCGGCGGCGGCCACCCCGCCGAGGAACATCGCCGAACACCAGGCTCGCGCGAACGTCCACATCGGATCGTGCCCGGTGGCGGCCACCGCGAGCACCACGACCAGCAGCACCGCCCCCGCGGTGACCGCCGCCCCGCTCACCGCGAGCCGCCGGGCCATCGTGGTCCAGTACGGGCACGCGACACTCGTCTGCAGTTCCGGCGCGGGCTCACTTCCTGCGACCGCCGCCACCGCGAACGCGGCGAACACCGGGAACAGGGTGCCCGCGAACAGGTCCTGCCACGCCGGCCCCGCGACCAGCACCGCACCGGCCACCGAGGCGGCCGAGAGTACCGGCAGAACCAGGGTGACCTGGCCGCAGTGGCGCACCTCGTACCTCCACAACTCGGCGGATCTCCACAGCTCGGCGGATCTCCACACCTGCGCCGTCGGCGAACGCGTCATACCAGGTATGTAGCGCCGGGCCCGGCTCCGGTTCACGGCGATGTGGGTCATGCCGTGTTCCTACACTCCGGAGCATGACCGGCACATAGCGGCAGCAGCGGGAGCAGGACCCGCGCCCGCAGTCAGGGGCATGGGTGTCGGGGTGGGCAGGGGAACCGACGGCGGCGTATTGCCAGATCTCGAATGCTCGGGATGGGGATCAGACCGGGGTGGATCGCCAGGAGCGGCGTCAACCCGGCCAGTGATCAACCCGCTGGCGATCACATGGTTCACGGGGATTGGGCGGCCACCCGCGGCATCCGCATCTGCAACACCGATAGCACCACCAGTGCGACGGCCAGCACGAGCACCCACGGCGACGTGGTCCATAGCGCCGACATCACCGAGCGCAGTGGCAGCACCGTGGTGGCAGGCATCGAGCTGGCCGAGCCGAGTGCCCACGTCCCCAGGCTCAGCACCGCGCCGAGCGCCGGGGAGCGGCCGACCGCGAACACCAGCGCGATCCCGGACGCGAGCAGCGCCTGGCCGAACCAGCTCGACAACGTGTCGGCGAGGCTGTCCGACCCGCCGAACAGCCGAACCGCGACCGAGCACAGCACCCCGAGCGTGAGGTCGATCCCGAGCACCCCGACAAGCCGGCACACGAAGACCGTCGCCGGGGACACCGGCATGCTGAACAGCGGTTCCGCCCGCGGATCCCGCCGGTGTGAGTAGGTGGACAACGCGCCGGTGAGCACCACGAGCGCCACCACCGCACCGAACACCTGCACGCTGAGCCTGCCCGGCGGCAGGGACACCGCGAGCAGCACCGCCGCGGCGAACCCGATGACGCTGACCGGAACGAGCGCGGCGGGCAGCAGGCGCAACTGCGCGAGCACGAGCACGCCCGCCAGCCGCACCTGATCCTGCAGGTTCGCGCGGCGGGCCGGCTCGGGGGTGCGCAGGGGCGGGATGCGCAAGGGCGGGGTGCGCAGGGGCAGTGCGCTGCGCACCCGGTCGAACGCGGGCACCGTGACATCCACGAGCGATTCCGCCGCCATCACGTGCCCGGCCGCCGCGAGGTTCGCCATCGCTGCCACCCGCAACCGGCAGTCCTGGCAGACCCCTAGATGCCCGGCATGCTGCCGCGAACCGGCCGGGACCGCCTCGTCGAGGACCTGCTGCTCGGTCAGGTGTGTCATCAGGCTCTCCCTTCCCCAGCTCGCGCGTCCTCGGGCTCGTCGCCCCATCGGGTTCCATCCGCCAC